>CAZBTI010000019.1:2765-36759 GCA_964494395.1 uncultured Acidimicrobiales bacterium | reverse complement strand
ACAAGTAGAACCAACGGACGGGCCCTCGGTAACACCGAGGGCTTTTTCGCGCCCTCACCGGGAGCGTTTCGGCAAACGCCGAGGGCCCGTGCCCTAGCCGGAGCGTTCGGCGTCGAATGAGGAGAGAATCCACCATGCTGCAGCGCCCAGGATGACCGCAGCAAACCCATTGAGGGCAGCGAACCATACTCGGCCAATGATGCTCCCAAAGCCGAAGACAAGGCTGTTGAGCACCGAAAGCACCCCGAATACAGCACACGCTGCTCCAAGCCATTCGGCAAACTTGAACGTGCGCTTCTCGATACTTCCAGCCGGTGACAACACGATCAACAACGCAAGTGCGAGCGTGAGCATGCCCATCGTGGCCCCCACGGGGGCGGTAAAGCGACCGAGCACCGAGCGCAGCGTGAACTGTCCAGTGAGCTCATCGATTGCCTGAAAGACCCCCGCAATCCATCGAAGGACGATCGTGAGGGCGATAGCTACCGCAGCAACTTCTCGGGCCTCATCACGCGAGAGGCTCACCAGCTACTGCCCGGTCGTGAGTTGGACCAGCGCGTCCTGGGCAAAGCCGTCCAAGAGACCGGGGAAGATGCCGAACAGAATCGTTACGAATACCGCCCCTGCGAGGACAACACCGACCGGAGCAGGAATGGAGACGCTCGGGGCATCCTCGTCGGGGTCTTCGAGGAACATCTGCACGAGGATCTTGAGATAGAGGAACGCTCCAATGACGGCGGCGAACACCGCAACGATGGCTACCCAGTAGCGCTCCGCATCGACCGCTGCGGCGATCACACCGAACTTCGCGTTGAAGCCACTCGTGAACGGTATTCCGGCTTGGGCGAACAGGAAGATCATCATTGCAAACGCAAGGATTGGCTTGCGACGACCGAGGCCCCGAAGCGACTCGAACGCGAAGTCGCTGTCGCCCTCGCCGCTGGTCAACGTAAGCGCAGCCATGGTTCCGCTGACGAGGAAGGCGTAGACGAAGAGGTAGAACAACGTTGCAGACGTTCCACGCTCCGAAGCCGAAAGTACTCCGAGCAAAAGGAAACCGGCGTGGCCGATCGATGAGTAGGCGAGCGTACGTTTCACATCGGTCTGCACGATGGCGCTCACCGAACCAACGACCAGTGTCAGCGCAGCGATGACCTCGAGTGGGAAAAGCCAGTCGTCGACCTGGCTGGAGAGGGCGGTGGAGAGAATGCGCAACAGCGACGCAAAGCCTGCAGCCTTCACGCCAGATGCCATGAACGCCACCACCGGAGTGGGCGATCCGTCGTAGACATCGGGAGTCCACGAGTGGAACGGAGCAGCACCGACCTTGAAGGTCAATCCAACGATGAGCAACGCAATGCCGCCGAGCAACAGGCCATCGTCGATCAGCACGTTGTCGGCCAAGAACGCCTGGATCTCGATGAGGTTCGTCGAGCCGGTCGCGCCATAGATGAGCGCAATGCCATAGAGCAGGAACGTCGACGAGAAGGCGCCGAGCACGAAGTACTTCATGCCAGCCTCCTGACTCTGGATGCGTCGGCGATGCATCGCGGCGAGGATGTAGACCGCTACAGACAAGGTCTCAAGGCCGAGGAAGTAGACGATCAAGTCATTCGAGAACGCCATCACGACGCCACCGGCACCTGCGAGAAGGAGCAAGACGTGAAGCTCGACGCCCTCGAGTCCTTCTCGTTCGAGGTAAGGATGCGAGACGAGCGAAGCCATTGCGACCGCAGAGGCGATCACGACGGTCAGGAAGATGGAAAAACCATCGAAGCCGACCGCGCCGGCGAGGGTGGAACTCGCACCGTCATCACCGAACTGATTCCACAGCACGATCGAAGAGATAATCGATCCAGCGGATGCAGCAACGGTCCAACCGGTGATGAACCAGTCCGGGATGTCCTTCTTGATCGAGGTCATCGTCAGGATCAATAGACCTCCGACGGCAAGGAACAATACCGGCAGAAGGAACTCAATATCGACGCTTGGTGTGGGCAGCGCCTGAGCGAGAAGCATCATCCTTCGCCCTCCTCTTCTTCGCCTTCTTCATCGTCGTGAGATTCTTCCTCAGCAATGAGCACATCAGCGGTTGGTTCGGTCCAGCCTTCGACGTTGGCGTCGATATGGGCAACGAGTGCTTCGATCGACGGTTCGATTCGTTCGAGCATGGGCTTGGGGTACACGCCGAGGAAGACGATCAGGATGACCATCGGCAATAGCACCATGCCCTCATTGACACGGAGGTCTTCCATGGTTGCGTTGTCGCCTTCGGCCTTGCCATGAAACACGCGCTGGTAGGCCCAAAGGAGATAGACCGCAGCGAAGATCACACCGGTCGCAGCGACCGAGGCAATCCATGGGTTCGCAACAAATGCGCCGAGGAGGATGAGGAACTCGCCAACGAAGCCGTTGAGGCCCGGAAGGCCAATGGAAGACAGCATCACCAAGGTGAACATGCCAGCAAACACCGGCGCGGACTTCTGAATGCCGCCGAGTTCGGAGATCTGGCGAGTCTTTCGTCGTTCGTACATCCAACCAACGAGGAAGAAGAGTGCACCGGTCGACAACCCGTGGTTGACCATCTGGGTAATCGAACCCGTCAGTGACTCGGTCGTGATCGCAAACGTACCGAGAACAATAAAGCCGAGGTGAGCAACAGAGGAGTACGCGACGAGTCGCTTGAGATCCTTCTGAACAGTCGCCGCTGCTGCGCCATACAGGATGCCGACCGTTCCGAGGATCATGAGGACCGGCGCAAACCACGTCGCCGCTTCAGGGAACAAGAAGAGTCCGAACCTAAAGAAGCCGTACGTGCCGAGCTTCAACATGACACCGGCCAAGATGACCGAGCCCGCGGTTGGAGCCTCGGTGTGTGCATCGGGCAGCCACGTGTGCACCGGGAACACCGGCACCTTCACCGAGAACGCAAGCACGAACGAGAGGAAAATCCACCGTCCGGCCGTGCGGCCCCAGTTCTGGCCTTCGGCCAGGGCTACGACATCGAACGTGACGATTCCGGTTGCGCTCTCGTGGAAGAACACGATGGCGAGGATGCCGATCATCATCAGCGCCGAGCCAAACATGGTGAACAAGAAGAACTTGGTCGCTGCGTAGATGCGGTTGCCATGACCCCAACGACCGATAAGGAAGTACATCGGTACGAGGACAACCTCGAAGAACACGAAGAAGAAGAACAGGTCGAGCGACATGAAGACGCCCATCACTCCAGCTTCGAGCAGGATAATCCACGCGTAGTACTGCTTGGAGCTGTGTTCGGGGTTCACGCCGATAATCGCTAGCGGGAACAGGAATCCGGTGAGCACGACCAGGAACAAGCTGATGCCATCGACGGCGAGATCCCAACGAATGCCGAGGCTCTCGATCCATACGTTTGGATCTGGGCTACGGAATTGGAACCCGCCATCGGCTCGGTCGAACCGGATCAGAACAAAAACGCTCAGCGCCAACGTGACGACCGAAGCAGCCAGTGCGATAAGGCGGTGTGCCTCGACGCGGGCGCTCGGCACCAATGCCACAGCAATCGCTCCAAGGAACGGTACGACGATGAGCGATGTCAGAACAGGGAAACCCGGATCGCCTCCGAGTTGGGCAAAGACCGCTGAGGAAGAAAGAAGATTGCTCATGCGGCGACCCTGACCAAGAACCAAACGAGGAGGGCGACCGATCCGAACGTCATGCCGAGGGCATATGACCGGACGAGGCCCGATTGAAGTCGGCGCACGACGCTACCGGTGTTCCGGACGAGCGAACCTGTTCCATTAACCATGCCATCGACGATCGTGGAATCGAACCAGGCAATGGCGTTGAACATCGCAGCGCCGGGGCCTCCCATGAAGGCGGAGACGGCCTTGTCGTAGTTCCAACCGTTGAGCAGAATCGGCTTTTCGATCTTCTTCGGGTCGCCGCTGTTCTTGAGGTAGATCATTACGGCAGCCATCATGCCGATACCGCCGGCGATGATGGCGACAATCGCCAAGATCACCTTTGTGGTCGCAGACGCAGCGAAACTGTGCTCAAAGGTCAGAGATGGTTCGAGCCAGTTCTCAAGAAAGTGCACCTCGGAGGTGAACGGCAACTGGATAAGACCGCCGAACATGGCCAGGAAGGCCAAGATCACGAGTGGAACAGTCATCTGCCAAGCCGCTTCGTGCGGGTGATGTGCAGCGCGCTTTGCAACCGCTTCTGGCAGGAAGTCGGTAGCGATACCAGCAGTGAGTGGTTCGCCTCGAGCTGGCTCAGTGCGATTTGTTGCCTCGGCCTTTGCCGTCGACACACCCTCGCGCGCTCGGTCCACTGCCTCAACGGCTTCGGCGTGAGTCGATTTGGCTTGTGCCTTGCCAGCTTCGGCCTTCTCGAATGCGATGAGCTGAGTGTCGACGACCTTTTGGGCTGCTGCAGACGCTTCTTCGTCGCTAGCGCGCTCTAGATCAACGCGGGCATCTGCGAGAGACTTGCGTGCCTTGTTGAACGCAATGACCGATTCTTGGTGAGCAGCCTCAGCTTCATCGGCTTGGTTGACCATCTCGAGTTCGGTTCCCTCGGCGTCGGCGACATAGGCCGTCCACGCTTGCTCGACCTCGTTTGCATCGGGGTCACCGAAGCGGTAGTTGCCATAGAAGGTAAGGAAAACCTGACGGCTCATATAGAAGCCGGTCATCATTGCGGTGATCAGGCCGAAGAACCAAAGGAGTCGACCGTTCCAGCCACCGAGGTCCCACGCACTGAGCAGAATCTCGTCCTTTGACCAGAAGCCCGAGAACGGTGGAACTCCAGCGATTGCGAGCCAGCCGATAATGAAGGTGGCCGACGTGATCGGCAGAAGCTTGCGGAGACCGCCATAGCGACGCATGTCCTGATCGTCGTCCATGCCGTGGATGACCGATCCAGAGCCGAGGAAGAGCAATGCCTTGAAGAAGGCGTGGGTGATCATGTGGAAGATCGCAGCGACGAATACGCCGGAGCCGACGGCGAGAACCATGTATCCAAGCTGTGACACCGTCGAGTACGCGAGCACTCGTTTGATGTCGGTTTGTGCAATGGCGATGGTGGCGGCGAAGAACGCGGTGCCGACACCGACCCACGCAATGATGTTCGTGACCCACTGGACCTGGATGAAGGCTTCGTAGACGAGGCCATTCACACGGGTGAGCAGGTAGACACCAGAGGTCACCATGGTCGCCGCGTGGATAAGTGCCGAGACTGGGGTTGGACCGGCCATTGCGTCGGGGAGCCACAAGTAGAGCGGGAACTGGGCGGACTTACCCATCACACCAACGAAGAGCAGCAGAACAATCGTGGCGAGAATTGGCGTGCTGAGCTGCGATGCCGTGCCGTTGATCGTCAGATAGTCGATCGACCCAATCGATGCGAAGGTCAAGAAGATCGCGACCATAAAGCCCCAGTCACCAACACGGTTGGTGATGAAGGCCTTCTTGCCAGCCTGGGAGTTCTTCTCTTTGGTGTACCAGAAGCTGACGAGGAAGTACGAGCACGCACCCACGCCTTCCCAACCAAAGAAGGTGAGGAGGAGGTTGTCGCCGAGAACGAGGATCAGCATCGAGAAGATGAACATGTTCAGGTACAAGAAGAACTTCGAGAAATTCTCGTCGCCGTGCATGTAACTCACCGAGTAGAGGTGAATGAGCGAGCCGATACCGGTGACGAACAGCATCATTGCTACCGACAGCGGATCGACGAGGAACCCGACGTTGACGTTGAAGTCACCAGCGGGAACCCATTCGAACAGGGTCCTCGTGACCTGTCGTTCTTCAAGATCGAGGGCTCGAATGCCAAAGAACACCACGACGGTGGACGCAAAGGACAGGAAGCACATCAATGTGGCGAAGTAGCCAGCGGCCGGTTCGCCCAAACGGCGACCCATCGCCATCAGCGTTACAACGCCAAGCAGGGGAAAGAACGGGATCAGGTAAACAAAATCGACCATGAGATTAGCCCCTCAGCACCGAAATATCGTCGGCGGTGGCACCGTCGCGGCGGCGCATGATAGCCACCACAATCGCGAGGCCAACAACGACCTCAGCGGCTGCGACGACGGAGACGAAGAGAACCGACACTTGGCCGCCGATATCGTTGAGGCCCCACGCGAGGCCAACGAAGGTGAGGTTGACAGCGTTCAACATAAGTTCAACGCACATGAACATCACGAGTGGGTTACGACGTACGAGCACACCAACGGTGCCGATCGAAAACAGCAATGCGGAGAGCACGAGATAGTAGGTGGGTGTCAGCATCAGCTGTCCTCCCCTGACTCGTCGCTGGCTGCGACTACAGCGTCTGTTGACTCTTGGTCATCACTACTCGATGCAACCCCCACGCCGAAGGTCTGACGGTACGGAATGTCAGGCAGTGCCTGCAGTGCGCCGGGGATCCGACGGGCCATGACCACGGCACCTACGACAGCGACGGTCAGCAAGATGCCAGTGACCTCGAGCGCAAAGACCTGTTCGGTGAAGATTGTTTCGGCCAACTGATTGACGTTGGGAAGGATCTCGCCGGTCGGGCCCGGGGTGTCTTGGGCGAGCGTGGTGCTTTGCAGACCGGTTACGCCCGCCGAATTGATTACGGCAAGAAGCAAGCCGAGCACGGCTGCACCGCTGACAACGGCCAACGGTCTCTGCCCGATGATCGGCTCGATCGATAGGTCTTCTGCGTTATCGACGCCGAGAAGCATGATGACAAACAGGAAGAGAATAACGATCGCTCCCGCATAGACGATCACTTGGATTGCGGCGAGGAAGTGTGCCTCGACGACGAGGTACTCGACAGCGACACCGAACAGGGTCTGGATCAAGAAGAGCGCTGAGTGGACTGGATGGCGCGCAAAGACAACGCCGAGCGCTCCGGTAAGGACCACAACGCCCGCAACGAGGAAGGAAAAAAGTTGGAGACTCATTCGTGCCTACTCCCCTTCGTTCTCGTGGTCGTCGTGGCCGTGGTCGTCTTGGATCATCTCGACCGCTTCGGCCGCAATGGGGTCCCCAGCCTGGCCACGCTCGGGCGCACGAACGCCGTATCCAAGCTCGCCAGACCACGCAACGGTGTTCTCGTATGCCGCTGAGCCGCCAGGAGAGGTAGCGCGCATCCAACCAGAGGTCAGTTTGTCCTCGCCTTCACGCCAGTCTTCCCAAGGAAGCTTTTGAGGCATGCCGTCGTCGCCGACGACCAGTTCCTCCTTGGTGTAGATCGCGTCGTCACGGTTGGTGAACGAGAATTCAAAGAGCTTCGACTCGGTGATGGCTTGCGTCGGGCAGGCCTCTACGCAGAGATCGCAATGGATGCAGCGCAAGTAGTTGATCTCATAGACATAGCCGTAGCGCTCACCCGGCGAAACTGGATTGGCTGGCTCGTTGTCAGCGCCGCGCACGTAGATGCAGCGGGCTGGACATACGCCAGCACACAGCTCGCAGCCAATGCACTTTTCCATGCCGTCTTCGTATCGGTTGAGCACATGGCGGCCGTGAAAGCGTTCGGGCTTGTCCCGCTTTTCGCCTTCACCCTTGGCCTTGTACTCGGTTGTGAACCGTTCTTCGCCAAGCTTCTTCAGCGTGACGGCAAACCCCTCTAGATATCCCATCAGCCATACTCCAAAATCTCGGACTCACGGCGACTCTTGCGAGCGGTCCGAACAGCGGCCATCAACAACATTGCGCCGGCTATGAAGACACTAAAGGCAATGGCAAGTGTGATGATCAGGTTCCATCCTTCAACACGAGCAACTCGGATCGCTGAGAGAAGCAAGAACCATCCGAGGGCGAATGGAATCAGCACTTTCCAACCGAGGTCCATCAGTTGGTCGTAGCGCAAGCGAGGAAGGGTGGCTCGGAACCAGACGAAGATGAACAAGAACACGAGCGTCTTGAGGAAGAACCACAGCATGCCCCACAGCCAGCCGATCTGGTCTCCAAAGAACAGCGCTGGTCCGTGTGGGCCACCGAAGAAGAGCGTGACGATGATGCCGGCCATGGTGACCACGTTCATGAACTCCGCCAGGAAGAACAGCGAGAAGCGAAGCGAGCTGTACTCGGTGTGAAAGCCGCCGACGAGTTCCTGTTCGGCCTCAACGAGGTCGAACGGCGGGCGGTTCAGCTCGGCTGTACCTGCAATGAGGAAGATGATGAACGGGAAGAATCCCAAGGTGGCGACGTTCCAGAATCCGGCCGCTTGGCTGCTGACGATGTCGCTAGTACGGAGCGAAGTGCTGACGAGAAATACCGATGCGAGCGAGAGGCCCAGAGCAGCTTCGTAGGACACCATCTGAGCCGACGCTCGAACAGAGCCGAGGAGTGGGTACTTCGAACCCGATGCCCAGCCGGCGAGCATGACACCGTAGATGCCAAGCCCAGACATCGCGAGGAAGATAAGGATGCCCGCCTGCGGGTCGACGAGTTGGAATCGAAATTCGTTGCCGAGGAGCTCAACAGTGCCGTCATTGCCGTTGCTGAAATCGCCGCCGAACGGGACCACCGAGAACATCAAGAACGCCGGCACCAACGAGAGATACGGAGCGAGTTTGAAAACGAACTTGTTTGCGCCGTCGGGGGTGATGTCTTCTTTGAAGAAGAGTTTGATGCCATCGGCGAGCGTCTGCATGATGCCCCACGGACCAGCCACATTTGGACCGATGCGATGCTGCATATCGGAAACGACTTTGCGCTCGAACCACACCATGAGCATGACCGAGACGAGCAAGAAGGTGAAGATGAGAACGATCTTGACGATGAGGAAGATCGGGTCGATGCTCAGCCACTCGAAGTCTTCTAGGTAGGGCTGTTGTGCCAAGATCATGATGCTCCCTCCACTCGCACCGTGGTGACGATACGGGATCCATCGAAGAGTTCCGCAGCTGAAGCATTCGGCTGATTGAGGTCGACGACAACGCATCCAGGGGTAACGCCAGCGTCGGCAACGGAGGGCAGTTCTATCGACCCCTTACCGTTACTCACCGTGACTTGAGAACCGGCAGAGATAGATAATCCGGTGAGGGTGTTTGGGTGCATTGCTGCAACGGCGCCTTGGGCGAGTCCGCTGAGCGATGGGCAGAACGTAAGGATCGTGCCTTGGTCGTACATCTTGCGCTGCGACACCAAAAGGAGTTCGCTACTCGAGTCGCGTTCGGCAACAGAAATTGTTCCAGCTTGAGGAGCGGCGACAGATGAGCCAGAGAGCAGAACGCCCTCGGTACCGGACTCGGCGATCGCAGCCATGTCGAGGCCGGCGTGGAGTGCCGAACTCTGCGCCAGCTCGGCCCAGAGCTCATCGAGATCAATGAATCCGAGGTCGGCACCGCACTCCGCAGCAAGCTCTGCTGCGATCATCCAGTCCGGACGGGCAGTACCGGGAGGGGTGACCTTACGGTTAACGGCGCTCACGCGACCTTCGAGGTTCGTAAAGCTTCCATCGACCTCGGTCGCGCTCGCAGCGGCTGGAAAGACCACGTCTGCGCCCGTTGAGGTGAAGTTCAGCAGTGCATCGACCGAGATGACCGTCTTGATGCGGTTGAAAGCCGCTTCGGTGAGCGACGAATCGGGGAAATCAGACATTGGGTCACAGCCCAACAACACCGCCACATCAATCCCACCTTCAAGCGCCGAGTTCAACATGGCAGCGGTATCGAGGCCACGCTGTTGCGGCGATGAGTTCCAGCCCGTCGGGGTATCACCGAGCGGCGTACGACCAGGAAGCAATCCTGGCGCAAGGCCCATGTCGAGTGCTCCGAAGATGTTTCCGCGATGAAGCGCTGGGAGGAACGTTACGTCTTGACGGGCGCCGGCGATGAGTGCGAGAGCTTGTTCGATCGTCGACCGGTCTTCGGCGAGCGAACCCGGCCCATAGATGACGGTGAACGGTCCTTTGGCGAGCGCCGCCGACGCTGCAGAGAGCGACTCGTCACCCGAACCGGACAGCAGCGACGCAACGATTGCGTTCATTGTTCCCGGGAGCGCACCGACAGAGTGTGCAGCGTGAGGCGTCAGGCCCGTCGCAGCAGGTGCAACCTCGACGATCGTCGCACCATCTTCGGCCGCAGCGTGACGAAGGCGAAGGAAGAGCGAGCCGTGCGTTTCTTTCGGGTCGACGCCGAGGAGCAGAATCGTTCCGCCCGGCGCACATGCATCGGCAATTGTCGCCCGCGGTAGTCCGAGGACGAGCGCTGGGTCGATACCGTCGCCAATCTGCGCGTCAACGTTGTCTGTGCCCACGACCGACTTTGCGAACTTGGCCCAGGCGTACTGACTTTCGTTCGACATGCGAGCGCCACCGAAGAATGCGACCCGACTTGGATCGGTGTTCTTGATCGCCTCGGCGGCGGTGCGCAGCGCGAGCGGCCAAGATGCTGCCACGAGGTTCTGGCCATTGTCTGACGGGGTGCCAAGATCGTCGCCGCGAACGAGTGGACCCGTCACGCGGGCCTCAGAATTCCACGCCTCGAAGCTAAATCGCTCCTTGTCGCTCAGCCATCCCCAGTTGACCGCGTCGCTATCGACGCCGAGGTACCGAAGAACTTCATTTCGAGAGCTTTGCACGGTGATACGAGCGCCGACCGAGTCGGTTGTGGCTGTCGATGGTGTCTCGGTGAGATCCCACGGGCGAGCCTTGAAGCGGTACGGCTGGGCAGTGAGAGCACCGACCGGGCAGATCTGCACGGTGTTGCCCGAGAAGTACGACGAGAACGGTTCGTCAGGGAACGTGTTGACTTCGGTCTGGTTGCCGCGTGCTTGGAAGTGAATGAGCGGATCGCCAGCGACTTCCTTGGCAAAGCGCGTGCAGCGGTCGCACAAGATGCAGCGCTCGCGATCGAGAAACACGATATCGCTGATCGGGATCGGCTTTTCGAAGTGACGCTTCTCTTCAACAAAGCGACTCTCCCCCGGCCCGTAGGCCATCGTCTGATCCTGAAGGGGGCATTCGCCACCCTTGTCGCAGATGGGGCAGTCGAGTGGGTGGTTGATGAGGAGGAATTCGAGAATGCCGTCTTGGGCCTTCTTCGTCACATCGCTCTCGGTTTCGACGACCATGCCATCGGAAACGTTGAGCATGCACGATGGCTGCAGGCCAAGACCACGACCGGTATCGACCTCGACGAGGCACATGCGGCACATGCCGACAGGCTTCATTCGGGGGTGATAGCAGAAGCGAGGAATATAGACGCCGTGACGCTCGGCCGCGTCGATCAGCAATTCACCCTTGTTCGCGAGAATCTCGACACCGTCGATGGTGACGGGAACGCCGTCGGGCACAACCTCTTCGGTCGCTTCGGGTTCAGTAGTTGTCACGAGCGAACCTCCACTGGAGTTGCTGCGTCGATCTTGGCTTCGAATTCGTCGCGGAAGCGGCGGAGCGCGGAGGTGATCGGCGCGACCGAAGATGGGCCGAGTGGGCAGATCGTGGTCTGACGAGGAGGGAACGGCACAGCTTCGAGGCCTTCACTCTCGTGCGAAGCAACCGGGTACGGCCCAGGAGAAATGTTGTCGGCAACGTCGAGCAACAACTCAATGTCGCCGGGACGTCCGTGGCCATCGAGGATGCGCTGGAGAATCTTCTCTTCCCAGCTGGTTCCTTCTCGGCACGGCGCACACTTGCCACAGGATTCACGGGCGTAAAAGCGTACGAGACGAAGCGCAGCCTTGACCGCGTCGGTCGAGTCGTCCATCACCATGATTGCGCCGGAGCCGAGCATGGTGCCAGCAGCACCAACGGGGCGAGCCTCGAGCGGAAGCGAAACCTGCTCGGGAAAGAGCCAAGGAGCTGAGCCGCCGCCAGGAACGAACGCCTTCAATTCGCGGCCTTCGAGCATTCCCTGGCAGTAGTCATCTCCGTAGAGGAGATCCTCGTAGGTGGTCACGCCTTGTTCAACCTCGTACACGCCCGGGCGCTTCACCTGACCCGATACTGCGAACATGCGAGTTCCGGGCGAAGTCTCCGAGCCAAACTCTTTGTACTTGTCAGCGCCGTTCACCATGAGCCACGGCAGATTCGCCAAGGTCTCGACATTGTTCACGATGGTTGGCTGTCCATAGAGGCCAACAGCTGCCGGGAAGAACGGAGGCTTGAGGCGCGGCATGCCACGGTTGCCTTCAAGGCTTTCGATGAGTGCGGTTTCTTCGCCCACGATGTAGGCGCCAGCACCCCAGTGCAGAACAATGTCGACCGAGAAATTCGTACCGAGGATGTTCTGACCAACGTAGCCCTTTGCGTACGCCTCGTTCAGCGCATCAGCGATCCGCTGCTGAGCAACGGCCATCTCGCCGCGGACATAGAGGAAACATTGCGAAAGCCCGATTGCGTAGCACGCAATGAGACAGCCCTCGATGAGTTGGTGAGGATCGAGCTCCATAAGGAGTCGATCTTTGTAGGTACCTGGCTCGGATTCGTCGCCGTTGACGACGAGGTAACGAGGCCACACCTCGTCCGGAACGAAACCCCATTTGATACCAGCGGGGAAGCCAGCACCGCCGCGGCCGAGCAGCGTTGCGTCGCGGGTGGTTCCGTGGACATCTTCGGGCTTCTGCTGAAGCGCGGCCTTGAGACCTTCGTAGCCTCCGGTCGCTTCGTAGCGCTCCATCGTGAAGCTGTCTTCGTACTGGAAGCGTGAGGTGACGATCTTCTCGCCGGGAGAGTCGACATAACCAGGTGCGTGTGGAACGTATTCTCCGGTAGCCATCAGCGTTCCTCACTCGTTGTCGTGAGCCAGACCGGGGCCTCGGTAATCAGTTCGGGCGCGATGATGTGGCTCGTTTGCTCTTCGGTCATGACCTGACGGGAAAGGCCGAGGGTTCCATGCGACGGAATTGGCTCACCTGGGTTCGCGGTGAGCAGCTTGTCGGGGGTGTTTCCAGCCCGCAAGGCCGCAATGATGTCGTCGAGGTCCTCATTGGTGAGGCGAAGGCCAAACCGGTAGTTGACCTGAATGCACGGCGCTTCGGTGCAGGCTGCAATGCACTCGACATCTTCGATCGTGAACATGCCGTCGGCGGTCGTACCGCCAGCACGAATGCCGAGCACTTCTTCTGCGTGGTGAAGCAGTTCTTCACCACCGAGAAGCTGGCACGACAGGTTCGTGCAGATGTTGATCATGTATGTACCCACGGGATGCAACTTGAACATCTCATAGAAGGTGCAGGTACCTCGAACTTCGGCAGCGGTAACGCCGACGAGTTCGCCGAGGTGGGCCATGGCTTCGTCAGAGACCCAACCGTTTTGTTCTTGTGCAAGGTGCAGCAACGGAATGAGGGCCGACTTCGGGCGCGGGTACCGACGAATCATGTCGTGTGCGAGCGCAACATTGGCATCATTTAGGCGACTCATCTGTCGACCTCACCCATGATTGGGTCGACGCTGGAAATCACTGCGACGGCGTCGGCGAGGAGCCCTTTGTGCATGAGGTGCGGGAGGGTCTGCAGGTTGATGAAGCTCGGCGGACGGACGCGCATGCGGTAGGGCGTCGACGATCCGTCGGACACGATGTGGATGCCGAGTTCGCCGCGAGGGCTCTCGACCGCTGCGTAACTTTCGCCTTCGGGAACCTTGTAGCCCTCGGTGAAGATCTTGAAGTGGTGAATGAGTGCTTCCATCGATTCGTCGATACGAGCCCGTGGTGGCGGCGTGACCTTTTTGTCTTGCGCCCGGTAGTCGCCCGATGGCATCTTTTCAATGCACTGGCGCACGATGCGAAGCGACTCTTCAATTTCGGCGAGGCGAATCGCGAAGCGGTCAAAGCAGTCGCCGTACTCACCGACGGGAATGTCGAATTCGACCTCGTTATAGGCAAGGTATGGCATATCTCGACGAAGGTCCCAGCTGCTGCCGGTTGAGCGGAGCAGTGGTCCGGTCGTTCCCAACGCAAGCGCTTCGGCCTCGTTGAGCACGCCAACACCCTGGAGACGGTCGCGCCAGAGCGGCTGACCGTTCATCAAGATGTGGTACTCCTCGAGGCGTGGCTCGACGGCGTCCAGATACTCGGTCAGATCTTCTTGCCATCCATCGTGCAGGTCAGCAGCGACGCCGCCGGGACGGATGTAGTTGTGGTTCATTCGAAGGCCAGTGACCTTTTCGAAGAACCGAAGCAGCGGCTCCCGTTCACGCCATCCGTAGATGATCATCGAGACCGCACCGAGGTCGAGACCGTTGGTTGCCATGAACAACAGATGTGAACCCATGCGGTTCAACTCGGTCATCATCATGCGAATCCACGTGGCCCGCTCTGGGATCTCCATGCTCAAGAGGTTCTCGACAGCGAGCGAGAAGGCGAGTTCGGTGAACAGCGGTGAGGCGTAGTCCATGCGGGTTACGTTGGTGCAGCCCTGGAGGTACGTGAGTTGCTCGCCGGTCTTTTCCATACCGGTATGCAAG
Organism: uncultured Acidimicrobiales bacterium; assembly: GCA_964494395.1. Taxonomy (GTDB): domain Bacteria; phylum Actinomycetota; class Acidimicrobiia; order Acidimicrobiales; family SHLQ01; genus SHLQ01. The sequence goes on along the minus strand of CAZBTI010000019.1, from coordinate 22,368 downwards.
TAGCCAATGATGGGCTTCGAACGAAGGACCGTCTCGCCCTCCATTTCGAGCATGAGGCGAAGAACGCCGTGGGTCGATGGATGCGAAGGTCCCATGTTGATGATCATCTTCTGATCACCAAATTCGTCTTCAGGTGTGAGGGTCATCGCCGCTGCCTCAGCTTCGCTCAAGCGAAGCACAGCGTTATCGCGTCCCATGACGCGGCTAGGTCCGACAAGAATCGATGGATCTGAGTCGGCGGAAGATTCTGCAATTGCCATTGTGGCTCTCCTTACCGCTATCCGGGGGCGTCTTTGAACTGAACGGGAATTCGCCCGATATCGAAATCTTTGCGAAGGGGGTAACCCTCCCATGTTTCGGGCATCAAGATTCGACTGTGATCGGGGTGATCATCGAAGCTGACCCCGAACATGTCGAACGCTTCACGCTCGAGTGCTTCGGTGCCAGGGAACATGTCGAACAACGTTGGAATCGATCCTCCGTCGGCCACCTGAACGCGTACACGGATGCGTTCGCGGCGGGCGTGGCTAATCATGCTGACCACGACCTCAAAGCGTTCGGGGATAACGCTCGCTGGAAGATCGGAACGCTCGTGGTGCAGGTAGTCGACTCCAAACAGATCGATCACCTGACGAAAGCCGTCGCTCTGCAACTCAGAGAAAAGGTCGAGGTAGCTGTCGGCGTCGGGAAACAACACGGTCTGACCAAACGCACTCGAAACCGGGACGCCATACATTTGCTCTTCGCCAGCAACGACCTCGTCGTCGGTTTCGACCTCTTCGATCGTTTCGACTTCGGTTTCGGTTTCGGTTTCGGTTTCGGTTTCTTCTGCGGTCTCAGAATCGGCCATGGCTAGCGCCGCCCGATCTCGACCGGGGTGGGTTGACCGTCTTGTTGGGCTACCTCGATCATCGCCCCACCACCGAAGGCATCGCGACGACGGAGCAGCTCACCGTTTTCGATGTTGTTGTGCAGGGTGAAGATCGCGTGCAGAAGCGTCTCTGGACCCGGCGGACAACCAGGGGCGTAGACATCGACGGGCACCACTTGATCAACACCTTGGACGAGGGCGTAGTTGTTAAACATGCCGCCGCTCGATGCGCAAACGCCCATGGAGATGACCCACTTCGGTTCGGCCATCTGGTCATAGATCGTGCGAAGTACCGGCGCCATTTTCTGAGAGACTCGGCCTGCGACGATCATCAGGTCAGCCTGGCGTGGAGATGCACGAAAGACTTCCATGCCATAGCGAGCCATGTCGTAATGTGCCGCGCCAGTGGCCATCATCTCGATCGCGCAACACGCAAGGCCAAAGGTCGCTGGCCACGAACTACGCGCCCTAGACCAGTTCACGAGGTCTTCGATACGACCGGTAAGAAAGTTGTGCTCAATGCCACCGAGCCCATCGTCGAGGACGGTGCGGCCGGACTCGGGGTCCTTAAAGAGGCCCATTATGCCGCCTCGGCTGGCTCTGGCTCCGGCTCCGGCTCCGGCTCGACGTGAATCGACGGTTGCGTGGTCTCGCTGTCTTCGCGACCCTCCTGGCCAACACGACGGATTGTCGAACGAGTAGTGCGCTCATCAGAGACCGCAGCCTTCATGCGACGAGCAGTATGGACCGGGCCCCACTCTAGGGCACCGTTACCAATGAGGTACACGAACGATTCAAACACCGAGAACGTAAAGATAAGGATCGCAAAGAAGCCGAACGCTCCGAGCGTCTCATGGGCAATGGCGAATGGGTAGAAGAAGATCAACTCGATGTCGAACACGATGAAGATCATGGCGATGAGGAAGAACCGGACCGGGAAACGCTCTGGCGTGTCCTTGGCAGGCTCGATACCGCACTCGTATGCGGAGTTCTTCTTATCGTTTGGTCGGTTCGGAGCGAGAAGCTTGTTCACCGGAAAGCTGACCGCAGCGAACAAAACGCCGAGGACACCGAGGCCGACGAGGGGGAGATACTGCATGATTAGGCCTTAGTCTCAAATTCGTCCACGCGTCGCATCGTTGCACGATCACGAAGGTGGAGCATGTAGGCGAGCGCCGTGAAGATCAGGAGCGATCCGAGCGTCACCATTGCTGGTGGGAACCGAAGGTTTCCAAGGTCACGCACGAGCACGGTCGAAATGATTTGCGCGTCTTCGTCGACTGCGGGGAAACGAGGAGGCTGACCCTCTTCGACGATCAGCGCTGATTCATCGATCGCCTGAAGTTGCACAACGGCATACTCGGTTGGATTCTTGATCCGAGCCGAGTTGGTGATCCATAGCCAACCGCGTTCGAGGTTGTCGACACAGAAGGTGCAGGCGAGGTCGTTATCGCGGCTAATCCGAGGTTTACCGCCGGTGCGGAAGGCATCGAGGAATTTAAACTCGGCTTGCGAATCGAAATCGAAGGCATCAGATTCGAGAATTTCGGCACCGGTTGCGGCCTGAGCTTCGCCGGCTTCACCGGCGGTCATGACAACCCAGCCGTCGAGGGAAGGAATTAGGCCACTTCGTTCTGCCTGCTCCACGAAATCGGGAGCGACAGATTGTACTTGACTGAGGGTGGTCGAGTTGTTTCGCTGTGCTGCGAGGAGCATCTCGGCGTTGATCTCGTCGGCGGTCATCTCTCCGAAGAGCGGCGAGTCTGGATCGGGTTCGACGAGGAACTCTTCCATTGCTTCGATGCCTTGGGCAGCACCGGCCTGGGCAACGACGATGCCGAGGCCCTGCAGTTCACTGGGGTCGGGCAGATTGCGAGCACGCTCAACCGACGACTGGCTAATGTCGTCGCGGTTGAAGTCAAGAACTTGCCAGCTAACAGTGTCGCCAACAAAGCCAATTCCACGAAGCCACCAGAAGCCACCCATGATGACCATCCACCCAAAGAATCCGGTGAGGGCGATCAGCGAAGCGAGACGCACGCCATGGTTGGTTGCCAGAATCATCCAGATCGATCCGAACAACACGATGGCGCCAACGGCGACAACGAGTGCACCGCGGATCTCGGGATCAAAACCAATTTGAGCCAGCATCGACAGCATCATTGACTCCTCTCGTACGCAACGATCGCTGTGATTTGCTCATCGGTGAGGCTTGCAGGCCAGACACGGCTCTCTTCTTCACCGGTGAACTCATTGATCTCGACGAGTCCCTCGTCGGTGCGGGCACCAAAGCCTGGCATCTGTCCACTGCCCTGGCCGGCGCTTCCGTAACGGACACCGACTTCTGAGCCAACATTGATGAAGCCCTCTTGCTGAGCGGGGTTGACGAACTGGGTCAGTGTCGAGCCTCCGAGCAAGTTCGGCCCGAACCAACCTCCACCTTGTGCGTATCCAGGAACCTGTTCGCCAGCCTCGTTGGTGACCGTGGTTAGCGGTTCGCTGTTGAGATCGAAGTCGAATGCTCCGTCGAAAGACCATCCAGCGGTATGGCAACGAGCACAGCCATAGGCGCCTGAGTCGGCCCTGTTGGTGAAGAGCAATTCGCCGTAGGTGAGGTATTCGTCGCTTTCGGGATTTGAGATCTCGTCGATCCATGCAGCGAGTTCGTCATTCGGGAACATTTCGCCCACGCGTGCCTGGAACTCTCCGAGTGCCCCTTGGGCGTCGGCGATTGGATCAGCAAGTCCGGACTGTCGAGCGAGCTGCACGTCGAACTCGAGTTGGAACAACTCGTCGGACAACGCCTCATCACGGCTGATCATCTCGTTGCGAGCGCCCTCGACGAGGCCGTCGAACACCGCGGCCTGAACCGCAGCACCATCGCGCTGTACCGAACGCAAGTAGACAATGAGAATGTCGAGCTGCTGGGTGGTCAGTGGACCGCCGCCGGGAGCGCCCCAAGCAGGCATCACGCCGTTGCGACCAAAGTTCAGGGTGTGGAGAACTTCGTCTTCATCGAAGCGTGTGAGCAGCGACGTAAGTGAAGGCGCTACCCAGTCGACCGAAGCAATGAAGTTGCCAGTGCCAGGCTCGGTAATCGCAAAGGCGATCTCGCCTCCTGCAGCGCCACCACCATGGCAGGACGAGCAAGATTCCTCGAAGCTCTCGGCACCGCGCTCGGTATTGAGATCGGTGGTGTTTTCGAGCAGGCCGCTTTGTCGCCCGGGTTCTCCCAACCAATACAGGGGAAGAGCAATGCCGATGACCGAGAGCAAGAAGAGCCCCGACATCAGGCTCAGATCGAGCTTGCGGGTCTCCAAAATGTCGTCGTCAAAGTACGGCTTGCGGTTTGCGGCAAGTTCAATCTCTGCACCGCCCTCCCCTTTCGAATCAAGAAGATTAAAAAAGAGGTAGACGATGAAGCCGATGATAATTACGGCAAATATAACTACACCGACGTTGCGCACGGCGGATTGGGCGAGGAGCATCACGGTCTCTGAATCTTGGGTTGTAGTAGTGATCAACCGCGGATTCTTGCACGGCTAATCTGGTCTCTAAACTAATACGTTTTCTTGCTTACTCTACGGCTTCTTAGGCGTGGGTAGAAGCGCCAAGGCAGCTAGGGCCTTCACGTTCCTGTCCGGTGCTGTCGGTACCGATATCGGGACCAACAATGATGTCGCCGGTGTCGACCCGCAGGACGCCACCTTCAACGGTCATACCGAAGAAGTCCATGCCACGTGGGGCTGGGCCACCACGCTTCTCGCCAACACGGTTGTAGAACGAACCGTGGCAAGGGCATTCGAAGTACTGGGAGCTGCCACATTCTGGAACACGGCAACCGAGGTGTGGGCACTTCTGGAAGATTGCCTTGACACCGGCCTCCATGCCTGGCCAAGCAGTGGTGCTGGCGTAGACAGGTGCTGCGGTCTCAAGTGCTGAAGCCGGGAATTCGGTGATCCACATACGGCCTTCTGGGCGGTAGAGGAAGCCGTTGTTGGCAGAGATTTCGTTCAGGACGTCAGGGATAGCACCGACGGTGATAACGCTGCCGAAGCCCTCGGACTCGCCGGGCCAAAGCTGAGCAATGACCGCCAGACCGAATCCGGTGAGGTTGAGACCCATAACCGCAATGATTGCCCGGTTGAGGAACTGACGACGGGCGACGCCGATGACCTCAGGATCAGGCTCGACCCATGGCTCGACGCCAGCAAATTCGCCGACCTCGGCAAGTTCGCCGCGACGCTGCTCGATAGCGGTGGTCTTTTCGAGCTCACGACCCGAAACCTCACCCTCTACGGCTGCAGCGGCCACGGAGGCCTTGACACGCTCGCGGTCACGACGCCTCGTCTCAGACGAAACCTCGCTGATAGCGCTGTCGGTATCACGTCGACGGCTCGCTGCGAACAGCAAGACACCAGTCAGGAGTACCAGGGCGATGATGGCAAGTACTACGAAAATCATTTGTTACTGCCTTTCTAGAACTCGAAGAACAGGCCGTCGATCCACGGGAATGTGAAGTTGAAGCCAGGACCACGGAAGAACGAACCAATCATGACCAGAACTGCCCAAAACATGAGATGGACGGTCTGGATAGAGATTGCGAACTTCCGATCCTCTGGCTTCATCGACGGGTTGCGGTCGATGTACGGCGCGAGAATCAGCAAGATCATTCCCATTCCAGGGATGGTCACGCCGGCCACCTGAGGGTGGAACCAGACGAGAAGTTCTTGCAGACCTAGGAAGTACCACGGTGCCTTCGAGGGGTTAGGGGTTTCATTGAAGTTTGCCAACTCAAGCAAAGGAGCGTTTACGAAGACCGAAAAAATTAAGATAAAAGCCAGAACAAACAAACAGCACACAAACTCGACGACGAGCAGGTGAGGCCACGTGTGGACCTTGTCTTGTGGAACGGCCTTCACATCTTGAATAGAGCCTGATTTTACAACGGTTAGAAGGCGTTGGGTATGGCCTCCAGGCCCTGTTGCAACGGGTGCCGCAGGGGCTGCAGCGACCGCAGTGGCCACGCCTCCCCCACCAGCCATTGCTGGTTCTGCTGGAGCAGCAGCTTCAACGGCTCCGCCAGCTTTTTTGGATTTCGCAGCCTTTGAACGCTCAAGGAGGTGTGCGGGGATCTTCGATGCGGCCTCTGACTGTGGAGCAGCGTCGTCTGCGGCTGGTGCCTCAGCTGCGGGTGCGGCATCGCCGCCACCATCAGGATCGGCTTTCGCGCGTGCCTCTGCGGCACGCTTGCGAAGGTGTTCAGGAATCTCAGTCATGTGTTTTTCCCTTCCCTACAACGGTCCGGAGATTCCGCCGTCTTTGCGGACTCTCCAGAAGTGGATAGCCATAAATATCACCGTAACAAACGGTAGGAACAATACGTGCAGGACGTACCAGCGCAACAACGTGTCGGTACCGATCTCCACGCCGCCGAGCAGCACGAAGCGAACCTGGTCGCCGAACACCGGGGTAAAGCCAGCCATGTTGGTACCCACGGTCACGGCCCAGAGTGCGAGCTGGTCCCATGGAAGCAGGTATCCGGTGAACGAGAGGAGCAGCGTGAATTGCAAGAGCATTACGCCGATCACCCAGTTGAATTCACGCGGTGCCTTGTATGCACCGTGGTAGAACACTCGAGCCATGTGCAAGAAGACCGACAACACCATGAGGTGAGCGGCCCATCGATGCATGTTGCGTACGAGGAGACCAAAGGTCACCGAAGACTGCAGTGCAAAGATGTCATCCCACGCCTGTGCGGCGGTTGGACGGTAGAAGAACATCAAGAAGATGCCGGTCACGGTGAGGAGAATGAACGTGAAGAAGCTGATTCCGCCGAGGCAGAGGGTGTAGCTGACCTTGACTGCGTGACGCTTCACCTTGACTGGATGCAGGTGATAGAGCACCGAGTTCATGATCACGTAGGAACGGTTACGAGGGCTGTCGCTATACCCCTTGCGGAAAATGGATCCTGGACGAAAGATCGAACTCCAGGCTTGACTGCCTTGAGTCTGATCGATCAGCTCGTTGGTCTTCTTTTGAAGTTGCTGTGAAACTGGCAGCTTATTCTTTGCCACGTGTTTGCCTGCTCGTTCTGTGTACGGATAAAAGTAAGTGTGTATTGCGGAAATTCGTGTTGCCGAAGCGGGGCAGCGACTCAGCCGAGTCGCATGCCGTAGCCGTAGCCGTGTGTGTTCGTGCGTTGGTGGAAATCACCGTCAGGATCGGGATCGCTGATCTTGCCGAGAATGATCACACCGGTTGGGCATCGATCGACGCAGAGCGCACAGCGGGTGCACACGTCGTCATCGATAGTGAAGATCACGTTGTCTGCCGGGTCGAGGCCGGGTTGCTCGGTACCGATTGCCTCTTGGATCGAATCTGGAGACACCATGTGGATGCATTTCCACGGGCAGATGTCTACGCAGCCCTCGCACATGATGCACTCGGACTGGTCGATGTGAATGAACTGTTTCGGCTTGACAGCCGCGGAAAGCCAAGCCGCGTCGACCTCTTGGAGGACATAGTCGTCCCGAAATTCGGGCATTGGGGGATTTGCATCGGTGACCGACACTTATCGAGCCCCCTCCCGGATGAGCGGACGACCGAACTCTGACGGTGCCTCGGTTGCCTTCTCGGCTTCCACAGCGCGGGCATCACGGCTCTGCCAGTGATGCCAGTAGAAGATGGTTGCTGCGAGGAAGACAATGTGGATGAGAACCGCAACGATGTCACGAATAATGAGGTATGGAATGCGGAAGGGGAACCAGCCGCCATCTTGCTGCGACGCAATGATCCCAAGGTTTACGCCATCGACCGATGCGGAAATACCAGGGATGTGTGGGCCCTGAAGAAGGGTGTCGGCACGCCATTCGAGACCGCTGTCGGCCCACTGCAACCAGAAATGTGGGACCACGCCGTAGGCCCAGAAGAAGCCGAAGAATACGAATGTGGCAGCGATCATTGCTTCGCCCCACGTGAATCGTTTGCCTATTGGAGAACGGGCTTCAAACACGTGATAGACGCCAGCGGTCATACCCATGACGACGAGCGACAGAATGAACTCAGTCATATTTGATGCTCTCTCCCTTGCATCGACATTGCCTGTAATGAATTAGTCGCTGCGCATTCTAACCATTCCCTTAAAGAATCGGCTCGAATACCCCGCTCGTGAATGTAATCACAAGTGTAGTGCGAACACGCGCTCGTTCGCAGCGCGCAACGCAGGGTTTATCACGCGATCGTCAAAAAAGACGCATGCGGTCCAACGTGACAATAGTCATGCCAAAACTGGCTCCTCTCGTGTCGACTCAAGCCAGAGCGAGCTTCTACGCTCGCCGAAGCAATGATCGCGGTGCCATGCATCGCGTTCACCCAAAAACGGCGTACGATTCATCGTCGCGACCTGTTCCATTCCCTGTGCAGAGGAGAAGGGTTCCTTGACTGAAATCCCAGAGCACCTGCTGAAGCGCTCTGCTGCTCGTAAGGCGGCCGCTTCTGGCGACGCCGCAGCAGCCGATACCGATGCTGGCACCGCTGTTGAACCTGCAGCAAAGGCCGAAGCCCCCGCCGTTGCTGCGAGCGCACCGGTGCCCGAGGTCTACGTCGAACCAGAGCCCGAACCGGTAGCACCGTATGTCGAGGCCTTTGAGGCTCGGAAGAAGATGCCGTTCTGGATCATTCCCGTGCTGCTCTTCCTCCCGGTCTGGGGCGCCTTCTACTTCGGCACCCTCGAGCGTGTCCCGCAGGGCTTGGCTGGCCTGCTCGGTGAGGGCGAAGAGCTCTACGTCGAAACCGGCTGTTCGGGATGTCACGGCGCTGAAGGCCTCGGCGGCATCGGGCCATCCCTCAACGGAGGTGAGGTACACCTGACCTTCACCACCCTCGAAGACCAGGTCGTATGGATCGCTCAGGGATCAGCGGTCGTTGGCACTGGCAACAACTACGCCTCACCGGATGGACGTGTTCGCCAGGTCGCTGGCCAGATGCCCGGCTTCGGTCTCGGCGCAGCAACCGAACTCCACATGGAAGAACTTATTGCGGTCTCACTCTTCGAGCGCACCCAGTTCGATCCCGGCGACGACTTCGCACTCCGCGACCTCGAGCTCGCCGAACAGATGAACCTCATGATCGAAACCGGTGAGCTCGAAGGCATACTTGCCGCCGACGGCCTCAGCCTCGACGACATCCCCGATCCGAATGGCCTCACCGCAGCCGACGTCAACGCCTATCTCGACCCTGTTCGAGAAGCGCTCGCCGGCGAAGAGAGCTGAGCTAAGCTGCGGCGATGACCGCGGTGCTCACTCAAGCTGTACGAGAACAAGATCGCGGTAACGCGCCTTCGGCGTGGGTTGGCCCGCGCCGAAGTCTTCCTGCGGTCGGCTTCATCGGTGTCTGCGCTGCAGCAGCGTTCACCGAGCTGTCCGCCGACGAGGGCCAGGTTCTGTGCCCGTACCGTCTGCTGACCGGTGGCTGGTGCCCCGGGTGCGGGTGCACCCGAGCGCTGAAAGCCCTCGTTCGCGGCGACGTTCGCGACTCGCTCGCAATGAACCCGTGGACCATCGTGCTCTTCATTCAGGCCCTCGTGGTTTCGGTTGCTTTGCTCATCGTCCCCGAACGCACCGTTGCGTGGGTCAAACGCCACTCCGTCGCCGTCGGCCTCTTCAACATCGCATTCGGAGTCGGCGCGTGGGCCCTGCGGACGTGGCTCGGGGTCATCCCCCACCCCTTCACCTGACGAATCTTTAGCGAATGGTCATGTGGGGTGGGTTGCTCGAGTTTGGTGCAGTGATTCTCGTTGGTGCTGCATTCGTGATCTTTGGCCAGCGGGCGATCGACGGGCGTATCGAGTTGACTGCGCGAGGTCAGACCGCGGAAAACAGCACGGCCGAGTCTTGGACTGCATTCCATCGCAAAGCTGGAGACGGCATGAAAAAGGGCGGCGCGCTAATGGTCGCCACTTCGATCGTGCTCTGGATTGCCTGGGCATTCGTTCGCGATATCGGAGTGGTTGCTGCCAATTGGATCATCGCTGCCGTTTGGATCATCGGCATCGTGTTCGTCACCACCCGAGCCATCTCGATCGTCGAGTCCAGCGACCCCCGCTATCCGCACGGACGAAGCTGAGGCCTTGCCCTGCGTCCTATCCCGCGGGGACGTTGCGCACGTCGACTCGCTGGCCGCTCGTCAAGATGTCGTCGACGAACGCCGAAACGTCGGCTACTGAAATCGACTGAAGCGCGTTGCGCTGATTTTGGCGGTTGAGCAACGGCCCACTGTTGTCCGATGCTTCATCGAAGAGTGAGTCGGCAATGAACCCGTTGTTGATGAACCCCAACTCGGCTTCGATTACCGCGATGGCCTCGTCGAAGTCAGCCGAAGAGATATCGCCGCCGGCGACTGCTTGCAGTTCGGCATCGACGGTGTCGGCGATCTCGTCGATTCGACCAGGGTCGCCGTCGATGTTGACGACCAGGTCGACATCGTCTCCCGGTTCAACGAAGCGGCTGAATGAAAACCCACCATAGGATGCGCCGAGTTCCTCCCGGATCACGGTGAAGATGCGGTCGTCGAGAATCCTCGACGTGACGTCGGCGAGCATCAGGTTCTCGACGGTGGCCTCGCCTTCGCTCGTTGCGATGAGGACGAAAGATCCACCCGACGTCCCAGAACCAACCGAAAGCTCCACAGACTCATTGCCCACCTCGGGGAACGGCTCCGGAGAATCCGACCCGGTAGCTGCGGGCAGCGTGCCGATCCATCTCCGAGCAAGGTCGACGAGGTCGTCTTCGTCGATGTCGCCAACGACGACGATCACGTGATCGTCGAGCGACGAGAAGCGGTCGTCGTAGATCCGTTGGGCGTCCTCGATCGTCAGCGCATCGAGTTGTTCGCTAGTTGGCGCTGCTGCGAAGTTGCCGCCGCCGGTTCGAGCGTTGGTCGCAGCGACCGATGCAGCCGTTTCCGAATCGAGCCCCACCTGCTCGACGAAGTCTCGGGCCGCCTCGATCTGTTGGGAGAACGGCACCTCATCGATGCGAGGGTTGGTGATTGCGAGGTGAAGCAGCTGGAACATGGTTTCGGCGTCCTCTGTCGACGACGATCCAACGAACCCCTCGGTGAAATCCCGAACGGTCGGCGAAACCCGTGCATCGAGATCAGAGAGGTATCGGCGGAGTTGGGTGGGGCTCCACTCGGCAACTCCGCTGGCCGACACTGCAGCGAGTGCTGTTGGAGCGACGGGGCCGTCGTTCGTCGACAGCACTGAAACTCCGCCCGGCGACTCGCTCGTGAGCGTTATCTGGCCCTCACTGATCATCGAATCGGCAAAAAGGACTCGGTGCCCGTTAGCAAAGACTAACTCGATGTCTCCGTTAGCCAAATCGTTGGACTCGATCTCCTCGACCTCGTCGGGTTCTTCGACGAGAACATCGATCTCGGCAATGTCGTCATCGACAGCGGCGACGATCGCCTGTGAGGCAGCTTCGACGGCTGCGATGTGGTCTGCGGGGTCGCCGACGCGCTCGGCATCGGGGCCGACGACCAACACGATCGGCGCAGACGAGGTGAGCATCCAACCCCAATGGTTATTCGCAGTAGCAGCGGTAAGCCCCTCGAGGAAGTCGATATTGCGATCGACCGAATCCTCCACATTGGACAGGTCTCCGCCATCGAGGAACGCAAACACCATCTCGTCGGCGAAGTCATTGTCCTGGGTGCTGTCGAATTGTTCGAGCCGCTGCTCCTCTGAGGCGATCAGGGCGGTGACCGCTCGCTCGATCTCGCTTGCGCTAAACGGATTCTGCAATGTTCCTTGCAGCTCGGTCATGAAGGTCTCGGTGCCAGTGACGAGGTCGTCGGCGTCGAGGTTGAAACCAATGTAGGCAAGGTCGTTGTTGCGGGGGAACCAGCCACCACCAGCGCGTCGCAAATCGAGGCGACCGGTATCGACGCCTTCACGCAACCGATTATCGACAGCGATGCTGAGTGCAATTTCGGTGAGGAAGAGTTCGTTGCCGCCAACGGTCGATTGATCCCACGAACGCACGGGGATGTCGACGCTGATGAACGAGTCAGCGAAGCTTGGTTCGATGACCACATCGACGAGTGGATCGCTTCGAAGCTCGAACGCTCCAACCTCGGGTTGGGGCACGATCTCGCCACGTGCGGTCAGGTCGGCGAACCGGTCGATGATCTCATCTTCAAGGTCATCGAGGCTTCGATCGCCAACGGCGACGACCGCCATGTTGTCCGGGCGATACCAGGTGTCGTAGAAGGTGCGCAGGTCGTCGGCGGTAATGGCGTTGACCGAATCTACTGTTCCTGACACGTTCGTGCCTTCGTACGGGGTGTCGAGGTAGTAGGCGTCATCGAACGCCACGCCGATGATGCCGCCACCGGACTCGTCGCGCAGTCGCAATTCCTCTCGCACGACGGGAGCCTCGTCAGCTACTGCGTCGGGTTCGATCAACGCCGCCGATGCCCATTCGCTCAGTACATCGAAAGCGACACTGACGTTGTCCCCCTGATCGGCGACCTGGAGTTGGTAGACGGTCACGTTGTCGCTCGTGAACGCGTTGAAGTCGGGACCGATCTCGGCGCCGATACTGCGGAGCGCAGCGTCGAGCGACGCACCGGGGAATTGTTCGGTGCCGTTGAACATCATGTGTTCGAGGAAGTGGGCAACGCCCGTGCCGATCGGATCTTCGTGCAGTCCACCGGCGTTGACGGCGAGGCGAAGCGAGACCGACCCGCCCGGGCTGTTATTCGAGCGGACAAAGTACGTCAGGCCGTTGTCGAGCACGCCCATGCGAATGTCGTCGTCGAAGTCGATCCGGCTCAGGTCGGGGTCAGGAGCGACAAAATCACCAGCTGCATTCGCCGTCGTCAGCGCTTCGTCATCGTCAGAAGGCTCGTTATTCGGATCGCTCTCTGTCGACTCGGCGTCATTCGGCGTGTCGGCTTCGTCCGCCGTGGCGCTTTGATCCGAGGTACACGCCGCGGCGACCAACGCCAAGACGAAAAGGAAGATGACCCAACGTGGACGTGATGACCGAGAGCGCACCCTCGCAAGTATGGCCCGGGCGATCCCTCGTCGGGCGTCAGACCAACAGTTGTGCTGCCTCAGCCATGACCGCGACGGCCTCATCGATGATGGTGTCGGAGTGGGCAAGGCCTGGGAAGAGAATCTCATAGGGTCCAGGGGCAAGCGCCACGCCGCGTGACAGACATTCATGGAAGAAGGTCTTGTAGACCTCGTTCTCTGCAAGCACCTTCACCTCGTCGAAGTTCGTGGGTGCGTTCGTTCCGAAGAACAATCCGACGAGCGGGCCGACCTGGGGGACCACCGCATCTACTCCAGCATCGGCAAATGCCGCCCGCATGCCGTTGGCGAGGCGAGTCGAGATGCGTTCGAGTTCGACGTATGCATCGGCATCGAGCACTTCGAGGGTGGCCAATCCGGCTGCGGTGGCGAGTGGGTTTCCCGAAAGTGTTCCGCCTTGGTAAACCCCGCCGAGCGGCGAGACGTGAGCCATGACTTCGCGGCTGCCGCCGTAGCACCCAACGGGCAGACCGCCGCCGATGACCTTGCCGAATGCCCACACGTCGGGCTGGATTCCGTACCACTCGGTAGCGCCGCCGCTGGCCAGACGAAAGCCGGTGATGACTTCATCGAACAACAGCATCGCTCCGGCCTTGTCGCAGGCATCGCGCAATCCTTGAAGGAATTCCTCGGTAGGAGGGACCAAGCCCATGTTCGCCGCGACCGGTTCAACCGCGACCACAGCCACGCTCTCGTCGATCTCGGGCACGACGTTGTAGGGCGCCACGATCGTGTCGGCCACCGCGCCGTCGGGAACGCCATCGCTACCGGCCATTCCTTGGTTCGCAACCCCGCTGCCACCAGCGACGAGCAGCGAGTCGGTGTGGCCGTGATAGCAGCCAGCGAACTTGATGATGGTGTCTCGACCGGTCGCGCCGCGTGCGAGCCGAATGGCCGACATTGCCGCCTCGGTACCTGACGAGGTCATGCGCATCATCTCCATGCCGGGAACTCGCCGGGCGATCTCCTCGGCCAACTCGACCTCACCCAGTGTCGGAGCGCCATAGCTCGTGCCAGCAGCGGCAGCCTTCGTTACTGCTTCGATGACCTTTGGATGGGCATGACCAAGAATTCCTGGCCCGTAGCTCTGCACGAAATCGATGTAGCGCTTGCCTTCGACGTCGGTGACGTGCGCGCCATTGCCTGAGGTAACGAAGTACGGGGTTCCTCCAACGGAGCGGAATGAGCGGACTGGCGAGTTCACGCCGCCGGGCATCACGAGCTTGCTGCGTTCGAACAGCGCATCGTTTGTGTAACTGGTTTCGGTCATGATTCAAGCTCTGGGGTTGGAGGGTCGATCGCTTTGGGAGGCGCTGGCAGAGCAGGAACATATCCCGAGAGTGACTCGGCGACACTTCTGGCGAGATACGTGATGATGAGATCTGCACCAGCACGCTTTATGGAGACGAGCGATTCGATCGCCGCTGCATGGCCGTCGATCCAGCCGTTTGCTTCGGCGGCCTTCAGCATCGCGTACTCACCGGACACGTGATAAGCCACAACCGGAACGTCGACCTCGAGCCGAGCCCGGAGGATGATGTCGAGATAGGCCATGGCGGGCTTGACCATCACCATGTCGGCGCCTTCAGCGAGGTCGGCGCGGATCTCCTCCATTGCCTCTCGGCCATTTCGAGGATCTTGCTGATAGCCCTTGCGGTCTCCGCCATCGGCAATGGATACATCGACGGCGTCTCGGAACGGACCGTAGAAACTCGAGGCGTACTTCGCGGCATACGCGAGGATGATCGCGTCGTCGTGGCCTGCCTCGTCGAGTGACTGACGGATCGCAGCGACCTGACCGTCCATCATTCCCGACGGAGCAATGATGTCCGCGCCAGCCTCGGCCTGAGCCACGGCGATCTTGCGATAGAGCTCGAGGGTCGCGTCGTTGTCGACCGAGCCGCGACCATCGAGGATGCCGCAGTGACCATGGGTGGTGTACTCATCGACGCAGAGGTCGGAGATCAAAACCATGGAGTCGCCGAAGCGTTCCTTTGCCTGGCGAAGAGCGACCTGAACAATTCCCTGTGGGTCCCAAGCGGCGGAGCCTTGTTCGTCCTTATTCGCTGGCACGCCGAAGAAGATGACTGCCGCCACGCCAAGTGCGACGAGCTCGTCGATCTCGGCCATCGCCGATTCGAGGGTGTGTTGGACGACGCCTGGAAGCGAGGTAATTGGCTCGGGAGAGCTGATGCCTTCTCGAATGAAAAGAGGCGCGATGAGATCGTCGGTCGAAAGCGTGGTTTCAGCCACCATTCGACGGAGTGGCTCGGTTCGGCGAAGCCGGCGTAAACGCCGTTGAGGGAACGTCATAGTGAAATACTACGGCGTGGAGATAAACGCGATAACCCTCGGCGTGCACGACATGGACCGATCCGTGCACTTCTATAACGAAGTCCTCGGGCAACCCATTGTCTATGGCGGCAAAGGTGAGTTATTCACGAGCATCGAGTTCGGCTCGAGTTTTGTGAATTTGTTCGTTCACGATGGCCCGATCGAGTTCTGGGGGCGAGTGATCTTCCACGTTCCCGATCCTGACGAGATCCATGCCATCCTCGTCGCGGCGGGCTTGGAGCC
The DNA here is from genome assembly GCA_964494395.1 of uncultured Acidimicrobiales bacterium. GTDB lineage: Bacteria > Actinomycetota > Acidimicrobiia > Acidimicrobiales > SHLQ01 > SHLQ01. The sequence goes on along the minus strand of CAZBTI010000019.1, from coordinate 6,817 downwards.
CGAGGCCGCACCCATGGACGCCCCTTGGGGCGAGCGGTACTTCCACGTCCGCGACCCCGACGGCCACGAACTGTCCTTCGCCCGTCCGCTCTAGCCACCAATTTGGGGGCAGACCCCACTTCCGCCGGTAGCTAGGGAAGGAGATCTTCGAGGCTGGTCACCACGCGGTCGGCCATCGAGAAATCTTGCATATCGGTGAGGCGATGCGGCACGGCGATGGCGTACATGCCGGCAGTTTTCGCTGCGACGACGCCGTGGTTGGTGTCTTCGATGACGAGGCACTGTTCGGGTTGGACGTTCGATCGATCAGCTGCGAGCAAGAAGAGGTCGGGATGCGGTTTCGTCCGTCCAATCCCGACATCGTCACAAGAGACGATCACCGGGACCCGTTCGTCCAAACCGAGCCGTGGCAGATGTCGATCGAGCCAGTACCTCGGAGAACTGCTCGCAATCGCACTCGCTCGGCCGTTCGCTTCAAAGCAGTCCATCAAGTCACGTACGCCCGGAAGGAGTTTGTTCGCGTCGGTCAGTTCGTTCTTCAGCGCTCGGTAGATCTCGAGAAACTCGTCGTCGGTTTCACGAAACCCTCCGACCGTCTCTTTGAGTGCTTCCCACCAAGGCACCCCCTGTGCGCTGCCGAGCGTCTGTTGCCAGACGGACACATCGATCTCTTCGCCGTAGCGTTCAAACTGGCGCTTGGCCGAAACGAACGCGGGCCACTCGGTCTGCAGGATCGTGCCGTCAAAGTCCCAGATGATGAGGTCGACGTCGACCTCGAGTGGGTTAAAGACCACCGTTTTCTAAGTTTCCACTCGATCGGCGGCAATTCGCGCAGTGGCAGTGCAGAACTCCACCGAGTTCACCGTCTACGTGGAAAGAAATCGCTCCGCAGAGACACGTTCCACTTGGACTCACCGCTGGTCGCCGAGGAACATCACCTTCAGCGCCTCGAACGATTCAATGCAACGACCAGCTCCATGAACAACGCACTCGAGCGGAGTATCGACCATTTGAACATCGACCTTGGTCTCTCGACGGAGGCGTAGATCAAGACCTCGCAACATGCTGCCGCCTCCCACGAGGTGTATGCCTTGCGTTATGAGGTCTTGGGAGAGTTCAGGCGGTGCCTGAGCAATGCACGAGAGCACCGAGTCGACGATTGCACTGACCGGTTCGTCGATCGCGGTACGAATCTCCTCGGGGGCGAGAACGATTGTCTTCGGCAGGCCACTCATGAGTTCACGACCGCGAACTTCGGCACGGACTTCGTTGGGAGTCTCGGCAGCCGAGCCGATCGTCAGTTTGATGTCTTCAGCGGTTCGTTCACCGATCGCGATGCCATATTCGCGGCGTACCCAAGACTGGATCGCTGCATCGATATCGAACGAACCAACACGAATCGCCTCGAGAGCAACGACTCCGCCGAGCGAAAGGATGGCGGACTCAGATGTTCCGCCACCGACGTCGACGACCATGTTGCCGAGCGGTTCGTTGATCGGGAGGTTCGCTCCGATCGCGGCGGCGACAGGCTGTTCGATCAATTGCGCATCGGAGGCCCCTGCCCGGCGAGCGGCTTCGGTGACCGCTCGACGCTCGACGGCGGTGATCGCCGACGGAACACAGATCACGACACGAGGACGGTTGAAGCGGCTAACGCCGACGCGTTCGAGTACGAGACGGATCATTCGCTGGGTCACATCAAAGTCGGTGATCGCTCCCTTGCGAAGGGGTCGAACCGCAACGATATGACTTGGAGTTCGTCCAATCATCTGCCACGCGTCCGAGCCAATGGCGAGGACCTCGTTCGATTGAGAGTTCAGCGCAATCACTGAGGGCTCGTTCAGAACAATGCCTTCACCGCGCGCATAGACCAGTGTGTTCGCCGTACCGAGATCGATTGCGAGATCGCGTGCCATGACTTAGCTCCGGGGCCGCGGTCCGGGCTTTGGCCGAACGCCAGTAGCCCGAGAGAGGGATTGGTTGGACGAGTAATTGCGTCGAATGTCGCGCTTTGGCGCCAATGCAGCGAGATCGTTGTTGAAGGAGTCGATCGACGACCCGAACTTCTGTTTGCGAGGGCGACTGACGAGCCACACGATGATGGCCAGAACGACCGACAGCCCAAAGGCCCCGAGCAGGAAGAGCATCGGAATGGTCATTGGCTACCACCCGGAGCTGGCAAGCCAACATCGTCGATCTCGCGGGCGTCAAGGCCCCAGCTTTCGCCCTCTGCCCACACTTCGCGCTTCCAAATCGGAGCGGTAGCTTTCAGACGATCGATACCAAATCGGGCAGCTTCGAATGCCACGTCGCGGTGAGGAGATGACGCCACGACAACAACGGTCGACTCTCCAATCGGCACATCTCCTACCCGGTGCATGATGCATACCCTACGAACATCAGGCCACTGCGCGCGGATTTCGTCGACCAATCCCTCGAAACGGGTGATGAGGTGCTCTTCGTACGCTTCGTACGCCAAGAGCGAGACATCGTCTCGGCCAGCAGAGTGATCCCTAGCGGTGCCGCTGAAGAGCACGACGGCTCCACAGTCGGGCTGGACAGTCCATTGGTAGGCAGCGTCGATGGGCGGCTCAGATTCGGTGATTGCCAGCCACGTATTTCCTTCAGGGCCTTGCGTAGGATCCGGCACGAATCAAGCGTAGCCAGAGAAACTCCGGTCGGCTCATGGCCCGCGCTCAGTTCGTCCACAAGGTTCGCTACCATCAGAGCCGTGGGAGAGGGTTTTGAGAATGAGGACAGGCCGTTAGAGCCTGATTCGCTCTTGCCTGCGCAGGACCGCCTCTGGAGACATCCAGCGGAACGTGGCGCAGAGCAGGCAGCAGCAAACCTCGCCGCGCGCCAAAACCAAGGCCGCAGCTGGCCATCACTGGTCATGTCTTTCATCGCCGGTTGCACTGCGGTCGGCCTTGTTTGGATGCTCGCCGACAACGACGAACCAGCGCCCATCGAACAGGTCTCGATTCAAGAGATCACCCCCGAACGGGCCGTCTTCGAGGGCACTCTCAGCTTCGATGATTGGGTCGATCAGGTCTCTCAGCTCAACAGAACTTCGGTGATCGCCCTGCACCTCGGCGGTGAGGCAACCCAAGATGTTGCTCAAGCAGTGCTCCTCCGAGACGACGGCCACCTGATGACCTCAGCGCACGCAATCGCTGGAGCCGAGGACATCACCGCAGCGTTCCCGGGTGGACGACTTCCCGCACAGATGATCGGCAGCGACCCTATTTCTGGGATCGCCGTCTTAAAGATCAACTCACCCAACCTTTCTCCGCCAACCTTCGGCGACGAATCTCAGGTGGTAGTTCGCGACCGGCTCGTAGCGCTCTCGCACACCACATCTGAACCCGAAGCAGCCGTAGCAATCGACTTGATCGACAAGAACTATGTCACCACGGTCGATAACGGCGACCTGCTCTCCGACCTCCACCGGCTCTCCAACGACCTCAGCCCGGAGTGGAGCGGTTCAGCAATCTTGTCCGAGGACGGCGGCATCGTTGCTCTAGCGATCACTGGTCGCGATGGCAGCCCGTTCGCGATTCCGATCGACGCTGCTCGCTCGGCGGCCGACCAGATCATCGCCAGCGGCGAGGTCGAACACAAGGCTTGGCTCGGCGTGAATACCGCACCTGCCTTGAGCGAAGGCCTCCAGGAGCAACGTGATCTTGCGGGTGGTGTGCTCATCAGCAAGGTGTGGGGCGAGACTCCGGCTGCTCGAGCTGGCCTCCTCGCTGGCGACGTCATCACACGAGCCGGGTCGATCAACGTTCTCACTCGAACCGACTTGGGCGAGGCATTGGCAACGCTCGACCCTGGCGAGCCGATCGAAATCACCTACTCCCGGGTCACGGGACAGACCGGCGAAACCAACGTGTTGCGCGACCCCAACGATGTCGAGAGTGAACTCTTCACCACCATGGTGGTCATCGGTGCACGTCCGGCGTAACACCGGCGCATGCCGGCGTAAGACTGGCGCATGCCGGCGTAAGACCGGAACCCAAGGGTAAGCCGCTGGTTAGTTAGCGTCCGCGTGA
>CAZBTI010000019.1:0-2665 GCA_964494395.1 uncultured Acidimicrobiales bacterium | reverse complement strand
CCGGCGTAAGACCGGAACCCAAGGGTAAGCCGCTGGTTAGTTAGCGTCCGCGTGAACGCCGGGCCACCCAAGACAACGCTCCCGCTAACCCGATCGCTCCAGCACCGATCGCCGCCCCGGCAGCGCCCAATGCCAACTCTTGGCGACGTGCAGCGGTCACCCCATCGAATCGACTGGGTAGATGTCCCGCCACGTAAGCCTCGGAATTGGAGAACTCCGGGGACCAGCCGAGCGCTTTGAGTTTGTCGTTTGCGATGACCCAAGGATGTTGCAAATAGGCGGTTAGGCCCGGATGGGTTCGGCCACCGAGGCGACGTCGAGCGTCCGAAACCACCGAGATCACCACTCCCGGGACCCGGACTGGGGTTTCTGGCACGCCTCGAAGCGCTATGACTTCGCTCGGACGAAGCCACCCGTCGGCAGCCACGTTGTAGATCCCCCGATGGCCGCCGGTGACCAAGATCTCGATGGCCGACGCGAGATCTTCGGCATGAAGGAACTGCGCTGGTGCCTCGCCATCAGCGTTCCGCAGTGCAGCGGAATTTCGGAGGTGTAGGGCCAGCATATTTTGGCGTCCCCGAGCAAGCGTTGTGGCAGCTCGAACAATGGTGAGGTCGTTGCCGGTTTCCTCAGCCCACCGCTCCCCCATGTCCTCGATCTCCACTCTGGCTACCGCAAAGCGAAACTCGGGATTCGGATGAGTCACCGCCCTCTCGGTGAGCGGCATGGGATTGTCGGGCCATGCGCCGTAGACCATTGCTGACGATGCGAGCACCACGTGGCGAACACCCACGCTGGACGCTGCTGCAAACATCCGCTCAGCGAGCGCCTTATCGGTCGTAGCTTCATCACCATCGCCGGTCTCGCCCATTGGTGTTGCTGCGAGATGCACTAACACGTTGGCAGAGTCGGTCAGCTCACTCAGGTCTTGGGTCAACAGGTCGAAGCGCGTCACACCATCGGCCGCTCGTCGGTCGATACCTAACAGTTCGTCAACCTTCGGGTTTGCAGCGAGTCTGTCGGCGACATACGCACCGATCGCCCCAGCAGCACCGGTGACGACGACCTTAAGGCCGTCTGATTCTTCGTCTGTCGACACGGACATATTCAACGTCAAAACGACACCGAAGCCAATTCGATCGCCGACCGTGGCAATGCTGACCGGGAACAATTCGGCTGACGAAGAACAATTCGAGAAGCACCCGTGAAGTCGCGGGTCCGTCGGCAGTGGGATTCCTCTACGATGATTATTGTGAGCGACTCCGATCCGTTTAATAGTGGCGACGATGAATTTGACTTCATGAACATGTTCGGGTCCGGCGACCCGAATGAGATCATGCAGAGCTTCATGTCGATGTTGGGTGGGGGCGGCCCCATGGGCGGTGGCCTCGACAACGCAACGCGAATCGCTGTGGGAATCGCGTCTGGTGGCGCGACCGAGCCGAACGTCGATCCGATCGAACGAATCGCGCTCGAACAACTCATTCGCGTCGCCGAACTGCACATCACACAAGCGACCGGACTGCGCAGCTCGACCGATGCTCCGCTCACGATCGCTCCGGTGACCCGCGCCGATTGGGTTCGCAACTCGATGCAGCCTCTGAAGCCACTCCTCGAGCAACTCGCGGCGTCCATGACGTCAAGTCCCGCCGCAGACGGCATGGACTCGAACAACCCGCAAATGGCGATGTTCGAGCAGCTGTTCTCATCGATGCGTCCAATGATGGTGGGCATGACGACCGGCTCCATGGTCGGACACATCGCGTTGAAGTCTCTCGGCACCTACGACCTGCCGCTACCGCGACCAGGCACGAGCGAGCTCCTCATCGTCGTCTCTAACCTCAACGCTCTTGGAGCGGAGTGGAGCCTCGACGGGGATGAACTGAAGATGTGGATCGTGTTGAGCGAGGTCGCCCACCACTCCGTTCTCAGTCTCCCCCATGTCGCTGAGCAAATGAACAACCTCATCGGGCGATACGCAGCGGCGTTCAAGAACGACCCGACCGACCTTGGCGAGAAGCTGTCCGGCTTGGACATGGCGAGTGGCGACATGTCGAACTTGGCTGACCTCCAGAAGCAGCTCCAAGAAGCCTTCGGCGATCCAAGCGGTCTACTCAACTCGATGCGGTCTCCAGAGCAGAGCGCCATCCTCCCCGAAATCGCAGCGCTCACAGCGGTGATCGTCGGCTACGTCGACCACATCATGGACTCTGTCGGCGAAGGCCTTATCTCAAGCTACGGACAGCTCACCGAAGCAGTCCGGCGACGTCGGGTAACCACGGCCGAGTCCGACCGGTTCGTGGAGCGACTTCTCGGCCTCGAACTCGATCAGGCTTTGTATGACCGTGGACGAGCATTCATCGATGGCGTGGCTGAGCTCGGAGGCGAGGCTGGCCTCGCAAAGCTCTGGGAGTCAGCAGAAACGCTTCCTACCCCGAACGAGATCGGCTCACCTGGATTGTGGCTTGCTCGCATGGACATCGACTTTGACGTCGAAGTAGATGCGGCAGCCCTCAGCGAACTCGAAGACTTTCTCAGTGAGGTAGAAGGCACCGACGAAGAAGGCTCTTCAGAAGAAGAATAAGTATTGGTATTGGCTCAGCCCTGGCGGGCTTCGCCAAACTGCGCCTTTTCCTTCGCTGCGCTCCGGAAAACGCTCGCCGGA
>CAZBTI010000018.1:0-37446 GCA_964494395.1 uncultured Acidimicrobiales bacterium | reverse complement strand
TGTAGCGGAGCGGAGAACCATGAGCTGAGTGGGGATGTCGCTCGGAAGTAGCGACTAAACGGCCGCAGGACGACGAGTTCTGAGTGGGGATGTCGCTCGGAAGTAGCGACAAGTGATTATCCGCCAGACACTGGGGGCAAAAGCGCTACTTCGTCGTCTGATCCAACGCTGGCCGTCGAGTCGGCGGTTGTGCCATTGACCCAGATGCGACAGATAGGGACGAGGTCAGCGAATTCGTCGCCGAACTCTGCAGCGGCATTCTCGAGAACTTCTGCAACGGTCTCACCCTCGATCTGAGCTTTGCCGGTTCCGGCGGCTACTCGAACGGTTGCGAAGAGACGAAGTGCAGGCACAAGCCCAGTTTACCGGAATCGAGAGTGTACGTTAAAAGACATGTCGCGCATACTGCTCGTTCGCCACGGCCAATCCGAGTGGAATGCCGAGGGCCGGTGGCAGGGCCAGGCCGACATTGACCTCTCCGATTTGGGTCGCCGCCAAGCGCGTGCGGCAGCCAAAAACCTTGGCTCGTTCTCCGTCATTGCATCATCGACATTGTCTCGGGCTGCAGAGACGGCGTACATTCTCTCGAACGAGCTCGGTATTGGCCCGATCGTTCCGGTTCCCGAGCTGATCGAGCGGAGTGCGGGTGAATGGAGTGGGCTCACACGTGTCGACATCGAGCGTGAGTGGCCGGGGTACCTCGAAGCCGAAGATCGACCGCCGAGCTACGAACACGACCCAGAACTTTGGGAACGTGTCGAGGCTGGTCTCAAGATCGTTGCTGACATGCTCGCCCCCGGCGACGAGGCACTCGTCGTGGCCCATGGTGGGATCGTGTACATGTTGGAGCAGCGCTTGGGCCAACGTCGCGGCCGGCTCCCGAACCTTGGGGCGATTTGGATCGACATCGAACTCGACGGCACGATCGTGCCTGGCGAGCGCGTCAACCTCATCGATGAGGGCGAACTATCGACGGCCCAGCAATCCGACATTCTTTGACAATGACAAAGGGCTCATCGCCGGAAGTCGATATTCGGGTGATCTCGTCGGCTCGCCGCAAGAAGACGGTGTCAGCGCGGTGGGTGGACGAAGGAATCGAGGTTCGAGTTCCGGCCGCTCTATCGAAAGCTGAACGTGACCGTCATGTGAAGGACCTCACGGATCGTCTGATCAAACGTCGCGAGGTCACACGGATCGACCTCGTGGCAAGAGCTGCGGCGCTGGCCAAGGAGTACGGGCTTCCCGTCCCAAACTCGATCACTTGGTCGTCTCGTCAGCAGAAGCGTTGGGGGTCGTGTACTCCTACGACGGGAGCGATCCGGATCAGTGACCGGATGAACGATTTTCCTGAGTGGGTGGTCGACCATGTGCTGTTGCACGAACTCGCCCACCTGGTCGAAGCAAATCACTCCCCCGCCTTTTATGAGTTGATTGCGCCATATCCGTTTGCCGAACGGGCCGAGGGGTTCTTACTGGCCGTGTCGCTTGGACATGGCGGAACCTTAGGAAGCTGTGACTGACTCCCCAGCTATCGAACTCGCCGATGTCGAGAGGGCGGCTGCTCGAATTGCGCCATATGTGTTGCGCACGCCGGTGATCTCATCGACGGTGGTGAGTTCGATGATCGACGCCCAGATCTTCTGCAAAGCTGAGTCTCTGCAACGAACGGGTTCGTTCAAGTTTCGTGGAGCGAACAATGCCATCGCCGCGCTTTCTCCCGAGGAGCGGGCGTCTGGAATCATCACGTTCTCGTCGGGTAACCACGGCCAGGCGATCAGTCGAGCTGCGGGACTACATGGTTGTTCAGCCACCGTCGTCATGCCGACCGACGCTCCGGCGCTGAAGCGGGCAGCTACCGAACACTGGGGTGCAACGATCGTCGAGTATGACCGCTACACCGAAGATCGCCCATCGGTCGCTGCACGGGTCCAGGAAGAGATCGGTGGCGTCATCATCCCGCCCTTCAATCATCGAGACGTAATGGCAGGTCAGGGAACGGCGGTCCTCGAGTTGATCGATGAAGTCGACGACCTCGACATCTTGTTCGTATGTCTTGGCGGTGGTGGGTTTCTCGCTGGTTCGTCAACCGTTGCGAAAGCGCACAACCCAAACATGATCGTGGTGGGCGTTGAGCCAGAAGCCGGAGACGATCACCTCCAAAGTCGAGAGGCCGGCCATATCGTCACCTTGCCCGAGGTTCCGCGTACGATCGCCGACGGCCAGCAGACGGTTGCTCCAGGGCCGTTGACGTGGTCGGTGAACAAAGACCGGTGCGACATCTTCACCACGGTCACCGATGACGAGATCGTGTCGACGATGAAGTTGCTTTTTCTTCACCACAAGCTCGTGGTCGAACCCAGCGGTGCAACAGCACTTGCAGCGGCACTCCACCGGGGCCTCGTCGAACCAGGCATGCGAGTAGGCGTAACGCTAAGCGGAGGCAACATCGACCTCCCAACCTTCACCCGCCTGCTCGCCTAGCGGCTCACAACATCGCGCCGATAAACACCGCCTCCGGCGCCCAGCCTGCGTGGCGCTTGAACGCTCCCCCTGAAGGGGACCATGACTCTAAGCACGCAGGCGGCAAAATCGCGACGGAGTCGCTGTCGCCTGCGTGCTTAGAGCGCCCGCAAGGCGGCTCGGATCTTCTTTTCGCTCACCTTTTCTTTGGTTCCTACTTGTTGGGCGAAGGTGGCGATGCGGAACTCTTCGAGTTGCCAGTTGAGATCGACGAGTGCCGGTGTCATACCGAGTTGGTCGACGTAGTGGTCAAAGTCGGTTTCGAGTGAGCGCACCTTGACCATGAGTTGGGCGTCTTGGACCACTCGGTCGGAGAGCTTCGCAAGTCGAACTTCGATTCCCTTCACGTAGCGGGCAATGTCGGGCAACCGACCAGCACCGACGCCGCTGAGGTGGTTTGCATAGACCAACCTGCCGAGTTGATCGAGCATGTCTTGACGAGCGGGAAATACCGCTGGTGGGCTATCTCCGACGAGGGCAGCTTGTAGGCGAGCGCTTCGAACGAGAATGTCGATAGCGATGGGCCCAAGCTCTTCGACTGCGGCTGGTAAGCCAGCCCGAACGTTTGAAGCGAGCGTTTCCCAATCGGCGAGGTTCCAAGCCGGGCCACCCGCGTCTTCGAGGAGTCGGGAGAAGATGCAGTCCGATGCGTCATTCACCCAGTTGACCTTCGACCCGTGAGGGCTCGAGGCAATGGCGAGGCTGGCGCGGTTATCGAGCAACGGTGCAAGCATTCGGGCCGATCCTCCAACGTTGAGGCGCAGCAGTCGAAGCGTGCCGTTCCACATCGTGTTGTACTGCGTGTCTGCATCAGAGAAAAGCCGAAGCGCAACGGTCGTGCCTTCATCGACAAGCGCTGGGAAGGCATTCACCGATTGTCCTGCTGCTTGGGTCCGGATCTTCTTTGGGATCTCGCCGAACGTCCACGATGTCTGCTCGGCTGAGACGATGTCGTGCTCATCACCGGATAGAACGTCGCGCACCTCGTCTTTCAGTTGAGAGCGCAGAACCGCCAAGCTTCGACCCTGCGCGATCGTGTCACCCGCGTCGGTGACGACTCGAAAGATCGGCCGGAGGTGATCGGGTAGCCGGTCGACGGCGAGCGCATCGGCGGGTAACGGTTCGTCGCGCACAGTCCGCAGTGCCGAGCGGACCGATTCCACGAGGTTGCCATCAGTTTGTTCGAGTTCGGGGAGGATCTGTTTCACCGTGTCGGGGATTGGCACGAAGGGTTTGCGAGCGTTCTTTGGCATCGACCGTAGAAGCGCCGTGACCAGCTCTTCTCGAAGGCCCGGCACGTTCCACTCGAACGCCTCAGCGTCGACGTGGTCGATGAGCGAAACCGGCACGGTCACGGTCACGCCATCGTTGACCGACGTGGAGTCGAACTCGTAGTCGACTTCGAGTTCGACCTCTCCTGCTTGCCACGTTTCGGGGAACTCCTCCTCAACCACCTCGTCGCCAACAGCGGTGAAAATATCATCGAGTTTGAGGTCGAGCTTTCGAGGGTCCCGCTTGCGGGTCTTGTTCCACCAGCGATCGAAGTCGCTTCCCGACGTCACTTTCGGGCTGACCCGCTGGTCGTAAAAGTCGTACAGCACGTCGTACTCAACGAAGAGGTCTCGTCGCTGTCGAGCACCGAGACGACGAACTTCCTCAAGGACTGACTCGTTCTGCTCAAAGAAGGCGTGGTGCGTGTCCCAGTCACCCTCGATCAAGGCGTGGTGAATGAAGAGCTGACGCGCGACCTCGGGGTCGACGCGCCGGTAGTGGACACTGCGGCCGGAGACGAGTGGCACTCCGTAGAGACTGACCCGCTCGATGGTCATCGCCGATCCGCGAGCGCGGTCCCACTCGGGTTCGTCGTAGCTGTACCTCGCAATGTGCTCTCCTGCGCGTTCGGCCCACTCGGGCTGAATGCGGGCCGCGCTGTGCGCCCATAGCCGGTTGGTCTCAACGAGCTCGCCGGCCATCACCCAGTTCGGCGGCTTCTTTCCGAGAGCCGATCCCTTGCTGATCAGGAAGCGCGCATTGCGACCGCCGGTGAACTCGTTCGTCGCCGAGTCCTTCAACCCGATTTGAGAGAGGAGGCCGGTGAGCAGTGCCATGTGCACGACGTCGCCATCGGCACTTTCCTTGTTGATCTTCCATTTGAACGACTTCGCGGTGCGTTCGAGTTGACGGTAAATGTCTTGCCATTCCCGGTAGCGATTGAAGTTGATGAACTCGCGCTTGCACATCTTGCGGAACTGACTGTTCGAGCGGGCACGTCGCTCCGTTTCGAGGTACTCCCACAATCGAATCCAGGCCAGGAAGTCCGAACCCGGCTCGTTGAAGCGTGCGTGGAACTGGGCGGCCTCCTCACGCTTCTCGGCCGGCCGCTCCCGCGGATCGCGCACCGATAGTGCTGAGGTGATGATCATGACCTCTCGAAGGCTCCCGGTGTCGGCACCCTCGATGACCATGCGGCCAAACCGCGGATCGACGGGTAGCCGGGACAGCTCACGTCCGATCGAGGTCAGCCATTTTTTGGTGCCTTCCCGACCGGGGTGCACAGCATCGAGTTCTTCGAGCAGCGCGACACCATCTCGAATGTTTCGCAGTTCGGGAGGTTCGACGAACGGGAAGCGTTCCATGTCGCCGAGGCCGAGCGACGCCATTTGCAAGATGACCGATGCGAGGTTGGTGCGAGTGATTTCGGGTTCGGTGAATTCGGGCCGGGCGTTGAAGTCTTCTTCGGAGAAGAGGCGGATAGCAATGCCGGCAGCCACGCGACCGCAACGACCCGAACGCTGATTGGCCGACGCTTGAGAGATGTCCTCGATCGGCAGTCGCTGGACCTTGGTGCGGTTGCTGTAGCGGCTTACTCGAGCGGTTCCGGGGTCGACCACATAGCGAATGCCGGGGACGGTCAACGATGTTTCGGCCACGTTTGTGGCGATGACGATCCGGCGGCGAATGCCGCTGCGTTTGCGTTCGAAGACTCGATGTTGCTCGGCGGCGCTCAAGCGACCGTAGAGCGGGAGGATCTCCGTGTCGCGAAACCGAGCTTCGGAAAGCGCGTCCGCGGCTTCTCGGATATCTCGTTCTCCTGCGCCGAAGACGAGCACATCTCCGGCCGCTTCGTTCTCGAGTTCGTAAAGCGCCTCGACGATCGCCTCAGACTGTGTGAGCGACTCGCCAGTATCAGGATCTTCTGGGGGTCGGTAGCGAATCTCGACCGGGTAGGTGCGTCCAGATACCGAAATGATCGGCGCCGGTTCGCCATCTGCGTCGCTGAAATGTGTGGCGAACCGTTCGGTGTCGATCGTCGCCGAAGTGACAATGACTTTGAGGTCGGGCCGCTTCGGCAGGAGCTGCTTGAGGTAGCCGAGAAGGAAGTCGATGTTGAGACTTCGCTCGTGAGCTTCATCGATGATGATCACCGAGTATTTCGAGAGTTTGCGATCGTGCTGCATCTCGGCGAGCAAGATGCCGTCGGTCATGACCTTGATGGCGGTCTTTTCTGAGACTTGGTCGGTGAACCGAACCTTGTACCCAACGAGGCCACCGAGCTCATCGTTGAGTTCTTCGGAGACTCGTTCGGCAATTGAGCGGGCCGCGATCCGGCGGGGCTGGGTGTGTCCAATCCAGCCTTCCTCTCCCAAGCCCAGCTCAAGACACATCTTGGGGAGCTGGGTGCTCTTTCCGGAGCCCGTCTCACCCGCCACGACCACAACTTGATGGTCTCGAATGGCCGCGAGGAGTTCGTCCCGACGCTCGGCGATCGGCAGATCGGCCGGGTACGTAATAGCGATAGACGGCTGGACGGGTTCGGCCACCACAAAACGGTACCGACTAGCTGCCCGTTAGCGGCTTCTAGGCGAGGCCGTACTCCTGCTTGACCGTTTGGAACTGGAACCATCCGGCGAAGGCGTAGCCGCTTTCGTCGTAACTGTGCTGGGCGTACTCGTCGGGGATGATCACCGGTTCGCCAGCGGCCTGGGCTACGAGTTGACTCTGACATGCTCTTTCGAGAGCAATGAACCACCACGCTGCTTCATCGACGGATTCGCCGGTGGTGATCACGCCATGGTTCTGGTGGATGAGGGCCTTGTTGTCTCCAAGAGAGGAGGCGAGTTTCTTTCCGGCCTCAAGGTCGGTGACGATCGCTCCGCCATCGTCGGAATGCATAGCCACGTCGTTGAAGAACATGCAGTGATCTTGTGTGATCATCTTGAGCGGCTGAGCAAGCGTCGAGAAGGTCTTCGAGTACATGGCGTGGGTGTGACAAGCCGCCATCACATCGGGCCGCGCAGCGTGGATTGCGCCGTGAATGGCAAACGCAGCATTGTTGAGGGGCCGGTTTCCTGACACGACCGTTCCTTGATGGTCGACGCAGATCAGGTTCTCGACCTGGACCGCCTTGAACCCCATGCCGAAAGGATTTACCCAGAAGCGATCGGCGTGTTCGGGGTCGCGAACGGTGATGTGTCCAGCGGCCCCCTCGGCCATGTTCCGATCACCCAAGATATGGAGCGCATCGACGAGCATCCGCTTGCGGTACTCGCGCTCGTCGGCCACATCATCGAATGATGGCGGCAGCGGGATGATCATGTCTTCGCTGACCGTCGCCGTGTCACTGTTGGCCAGCGCACTATCGGCGGCGCTGGGCTGAGTCTCGGTAGATGCGTCGTCGAGAGTGCTCACAGCGTGCTCGTGCTTTTCGCGTCAGCGATCGTCGCAGCCATTGCGTTCTCTAGTGCGTCGATGGCAGCTTCGGCCGCATCGAGGTCTCCGGATTGGAGCTGATCCATGGCTCCTTGAAGTTCCGCGAGGCGAGCTTGGAGATCATCGACGCCGGGTGCGGTTGACTGTTCGGTAATGGACTGGACGCTCGGATCAGATGCCGCCAGTCGACGCTCTGTCAGATCCAATACGGCAGCTGGCTCTTCTGTTTCCATCTCTTCGACCATAGCCGCAGTGTAATCAATGGCAGGCGAGCGAGCGTTGCCAGGTCGTAGGAAACGCCGGTCGCGACAACAGTTGCAGTCAGCCCTACACTCGCCGAGGGCAGCCAAGCTCCGGACCCCGTCGAAAGGAAGTCAGCAATGGCAAGCGAATGGACCACGTGCGCGAAGGCCCGAACCGACTTTGCGAACATGCTCGATGGATTGACCGAGGAACAGCTAGCAACCCAATCGCTCTGCAGCGAATGGACTACCGCTGATGTAGCGGGGCACATCGTAAGCCTCGTCGAGTTGTCGCCCTTCAAGCTGGCAATGGGCGCAGCGAAGAACCGCAAAGATGTCGACGGTTTTCTTCGCGTGCAGGCCAAGGAGTTCGCCTCTAAGGGTGCACCGGCACTCTCGAGTTCGCTGCGCAAAAAGGCCGCCAAGCAGTTGAAGCCGTTTCCCGAAGCGGCGATGGTCTCCGATACTGCAGTGCACACCCTCGACGTGAGCCGCCCGCTCGGTATCGAGAACGCCCTCGACCTGCTGGTCCTGAAAACAGCACTCGATCACAGCGCAACCGAAATGGGCAAACAGCTGAAGGGGCAAGCCACGCCGAGCATTCGGGCGACCGACATCGATTGGTCGTGGGGCGATGGCCCCGAAGTCACCGGCACCGGAGAAGCCCTGTTGCTTGCGCTCAATCAACGCGACGTCCGTGCCGAACTCAGCGGCGATGGAGTCAGCCTCATCCCGACCTCGTCCTGAGCTGGACGCCTACAAGGCAACGGCGAAGGCTTGAGCGAGCGACTCGGTATGGGTGAGGGTGATCTTCCAATCGCTGATCCCCAGTTCAGCAGCCTTGGCCGCAGCCGTGCCGTGCAAGGTGATCGATGGCGCTCCGTTCTCGGCCTTTACGACCTCGATATCGGACATGGTGACTTCACCGAGCCCAACGCCCATTGCCTTCATCACTGCTTCCTTCGCAGCCCATCGGACGCCATATCGCTCGGTCGGATCGTTCTTCGCATCGGCGTATGCCTGCTCCGCTTCGGTGAACGTGCGGGTCTTGATCCCAGGGGTGCGTTCGAGTGTTTGACGAAACCGGTCGAGTTCGACGAGGTCTGTCCCGATTCCAATCATGAAGCATCCCTTTCAGCGGAAGGAATTGTAAGAGACCTCGGCTAGTTTCCAGTATATGGCTGATCACAAGTGGGGTTTCCGAACGCGAGCGCTGCATGCGGGTGCGAGACCAGATCCGCACACCGGGTCTCGGGCGGTGCCGATCTATCAAACGACGAGCTTCGTCTTTGAAGACACACAAGATGCTGCCGACTTGTTCGCTCTCCAGAAGTACGGCTCGATCTACACCCGGATCGGGAACCCGACCGTCAATGCCTTCGAAGAACGAGTGGCGAGCCTGGAGGGCGGCATTGGGGCGGTCGCAACGTCGTCAGGACAAGCCGCCGAGTATCTTGCAATCACCGCGCTGGCCGGCGCAGGAGACAACATCGTCTCAAACTCCTCGCTCTATGGCGGAACGGTCACACAGTTCGATGTCACACTGCGCCGCCTCGGGATCGATACTCGGTTCATCAACACCAACGATCCCGATGCCGTGCGCTCGAAAATCGATGGCAATACCAAGGCGGTGTTCACCGAGATCATCGCGAACCCATCGGGTGAGGTCGCCGACCTCGAGACTCTGTCTGCGATCACCAATGAATTTGGCGTACCACTCGTCGTCGACAACACGTTCGCCACGCCCTTTCTTTGCCGTCCACTCGAATACGGCGCAGACATCGTCGTGCAATCGGCCACTAAGTTCCTCGGCGGACACGGCACTTCTATAGGTGGCGTCATCGTCGATTCCGGACGCTTCGACTGGGGTAATGGCCGGTTCCCGCTCATGACCGAGCCCATCCCTAGCTACAACGGCCTGCGCTGGTGGGACAACTTTGGCGAGTACGCCTACGCCACCAAGGTTCGCAGCGAGCAATTGCGCGATGTCGGGGCAACGATTTCTCCGTTCAACGCATTTCAGATCATGCAGGGCATCGAAACGCTCCCCCAGCGCATGACCGAGCACGTGGCCAACGCCCAGAAGGTCGCCGAGTGGCTCGATGCGGACCCACGCATCAGCTGGGTGAAATACAGCGGCCTGCCAGACTCGCCCTATAAGGCTCACGCTGAGAAATACCTACCCCTCGGTCCGGGTGCCGTATTCACGTTCGGTGTGAGTGGGGGTCGCCAGGCTGGCTCTACATTCATCAACTCACTAGAAATGATTAGCCACCTCGCAAACATCGGTGACGCAAAGACGCTCATATTGCACCCCGCATCGACGACCCATCAACAGCTCTCGGATGAACAGCTCAAAGCTGGTGGGATCTCCGACGAGATGGTGCGCATCTCGGTCGGCCTGGAAGATGTCGAGGACATCATCTGGGATCTCGATCAGGCACTCGCAGCAGCAGCAGGAGGAAGTTCCAATGGCTGAATCAGATCACGAACCGGTCGAGGGGTGGACTCCTCCGAGCCCACTCCAACGCAAGGCGATTCTCGACTCATCTGAGTCGATCGCCATCGTCGGAGCCAGCGCCAATCCAGCTCGCGCATCTAACTTTGTCGCGACCTATCTACTGTCGAGTTCGACCGACTTTCGCGTCTACCTTGTCAACCCGCGAGAGTCCGAGATCCTCGGCCATCCCGTGTACGCCTCGCTTCAGGACCTTCCTGAGGTTCCCGACATCGTCGACGTCTTCCGCCGCTCGGAGGACCTTCCCGGCGTTTCCCAAGAAGCGGTCGATGTTGGCGCCAAGACATTCTGGGCGCAACTCGGCCTGTGGAGCGGCGAGGCAGCCCAGGTTGCATCGAAAGCCGGCTTGAACGTCGTGATGGATCGATGCACCAAGATCGAACACGCAAGGTTCGCCGGAGGCCTACACCTCATGGGCTTCGACACCGGGGTCATTTCCTCTCGACGCCGGTAACACTGCCGGACGCGGAAAAGCCTGCGCATGGCAGTAGTAGCTCGGCCGTCGTTGTTCCTCCACCTCCACCGCCGCTACCAGAACCGCCGCCGCAATACACCTACATAAAGGCCCTTCGGTCGGTTTCGGCGACGAAGAGCGCGCCGTCGCGGACGGCTTTGGCTTCGACGAGTGGGATCATGCCAACAGTGACGCTCACTCCTGCCAATCCGATCGACAGAGTCGCGAGGTCGCGCTTGCGCTCGAACAGGGTTTGGGTAATCGTCACGCTGTTCATCTTTCGAAGCAGTGCCTCGGATCGTACTTGGGTGAAGAATTCGTTCTGTTCGGCAATGGCATCGACGCTTACCCCCCACCGCCGGAGTCGAGTGGTACGTCGAACGACGAGCCACCTCCACGGGATGAGCAACACAGCCAGTAGAGACCACGCGCCAAGCACGGTGAGCCACAATCCAATGATCAGCAGAACGACCACAACGACTGCGTTCCTCGTTTCGCGAAATACCTCCTGTGGCGAGACCCGACGGTCGAGGTGCGGAACACCAGGAGCTCCGTCGAGTCCGAGACGGCGGAGTTCAGCAACCTCAGCGTCGCTACTTCCGGGAATCGATATTGTGCCGCCACCACCAGCGGTTAGTTGTTCGGCTGAGGGAGTGCTTCGGATGCCGATGAGCGACACGTGGTTGATGCCGACGAGTCGGGTGAGCGCGGATTGAGAGACGCGGACGAGTTGCAGACGAGGCAAGCTCGACGCGGTGCTGCTCTTCGAGAGCAGGCCGGCGTTCTTTCGTAGGCCAGATCCAGTCTCGGTAACCGTGAGGTCCCAGTGAACAAGAAACACTCGAACAACCTGGAGCAGAACACTCACCAAAGTGATCGATACCAGTACGACTGGAACAAACCAGATCAGTGCCCCGCCGACGTCGATGCTGAACTCAGGAAATCCATCGTCGGGGAGAAGGTCGACCAGTTGACCGCTGAAAGCGAGGAGCGGAGCGAGAACGGCGAGGCCGCTCAGTGGGAACTGTGTGAGCGCGATCTTGAGGAGCTCGCCGGGGGTTCGTCGTAGGACGACCCGATCGACTTGTGGTGGGTTCGCTGGCGGCACACCGGTGGCACCAATGCCTCCGAGCGTGGGCGATTGCGTAACCGCCGATGCAGCTGCGTTCGTCCGATGATTAGCCGCCGCTGCCTGCAACGACTCTGCTACGGACCGCTGAACTGCGTCGATCGTAAATTCCGAAGCAGCGGTGCCAGCGCTGTCTGCCGAAACTTCGACCAACCCAACAATCCGGTGAAGGAACTTCTGCTGGATCGATACCGCCTGAACTCGATCGAGCGGAATCGTGAGTCGTTGCCGCGAGAGCACCCCTTGCTCTACTCGAAGCTCTCCGTCGATGACCACGAAGGTGTAACGCCACCAGCCCAGAGCAGAGATGGCCAAGAGCACGGTCCCAATCACGGTGATCCCCAGTGCCAGCGCAGGGATTGAAGGTGAGCGCGAGAGCACGAAGCCCACAGCGACGACCAATTGGACAATGCCGATGCTGCGAACAAAGCGCAATACCAAAAAGAGCATGGCGAGCGGTGATTGCCGTTGCGGCTTGGAGAGGTCGTCGTTACCTGTCGCCGGTACCGGCGGGGGTGCGCCGTGTTTCACCGGTGGCGGTGGAACTGCCGGTTGCACCCCCGGTGGGGGTTGCGGCGGCTGCAACTCGCCGGAGTTGTTGGGTTCGGTCACTGTTCCTCGATGAGGTCGCCAGCGCGCTCAACGACCAGGGCCCGCAGACGTGTAGCGTCGTCAATCCCAAGTCCAGCGATTGCGAGATCAGGGCCAGCCGAGTTGATACCGAGCGTTGCCAGGCCGAAGAGTCGTTCGATCGGGCCTTGGCGCATTTGCGCGTGTTGCACCCGAACGAACGGCACGGTTTGTACCCGCTTGACGAGCAGGCCATTGCGATACGACAGATCGTGCTCGCGCACCTGATAGGCAATGTTGTTGATCTCCAAGATCTTGAGGATGACAGACAGAATCGTCAGCGCGACGACACCGCCTGCGATGGCCCAGACGATCAAAGACTCAGCTTCGCCGAATGTGGTGACCACGAATGCCCCAGCGATGATGAGCACAGTGAAAATGGCCCGTCCGATGAGTGCAACGCGAAGCAGGTTTGGATGAACCGAAATAAACGCCTCATCTCGTAACTGGGGGATGCCCGAAACATCGATTGGTTCGTTCGAGAACGCCTCACTCGCCATCCCTTAAATCTACTGGCAGTCGCCCTTGCGCCACTTTCTCCGAGTGAGATGCGATGATCCTGTGGTGGTCCATCTTCCCGAACTCCTACCTATTGTCCTCGTACCCGGAGGTTTGTTCGATGAGCCTCCAATGACGGGTAAGTCGTTTTGGATCGACACCGGTGTGGCCCCGATGCTCTTGGGGCGAAACGTGGAAGTCATTGTCCATGAGCGCCCCTCTGCACCTTCCTCATGGACCGAAGAAGCCAACGCTCTCGCCGCGACAATCGAGACAGCAGGACATGATTCGGTCGCGATCGTGGCGGGTTCCAATGGGTGCTCTGTCGCCCTGCGGCTACTGATCGACCGACCGGAGATGGTTGCTCGCACCATGCTGTGTTGGCCAGCGACGGCCGGTGATCCGGTAATCGATCAACTCGCCCGGATCATCATCACCGATGCGGTCGACGAGTCAGCAGCAGACGCCCTCCTTCTGGGCTATCCGATTCGAGGGGCGACTGCAGACGAGCTGGCATCGATCGATGGCGAGGTCGTGCTCTATCCGTCGCTGATCGAGAACCAAGCGCATCGGCGCTCGACCCAGACCGAGTTGCTGACGACGATCCCCGGCATCATTCTCGTGGGAGGGAGCCCCGAGCCGTTCGACGACGCATTCAGCGAGTTCGTCGAACCGTTCGTGAACATGGTCGAAGCCTTCTCCCGAGCGCACCACGACGACTGAGACGACACAGTTTCAGGCGAAGGCGACAACCTCTGGCCCACCGGGGATGCCAGAAAGAATCAGCGGAGATGAGTGCGTGTTACTCGCCAGCCTCGGCCTCGGCCTCGACGAAGGCGACTGCCTCAGGCGGAACACTGCCGTCTTCTTCGGGTCCCATCATCATGTCGGCTGCGCCAACGCTCAGGAACACCGCTGCGTACCCAAATGCCACAACCTTGAGGAAGCGTCGTTCTCGTTTTTTGTCTGCTGTAGTTCTAGCCATCGGATTTCCACCTCTTATGAATTTCTCAGTTCAAAAGAGAGTTCGACCGAAGTACGAAATCGCGTTAGGGCTAAACGACCTATTGGGGCCGTGACACCCGCCACCACGTAAGGAACCGGTTAGCTGCGCCAGCGATCAGCGAGTTCCTGAATCGAGACCCACAGCAAGTCGCCAACGTCTTCTTGGCCGAGGCGATCGATACGGAATGAGTCCTCGGTCTCAGTAACAGCACCGTGGAGCGCCGAATAGCGATTGCGGTAGCCCTGGAGCACGCCGCGCATGACCTCGGGGTCGAGTTTGTCGTGCAGTTCGACGTGCAAGAGTGTCATGCCCGTGGTCTGATTGTCCTTGACCTCGGGGATCATCACGATCGTGCGTCCGTCACTGCGACCCTTTGAAACGAGCACCTCTCGTTCGTCAGCCACGCGTTGCTTGGTGCCTCGCAAGCCCGGCGAACGGTCGGTGCGGCTGGGGATCGTTGCGGACACTCCACCGCGATCGACGACATTGATCGTGCCGCCGCCTTCGGTGAGGTCGATGTCGTAGCGGGTCCAACCTGCGACCGAAGCTACGGCAGGGTCGAGATTCGCGAGGGTGCGGATCGTTGAGTAGGTGAGGCTGTCACGTGGAGTTCCCGTTTCGAGAACTTCCGATACGAGTGGAACTTCGAGCAAGGTTTCGTCGGTGCGAGAGATGCCTACGGTGACGGTCTTGGCTTGGTGCTTGATTGCATCGACTGGGCGTGTGAGCTCATCGATTGCTCCACCGAGAGCAAACGTGAGGTCTTCAATCACCACCGCTGGAGTTCCGACCTTGCCATATTCCGCCTGGTAGCTGTCGAGCGGCACGGACCCACTGGCGTACCGGAAGCGACCCATCAACTGGACTGCTGTAGAGGCTTCGAGGTGACCGTTGTAGGCGCCGACTCGAACGCCCTCGCTGAACTTGGTTTGCGCAGTCAAAATGCTTGAACAGATCTGACTGAGGAAGTCCTCACCAGACAACGAACCACGGGTCTCTTCGATCAGGTGCTCGATCGCCGACCGGGCCTCGCGTAGGGGGTTGGCTTGGGCATCGATAGCGAGCGCTGCTTCGTAGCCAAAGAGGTGACCAACAACAGTCGACAGCACAAAGGAGAGACGACGGTGAACTACTGGCACGTAAATGACATCGAGCGCCGACGAGAAACGAGTCTCGCCCTCGTTAGCGATCACGATCGGTGCCGACTTGTGTGCCCGGAAGATCTCTACTTCTTTGCCCACATCGTCGGCGGTTGAACCTTCGAGGCCAGCAGCGCAGATCAGAATCATCGGCTCGGATGAAAGGTCGATGTGCTTCTTGTCCTCGGTTGAGTCAGCAGCGATCGACTTGTAACAGAGTTCCGACAGCTTGATGCGAAGCTCGCGTGCAGCGATCAGGTTGTAGCCATTGCCGACCACTGCCCAGTACCGGCGAGACGGAGCGTGAGCGCTCGCTGCTCGGGCGATGTCGCTTCGCTTAGCGATAGTCTCGACCATCCGGTCGGGAAGATCGCGCAGATCAGCAAGGAGTTCTTGGCGGTCTGCTGGTTCTTCGCGATCGGGCAGGGCGAGGTCGCCAATGACGATGGCGAGCAAGAAGCCAGCAGCGATCTGGGCGTAGAACGCCTTGGTCGACGCAACACTCATCTCGACGTCGCGACCGTCGGAGGTGTAGAACACGCCCTCGGCTCGATCGGTCAGGTCGCTGCCGCGACGGTTGACGATAGCGAGCACCGAGGCGCCGCGCTGCTTCACGATGTCGACCGTGCGGTTCGTGTCCGTCGTCGTTCCGGACTGGCTGATCGCAATGATGAGCGAATCCGACATGTCCTTGCGCAAACCAAAGCCGCTCAACTCGGTGGCAGCGATCGCCTGGACATTGAGGTGTCCGTCGACTTCGTCGATGATCGAAGCGGCCACAGCCTGGCCGGCGACCGCTGCAGTGCCCTGACCAATCACGTAGATGTTCTTGATCTGCCCTGAGCTAATTCGTTCAGCGACGTGCGCTGGCATCGTCGACTCGGGGACGGTGACGGTGAACCGGCCATCCGTTTCGACAAGCTTGCCGCGAAGCGTCTTGCGGAAGCTTCGCGGGGATTCCGAGATCTCCTTGAAGAGGTAGTGCTTGTAGTCGCCACGATCGATGTCGCGGGTCGTGACCTCGGCAACCGACACGTCGGCGTCCGTCACTGGGAGTTCGGTGCCGTCATAGCCAACGCGCTGGATTCCGGCAATGTCTCCAGCCTGTTCGCCTGAGAGCCGCAAAATCTGTCCGCGGCTCGCGCTCGGGTTATCCGGGTTCGCTGGGGTCTCTCCGTCCATGCGGACATAGTCGGTGGTTTCTTCCACGACGCCGTATGGCTCGGAGGCAACGATGTAGCTGTCCTCAGCGAGTCCTACGTAGATCGATTGGCCGCTGCCTCGGAGTGCGAGGAGCAAGTCGTTGGGTGCCTCCTCACTCGACAGGCCAATCGCAACCGAACCTTCAAACACCGATACAGCACGGCGGAAGGCCTCGGTAATGCCATGACCCTCTTCGAGGTGCTTCGACGTGAGTGTTGGAATGACCTTTGTATCGGTCGTGATGTCGTCGGCGATGCAGAGCTCCTCGGATCGGATGAGGTCGCCGTAGTTGTCGACATCACCGTTGAGAACTGCTGTGCAGTACGGGCCGCTCCGCTCAGAGGTCTGGTCGGAGTTCACGGGGTGCGCGTTTGGCTCGGACACGATGCCGACACTGGCCCATCGAGTGTGGCCAATAACGACGACCTCAGCGGTCGAGTTGTCGAGCGCCTGGCGAAGGAGAGTGTCTTTGCGGATGCTGTTGCGAAGAGACGCCGTGTTGTCTCCCAGTTCCCCAATTTCGGCTGCGACTTTGTAGACGAAGCTCAACCGATCGCCGACACGACGAACCGCCGAGTCGGTGAACAGTTCGGTCTTCTCTGCTCGTGCGTCGATCGCTGCTGCGATTGCCGAATCGTCGAGATCGAGACCGTGTTTGCTCACGAGCAGATGTAGTCCGGCTGAGTCGCGGCCGCGGACCTCCATACGGTCGATTGCCGAGAGCGCCTGGTGCACCGAGAAGATCGCGTCGATGCCAGCGTCGTGAACGTCGCGACCTCCGAGGTCGGAAACGACCTCGGCTGCGCGGAGGCGATCGCGTTCGATCGCCCACGCACCGTCGCGAGCAGCGATGAGTAGCGCGTTGACCGCTTCGAGGTCGAGCGACTCGACCGTTGCTTTCGCATCGAGGTCAGCTTCCAACGCGTCGAGGTGTGCATTGAGCGACTGCAGTTCTGCGCGAAGCGAATCCGACAAGCCTGGGTCGGAGATCAAAAGGCGAAGACCCGGAGTACCGCTCAAGAGCGTGTCGGCAGTGGCGAGTCGTTCGGCGACAGAAGCCAGCGGACCGTCAGCCTGTTCGAGAGCAATGCCCTCCAGTTCACCAGCGGTTCCGCTGGTAAGGCCGAGGATGTCGTCTCTCGTCGGGACCGCACGGTTTGACGGGCGACGAATGACGGCGATGATTCCGCACATGGTGTCTCTCTTTCCGGGAACACCCTTGGCGGGTGAACAGATCGGCGAATAGTCTAGAAAATCGGTGGATACGACTGGGGTTACACCCCAATAGCTTTGCGGTCAGGGTGGAAAATCGACCTAAATTAGTCCTATTGGCCTAGTCGGCTCGAAGAAGTAGGCCTAAAGGCCTAGTCGGCAAGTTTTTCGACTTCTGCGACCAACCGCTGCGCAGACGCATCTGCTATTTCACTCGTTTCGGCCTCGATCATGACCCGAACGACAGGCTCGGTGCCCGATTCGCGGATCAATACCCGTCCGTCATTGCCGAGTAGCGCCTCTTCGGCCTCGACGGCGGGTGCAAGCTTGGCGGAGAGATCTGGGATCTTCGCAGCCGTGCGAACGTTCAGAAGTACTTGTGGAAGACGCTGCATGACCCCTGCCGCCCAGGTCCCCATATCGACGCCGCGACGAAGCACGGCATCGAAGAGTTGCACTGCGGTCAACACGCCATCGCCCGTCGTTGCGAGGTCACGATGGATGACGTGACCGCTCTGCTCTCCGCCCAGTGAGTGACCACCTGCATCGAGCGCCTCTAGGACGTAGCGGTCGCCGACGGGTGTCTCGACCATTTTGATGCCGTAGGTGTCCATCGCCCGTCTGAAACCGAGGTTCGCCATAACCGTGATGACCACCGTGTCATTGGCGAGCGTGTTCTGTTCACGCCGGTCGAGCGCGCTCATCGCAATGATGCGGTCACCGTCGATGAGCACACCATCACTACCGACTGCGGCGATACGGTCGGCGTCGCCATCGAACGCAAAGCCCGCGGCAGCACCGTGCTCGACGACCGCATCTTGGAGGAACTCAGGGTGAGTCGATCCAACGCCGGCGTTGATGTTCTGACCGTCGGGGGTGTCGGCAAGGCTGATCACGGTCGCGCCGAGACGCTCAAAGATGATCTTCGCCGTTGTCGATGCCGATCCGTTAGCGGAGTCCAAGACAATGGTGCTGCCCGTGAACGTGCGACCATCGATCGAATTCACAACGGCATCGACATATCGATCGATCGATCCAGGCTCGACGATGGGTGCGACTGCTTCGGTCGGGTATCCGCTGGCGTGAGCCTCGTCGAGTTGACCCTGGATGATGTCCTGGTCGGCGTCGGAGAGCTTCAACCCGCCAGCAGAGAAGAGCTTGATGCCATTGTCCTGCCACGGGTTGTGCGACGCCGACAGCATTGCTCCGGGAAGACCATCGGCCTTGCACAACCACGCCACTGCCGGAGTGGGCACGACACCGAGGTCTCGAACGGAGACTCCCTCGCTCGCCGCTCCTTCAGAAAACGCCTGTTGGAGTGCTGGGCCAGATTCTCGGGTATCGCGACCGATGATGATCGTGTCACCGGTGAGCGTGCGCGCCGAAGCAGCGCCCAAAGCGCGGGCGAACTCAAGCGTCAGTTGAGTAAGGGCCTCAGCCCGAACCCCATCTGTGCCAAATCGAAGAGCCATAAATGGCCTTCGGCCTAACGCTTGCTGTACTGAGGTGCCTTACGAGCTTTCTTGAGGCCGTACTTCTTCGATTCCTTCTTACGGGAATCACGAGTGAGGAATCCGGCCTTCTTCAGCGAGTCGCGGAATTCTGGATCTACCTCGAGGAGGCCACGGGCAATACCGAGGCGCATAGCGCCGGCCTGACCGGTTGGTCCGCCTCCGTGCATGGTGACGCTGACGTCCCAGTTGCCTTCGGTCTCAGTAACACGAAACGGTTCGCTGAGCTGCTGGCGATGCACGGCGTTTGGGAAGTAATCCTCGAGGGTGCGACCGTTAACGGTCATGGTGCCGTCACCGGGAACGAGCCGAACTCGAGCTACTGCACGCTTGCGGCGGCCGGTGGTCTGGATGGGAGTGGTGGTTGCCATTGTCTAGGTTCTTCCTATGCCCGGTGCTTAGCGTGAGCGAATTCGAGTGGCTGCGGGTTCTGCGCCACGTGAGGATGCTCGGGGCCGCTGTAGACCTTGAGCTTGGTGATTTGCTGGTTTGCGAGACGAGTCTTCGGGAGCATGCCTTTGATGCTGCGATGAACGGTCTTCGCTGCGTCCTTCGCCATTGCTTCGGCGTAGGTGCTCTCCTTGAGCCCACCGGGGTATCCGGTGTGGCTGTAGACCATCTTGCGCTCAGCCTTGTTCGAGGTGAGAACGATCTTCTCGGCGTTCACGATGATGACGTGGTCACCCATGTCGAGGTTCGGCGTATACGTGGGCTTGTGCTTCCCACGAAGGATGTCTGCGACCTCGGTCGCAAGACGGCCGAGCACCATGCCTTCGGCGTCGACGATGTGCCACGAACGCTCGATCTCGGATGCTTTGGGGGTAGTGGTAGTCATTTCCGCTCCTGCGAATAGCCGCGGGTAGTGGCGGCTCAGTACGAACGACGAGTCTACGAGACCTATACGAACAAACCAATACGCGAAGACCATTCATTTCGCGGGCGAAACAAGAGCCGCTACCAATCTGCGTCCGTCCTTGCCGTGCGAGCGTTATTACGAAGTAGCGAACAGCGGGGAAGCCTTGCTGTCTGCAGCGGGTTGTGAACTAACGTGAAGAATATGTCAACGATTCTGGTGGTAGACGACGAGCCGATGGTCAGGGAGGTTCTCTCCCAGTATCTGGCTGCCGATGGCTTTTCGGTCGTCGAAGCTGGCGATGGTGATGCTGCAGTCGCGGCGGTCACTGAACACAACCCTGACTTGGTGCTCCTCGACCTGATGCTCCCCAAGCGCAACGGTCTCGATGTGTTGGGCTTCATTCGGAGCACATCGCAGCTTCCGGTCATCCTCCTCACTGCACGCGGTGAAGAATCCGACCGAGTTCGCGGCCTCGAAGCCGGAGCAGATGACTACGTGGTCAAGCCGTTTTCGGCACGAGAGGTTGTGGCACGAGTTCGCTCCGTTCTGCGTCGAAGCGCAGAGGCGAACCCTGCAGCCGACATGATTACCGAGTTCGGCGATGTCACCGTCGACCCGGCTCGCTGGGTCGTTTCAAAGGCTGGAGAAACCCTCGATCTTCCCCGTAAGGAATTCGAACTGCTCAACTGCTTCCTGGCTCATCCCGGCGAGGCACTCACCCGCGAAGATCTTCTCCAGAAGGTATGGAGTAGCTCAACCGAGTGGCAGGACCCATCCACCGTCACGGTGCACGTTCGGCGCCTTCGTGGTCGTTTGGAAACCGATCCATCGAAGCCTGAGCACTTAGTAACCGTCTTTGGCGTCGGGTACCGTTTCGATCCATGAGCCAAACCGAACAAGAGGTGAGGGAACCGAAGCGACGGGTAAGTCCGTGGCCTCCCTTCATCATCGCGTTCGCCGTTATTGCAACGATGGCCGGCCTTGCAACCCAGGTCGCTTTCGAAATCGCTATGCCCGAGAACATGGCCGAGGAGCGCAATCAGCTCATCACGGTTCTCATCTCGATCGCAGCGGCATCGGTGGCGATCACTGTCATCTTCCGCTTGTTTGCGCCGCGCTCGCTCACCCGTCGGATGCTCGTCGCTGCCATCTCCGGCCCCGTCGTAATCGCCGCCGCGCTCACCGCCGGTTCACGATCGATATTTCTTGAAGACACCGACTTCACTTTCCTGCTGCTGTTGCTCGCCTTTGCAACGGTCTTGGGAATCGGCGTGATGTACACGCTTGCAAGCCCGCTCACCAATGACCTCACCGCGCTAACCCAAGTCGCGAGGCGGATTGGCGACGGCGATCTGGAGGTCCGATCCGACCTCGAACGAATCGACGAGGTCGGCGAACTCTCCGCTGCGATCGACGGTATGGTCAACCAAATCGCTACCTCAAATAAGGCACGCGAAGAAGCCGAGCACGAACGTTCGGTAACGCTCGCCTCTTTGAGCCACGACGCTCGCACCCCGCTGACGTCGATGCGGCTGGCGACCGAGGCCCTTCTCGATGGCGTCGCCCCCGACCCCGAGCGATACCTCAAGACGATCGAGTCCGACATCACCGCGGTCGAGACCCTCATCACCGACCTCTTTACCATCGGGCAGCTCGAAGCGGGCCGCTACCAAGTCTCTTCGGGCCCGGTCGATGCCATGACCTCCATCCGCTCGGTCGTGGATCGAATGGTCCCCATTGCCGATGACAAGAACATCACGCTCTCGGTCGATGGCCCCACCTCGCTTCCGGTCACCGCCGACCCGCAACAACTCAGCCGGGTCATCCAGAACCTTGTGAGCAACGCTGTACGTCACTCCCCCATTGATGATCACATCTCGATCGAGGTCGATGAGACCAGCCGACGGATCTCGGTGCTCGACCACGGCACCGGGTTCCCCGCCGATTTCACCGAAGAAGCGTTCCAAGCCTTCCGTCGACACGATGAGGCGCGAGAGCGCGCCCAGGGCGGCGCTGGCCTCGGACTAGCGGTGTCGAAGGGCATCGTCGAGGCACTCGACGGCCGCATCTGGGCCGACCCTGGACCGGGTGGAGCCGTCCACATCGAACTTCAGGCTGCATAACCCGCGAGTAACTTCGAGAAGCTCCGACTTCGGAGATATGGTCTGCGACGTGACAGACATAGGCAGGCAGCGGGATGAGTACGGAACAGACTTTGAGGCACCTACTGGCCCGAAAGTAACCAAAGAACTCGCAAGCGTTCTCCAAGTCCCGAGGCTCGCCCGCCGCACCCCGAGTCTGCTCGGTCTTCCAAAGGGGAATGCATCGGTCATGGTGTTCCCGGGTTGGCAAACTTCCGACGTCTTCATGACTCCGCTGCGCTCGTCGTTACGGATCCTCGGACACCGGACATACGGTTGGGGCTTTGGCTACAACCGCGGCGAGGTAGAAGGAATGTTGCCGTCGGTCGCGAACTCCATTGCTCATCGAGTGCGCAGTGATAGCAAGCCTCTGAGCCTTATTGGTTGGAGCTTGGGTGGAGTCTTTGCTCGAGAGATTGCACGAGACCACCCCGAACTCGTCGACCAGGTGATCACGCTTGCGACCCCAGTATTCGGAGGGCCAAAGTACACGCGCGGTGCAAGCACCTATACCCGGGAGTACCTCGACGACATCGACCGATTGGTCGAGGAACGCAACAAGATTCCAATCGAACGACCGATCACCGCCATGTACTCAAAAGCCGATGCCATCGTCGATTGGCGAGCGTGCGTCGACACATTCAGCCCAATGGTCGACAATGTAGAAGTGCAGTCGACCCACGTCGGCATCACGATCGACCCGGACGTGTGGGAGATCATCGCCGAAAGGCTCGCAACGAACTAGGAGCGTGCATGAAACAGCTCAACGATCGGGTAGCGGCCATCACCGGCGCAGCATCGGGGATCGGCAGAGCACTCGCCGTTGCACTCTCTCACGAACGTTGCGGTCTCGCGCTCAGCGATGTTGACGGGCCCGGTTTGGCCGAAACTGCGTCTCTCTGCCACCCCGATGTTCAGGTGACGTGCACGACCGTCGACGTGTCCGACCGTGAGGCCGTCATTGCATGGGCCGACGCAAGCGCAGCACACCACGGCGAAATCAACCTGATCTTCAACAACGCCGGAGTGAATCTCACCCACGACGCATCAACGCAATCGATCGAGGACGTTTCCTGGGTGATGGAGATCGACTTCTGGGGTGTCGTACACGGAACCCAAGCCTTCCTTCCGCACCTTCGCGCCGCCGGCGCTGGCCACATCATCAACATTTCGAGTGTGTTCGGTCTGGTGTCTATCCCGACACAATCGGCGTACAACGCGGCGAAGTTCGGCGTGCGCGGTTACACCGATGCGCTTCGCATGGAACTTGAATTGGAAGGTAGCCACGTCTCGGCAACGACGGTTCACCCAGGTGGTATCAAGACCAACATTGCCCGTAACGGCCGGTCGCAATACGGCGATGTTGAGTCCGTTGCTCGCTTCGATGCCATGGCGATGACGACGCCAGAGAAGGCTGCTGAGCAGATCTTGACCGCCGTGCGACGCAATCGCCGACGAGCACTCATCGGCCCTGATGCGGTGCTTTTCGATATCGGCTCCCGTCTACCCGCTGCGATCACCCAGCGCGTCGTCAAAGCCCTCAGCCGCCGCAACCTGCCCAGGTAGCGGCCGTCGGTAGCGAGGTTTCGTAGTTGACCTTCCAGAAGGTCAGGCCTTCTGGAGGTGCCACCCGGCCTGCAGCCAAGCGGTCCTTGGCTTCGAGCATCTTTGGGATGTCATCAGGCGTGTACCGGCCGAGCCCGACATCGACGGTTGTTCCTACGAACGAGCGAACCATCTGATGGCAAAAGGCGGTCGACTTGACCCAGAACTCGATGATGTCGTCCGGGCCCTGCTTCCACTCCGCCTCGAGCACCTTTCGAACCATGCTCTTCTCGGGTTCTCCCTCGGCCACCTTCACCCGCTTACAAAACGAGGTGAAGTCGTGCTCGCCAATCAGGTGTGCCGCAGCCTGGTTCATCAGCGACTGATCCAGCGGAGTGGGCACGAACCACGAGGTG
Organism: uncultured Acidimicrobiales bacterium; assembly: GCA_964494395.1. Classification (GTDB taxonomy): domain Bacteria; phylum Actinomycetota; class Acidimicrobiia; order Acidimicrobiales; family SHLQ01; genus SHLQ01. The sequence continues at coordinate 13,716 of CAZBTI010000018.1, read as the reverse complement.
TGCAAGCGAAGTGGGTCGGGGTGGGGCGACGCCAGAACCTGGTACCGGTATTGGCGCCACTGAGCCGAGAAGCGAGCGTCGAACTCGTCGTCTACAACCTCGACGTCTCGCACGACGATCATTGGCTTACACAGACCGTTCAACGACCGTTCTATCCGCTCTGAGGTGACGTCACTGCCATCGGGCAACTCGAAGCTAATGACCTGTCCTCGCCCGTGAACGCCCTTGTCGGTTCGACCAGCGCACGTGATCGTGACCGGCTCGCCAACAATCGTGGCGAGTGCAGTTTCGAGGTCGCCAGCGACCGTACGAACATCACGGTTCACCGCAAAACCATGAAAGCCACTGCCGTTATACGCGACAGTGGCTCTCATCTTCATGACTTGCCGACTTTCTGGCCGGAGGTGAACTTCATCAGCGTGACTGAGTGGGGTCCTCGACCGGAAGTGTCGAGCGGAACTCAGACGAGTTCGATGCGCGCCATTGGGGCGTTGTCGCCGCTGCGCGGACCGAGCTTCATGATGCGGGTGTAGCCACCTGGACGATCGACGTATCGAGGACCGACCTCGTCGAACAACTTGGTTGCCATCTCGCGATCCCCAAGGAACTTCATGACCTGACGGTGGTTGTGCACCCCGCCCTTCTTGGCCTTGGTGATCATCTTCTCGGCGATTGGGCGCATGGCTTTTGCCTTCGCCTCAGTCGTGGTGATTCCCTCGGCTGCGATCAACGATGCAACGAGGTTGGCCATCATGGCCTTCTGATGTGAGGCGCTGCCGCCGAAGCGGGGGCCCTTCTTGGGAGTTGCAACCATTGATCAATCCCTCGTTCGCAAGGACAGGCCGCGCTCGTCGAGCTTCTCGATGACTTCATCGAGCGACTTCTGTCCGAAGTTGGTGATTGCAAGAAGATCGTCCTCGGTCTTTTCGAGGAGCTCTCCAACACTGTTGACCTGCGCACGCTTGAGACAGTTGCGAGGACGCTCCGAAAGGTCGAGGTCTTCGATTGGCTTCTCAAGATCTGGCGAACCAGCAACAACTGGGCTCATCTCGCCCAATTCGAGGCCCTGAGGCTCATCGCTCATCTCTTCGACGAGCTGCACGAGGGTACGCAACGTGGCGCCTGCAGATGCGAGGGCATCACGAGGTGAAATCGAGCCGTCGGTGACGATCTCGAGTTCGACACGGTCGAGGTCGGCTTGCTGATCCACACGGGTAGGCGTTACGTCGAACGCAACACGGCGGACAGGGCTGTAGATCGAGTCGACAGGAATGACGCCGATGGTGTCGGTCTGGTTGTTCCGGTCGGCACTCACATAGCCAGCACCCTGATCGACGGTGATATCGATTGCGAGGTGGCCCTTACCGTTGAGGGTTGCGAGCGGAAGGTCGCCGTTGAGAACATCAACGTCGGCATGCGGATGGATATCCGATGCAACAACGTCACGTGGTCCACGTACGTCGAGGCGAAGCGTTACTGGCTCTTCGCTGTGCACGTTGAGGACGATGTCCTTTAGGTTCAAGATGATGTCTGTGACATCCTCAGCAACACCTGGGATGGTGTCGAACTCGTGCAGAGCGTCGTCAAAACGCACTTGGGTGATCGCTGCGCCGGGGATGGAAGAGAGCAGTGTACGCCGTAGCGATGCGCCGATCGTATGGCCAAGACCTCGCTCGAGGGGCCCGATCGCAAATCGCTGCGTGTTGTTCTCTTCTTCTCCGATCGCTTCGACCGTCGGACGCTGAATAACCAGCATGTGTTCTCCTCGGAACTTCGAAGACGACCCCCGAGCGGGAGAGCTCGGGGCGTTACTTAGGTGGGTGTTTACTTAGAGTAGAGCTCGACAATGAGCTGTTCGCGGACTGGAACATCAATGTGTTCCCGCAGCGGCAGCTGATGTACGAGAGCTTCATATTTGTCGGAACCTTCGTCGATCCACGCAGGCTTGCTGCGATCGAGGACGTCCATGTTCCACTGCAGAGTCACGCCATTGCGTGCCTTTGCCCGAATGCTGACCTTGTCGCCCTGACGGACGCGGTAGCTCGGAATGTTGACCCGCTTGCCATTGACCTCAATGTGGCCATGGTTTACGAACTGGCGAGCCTGCGGACGGGTTGCTGCCCATCCGGAGCGGTACACCACGTTGTCGAGTCGGAGTTCGAGGTAGCGAAGCATGTTCTCACCGGTAACGCCCGTGCGGCGGCTTGCCTCGGCGTAGATGTTACGGAACTGCTTCTCGCTCAGACCGTAGGTGAAGCGAGCCTTCTGCTTCTCTTGGAGCTGAACGAGGTATTCGCTGACGTTGCCACGACGACGGGTCTGACCGTGATCGCCTGGCGGGTAAGGGCGCTTGTCAAGAGCAATGGTCTCGCCCTTGGTTCCCCAGATGTTGGTACCGAGGCGACGAGATACTCGTGCCTTTGGTCCGGTGTAACGAGACATGTGTCAGACCCTCCGACGCTTTGCTGGACGGCAACCGTTGTGTGGAACGGGGGTGACGTCTTTGATTCCAGTGACTTCAATTCCGGTGTTGGTGATCGACCGGATTGCGGTCTCACGGCCAGAGCCGGGACCACGTACGACGACGTCGACACGGCGAACACCGTGTTCCATTGCTCGGCGTGCTGCTTGTTCAGCAGCCATCTGTGCGGCGTATGGCGTGGACTTACGAGAGCCCTTGAAGCCGACGTTGCCTGCAGATGCCCAAGAAAGCGCATTTCCGTCTTGGTCGGTGAAGGTGATGATCGTGTTGTTAAACGAGCTCTTGATATGCGCCACGCCGTGCGTGACGTTCTTTGACTGCCTGCGCTTCTTGCGCGGAGCGGGGGTCGCCATTATTCCTTCTTCTTTCCGGCCACGGTCTTCTTAGGACCCTTACGAGTACGTGCGTTGGTGTGCGTGCGCTGTCCGCGGACCGGGAGGCCACGACGGTGACGGAGGCCTTGGTACGAACCAATCTCCATCTTGCGCTTGATGTCCTGGCTGGTCTGACGGCGCAGATCGCCTTCGACTTTCAGGTTCTCTTCGATGTACGCACGAATTTGTGCGACCTCGGGGTCGGTGAGGTCACGAACTCGGGTAGTTGGCTCAATGTCGAGCGAACCGAGAAGTGTTTGGCTGGTGGTAAGCCCAACGCCGAAGATGTAAGTCAGGCTGATTTGCACCTGCTTCTCGCGTGGAATATCCACACCGGAAATACGTGCCATTCCTAGCCCTGCTTCTGTTTGTGTCGGGGATTCGTGCAGATGACCATCACGCGACCGTGTCGCTTGATGACCTTGCAGTTATCGCACATTGGCTTGACGCTTGCTCGAACTTTCACGTTCAGCGTCCTTTCTGATTATTCATAGTTGTTCCACGACAAAGCGCCGTGGGATTACGATTTTTGAAGTTGTCGTATTCGCTACTTGTAGCGATACGTGATCCGACCTCGTTCGAGGTCGTATGGAGTCAGTTCAACCTGGACGCGATCGCCCGGCAGGATCCGGATGTAGTGCATGCGCATCTTTCCGGAAATGTGCGCCAGAACTTTGTGGCCGTTCTCGAGTTCGACCCGAAACATGGCGTTGGGGAGAGGCTCGACAACTGTCCCCTCCAATACGATTGCGTCTTCTTTAGCTTTTGCGATTGGAACTTCCTCCTACGAGAGTTCGATCAGGCGCATGTACGCGCGCAGGACCAACGCATAAACCTACCGGGAGTTCAAGAATCAACCAACTGGGAAGAAAAACAATCGCGCCGACCATTCGGCGCGGAACTGCCACGAATTCCCTTCGCTGAGCAGCACGGGCAGCCATTCCCTACGCTCAAACCATGATTTCGTTGAATCCACAGCAGTTCGAGCGAGAAATCGTCAAAGCGCTCGACCTACTGCCCACCGAACTCACCCGGCTCATGGACAATGTGATCGTGGTCGCAGAAGACCAACACCCAGAAGAACCCGATCTTCTTGGACTGTACGAGGGCATTCCACTAACCGAGCGCGACGGCTACGGACTCATGGATCTGCCGGACCGGGTTTCCATCTATCGCTTGCCGCTATTGGACATGTGCCAGTCGACAGACGAACTCATCGAAGAGATCCAGATCACCGTCATCCACGAAATCGCCCACCACTTCGGCATAGACGACGACCAACTCCACGAAATGGGTTGGGGGTAGCGTGAGTGCCACCGGGCGCTGGCTGCGACCCGCGAGCGTTTCCTGGAGCGAAGCGGAGGGAAAGGCGAGTTCGCACAGAGCGCCCTGGCGCTCGAAGCGATACGTTTGCGAAGGTCCGTCAGGACCGCCGTAATACCGTGGCGTTTGAACGCTCCCCGAAGGGGGCAATGGGCTGAAGATCTCCTAGGCAAAAATCGGCAGCGGAGCTGCCTTGCCTACTAGAGGTTCAGCGCGCCTTGGACTCTACCGAAGACTTCGTCTTCGCTGCCGAGTCCGTCTACCACGCCGAGCTTGTGTCGTTCTGCGTAGAAGTCGAGGAGGGGTGCGGTTTGCTCTTCGTAGTTGCGAAGCCGCTCGGCGATTGCCTCTTCGTTGTCGTCGTCGCGGCCACGAGCCATCATTCGTGCAGTGACCTCTTCGAGGGGAACATCGACGTTGATGGTCGCTGTCAGTTCGACATTTTGCTCGGCAAAGATCTGTTCAAGTGCTTCGGCCTGCACGACCGTGCGAGGGAAGCCGTCGAGGAGCACGCCATTTTCGGTGATGTCATCCTCGGCGAGTCGCTCGGCGACGATGCCATTCATGATGTCGTCGCTGACGAGACCGCCCGAGGCCATGATGGCTTCGGCCTTCTTGCCAAGCTCAGTTCCGGCAGCGACGGCTGCTCTCAGCATGTCTCCAGTTGAAACGTGGACGATGCCGTATTCAGATACAAGGCGTGCGCATTGCGTACCCTTGCCCGCGCCCTGACGACCCAAAATGATGACTCTCGGCGCCATTCTCAACCCCTATTTCGTTACTCGAGCTATTTGAGACTACTTCGACTTTGCGAGGAAGCCTTCGTAGTTGCGCATCATCAGCTGGCTGTCGATCTGCTTCATGGTCTCGAGTGCAACGCCGACGGCGATGAGGATCGAGATACCAATAAAGCCGAATCCGGCAGCACCAATGCCGCCGCCATGACCAGCGTCGAGGTTGAAGCCAAGGGCCCGCATGATCAGGTTTGGCAACAGTGCTACAGCAGCGATAAAGAGTGCGCCTGGGAGCGTGATGCGAGTGAGAATGCGGGCGAGGTAGTTCTCGGTCTGGGGACCGGGACGGATACCAGGAATGAAGCCACCCTGCTTACGAATCGTGTCGGCCTGCTTCGCTGGATCGAAGGTGATGGCCGTGTAGAAGTAGGCAAAGCCAACGATCATGAATCCGAAGACGATGAGGTAGAGCAGAGCGCTTGGGTCGACCAAGTTTCGGTCGACGAAGTTGCGAATGCCATTGCCCCAACTCGTGTCAGGAAGTGCGACGGCGATGAGGTTCGGAAGGTAGAGAACCGAGCTTGCAAAGATGATTGGGATAACGCCGGACTGGTTGACCTTGAGCGGAATGTAGGTGCTCTGGCCGCCGTACATCTTGCGACCAACGACGCGCTTTGCGAAGTTGACCGGGATGCGGCGCTGGCCATTCTCGACGAACACGATGCCGACGAGCGAGATACCGAGGATCACGCTGAAGGCAACGATAGCGAGAATGCCTTCGTTGGTGTAGAGCGTCGAGAACTGTGCAGGGAACTGGCTGACGATCGAGGCAAAGATGATGAGCGACATGCCGTTGCCGATGCCCTTTTGCGTGATGAGCTCGCCCATCCACATAACCAGCGCGGTGCCGGCAGTGAGGGTAAGGACCACGAGAAGAACCGTCCACACGTTGAACCGTGGCAAGAGAACGAAACCGCCACCCAAGCCGTCGGCGCGGTTGAACAGGAAGGCGAAGCTGGTCGACTGGATGACCGCAATCGCGATCGTCATGTAGCGGGTCCACTGGGTGATCTTGCGCTGACCAACAGCACCCTGCTGTTGCCATTGCTCGATTCGTGGAACCACGACACCCAAGACCTGCATGATGATCGATGCCGTGATGTACGGCAGCACGCCGAGGGCAAAGATCGCAAAGGTCGTCAGACCACCACCGGAGAACAGCTGGACATAGGCCAAGATGCCGCCCTGCTGTTCGGAGTTCTCACGCAGCTGTTGGACGGCGAGGGTGTCAATTCCCGGAGCGGGAATGAACGAGCCCAGGCGGTACAAGCCAAGAGCGAAGAGGGTAAAGAGGATCTTGTTTCGAAGATCCGGTACCCGGAACATGTTTGCAATTCGTGAAAACACTTGTTGCCTCTCGCAAAAGTCGTTGACTCAAAGGTAGCCGCGCAATCATAGAAGGTGTCTCGCGCGGCAGTGAACAATCGGTAAAGGAATTCCACAATGTAGGTCTTTTTGCCCACCATTGAAAATTCCTCAATGGCCATGAGCATGGCCGAAAGCCCCGAAAAACACCAACGGGGCCGGTCTCGCAATGCGAATCCGGCCCCGATTGGACTTATCGGTTGGTGTGCTGGTTGCCCTTTGCAGGCGGCCGTGGGGAATCGCCCCATGGCTTTGGCAGGATCTCGATCGATCCGCCAGCAGCGGTGATGGCTTCTTCGGCGCTCTTCGAGAAGGCGTGTGCCTTCACGGTGACCGCACCAGAAATCTCACCACGACCGAGGATCTTCACCAGCGAGTTCTTGCCCACGAGGCCCTGCTCACGCAGCGTCTCTGGACTGACGTCGGTAAGACCGGTCTCGGCAATCGTGTCCAAGTTGATGCCTTGGTATTCAACCCGGAACGGGTTGGTGAAGCCGCGAAGCTTCGGAACACGCTTGTGGAGCGGCATCTGGCCACCCTCGAAACCAACGCGCACCTTGCCGCGTCCACGGCTGTGCTGACCCTTGGTACCGCGGCCTGCGGTCTTGCCGCCCTTGCCACCAATACCACGGCCCTTGCGCTGCTTGCTCTTGGTCGAACCATCAGCGGGCTTGAGATCATGAACTTTGATAGCCATTTACGCCTCCTCGACCGAAACCAGGTGCGGAACCCGGCTGATCATGCCGCGCACCTCAGGGGTGTCGGGCTTGGTAACGGTGCGTCCAATGCGGCCGAGACCGAGCGCACGGATAGTGCCGCGCTGCTTGGGCTTGGTGCCAATGGTGGAACGAACCTGAGTGATGTTGAGATCGGCCATGGGTTACGGCTCCGTTCGGACACCAGCAGTCGCTGGGTCTTTCGCGTCTCGTTCGGACTCCTTGTAGGCCTGAAGCAGGCCAGGGGGAACGAACTCTTCTGGGTCGAGGCCGCGGAGGCGAGCAATCTCGTCCGGGCGCTTGAGATCACGAAGACCAGCGATGGTCGCACGTGCCACGTTGATGTGGTTCGGAGATCCAAGGGACTTGCAGAGCACGTCCTGGATTCCAGCTTCTTCGAGAATCGCACGTGCAGCACCACCGGCGATAACACCGGTACCGGGAGCTGCTGGCTTAATCAGCACGCTGCCTGCGCCCATCTGTCCAAGAACAGGATGCACGATGGTCGTTCCAGCGAGTGGCACGGCGAAGAGGTTGCGCTTGGCTTCCTCGGTTCCCTTCTGGATGGCCAGAGGAACTTCCTTTGCCTTGCCATAGCCGAGACCGACCTGACCCTTGCCGTCACCGATCACCACGAGAGCGGTGAAGCTGAAACGACGACCACCCTTGACGACCTTGGCGACGCGGTTGATGTTGATCACGCGGGAGTCGCGGAGACCACCCTCGTTCTCGCGATCGTTGTTGCGTCCGCCGCGATCATTGCGGTCGTTGCGATTGTTGTTTTCGTACGCCATCAGAACTCCAGTCCTGCTTCGCGGGCAGCATCGGCCAAAGCGGCGACACGTCCGTGGTAGAGGTTGCCGCCGCGATCGAACACGACGGTATTGATTCCGGCAGCCTTGGCCCGCTCAGCGACTACTGCGCCGACCTTGGTTGCTGCGTCGATCGTGTTGCCACGACCGTCCCAGCCCTTTTCAACCGTCGAGGCTGCAGCGACCGTGGTCCCTGCAACATCGTCGATGATTTGGGCCACGATGTGTTTGTTAGATCGGAAGACCGCGAGACGTGGACGCTCGGCAGTTCCCTGAACCTGCTTGCGGATTCGGTAGTGACGACGCTGACGCTGACGGCGGCGTTCGGCAGAAACGTTCTTTGCCATTACTTCGCCTGCTTTCCGGCCTTGCGGATGATCCGCTCGCCTTCGTACTTGATGCCTTTGCCCTTATAAGGCTCTGGCTTGCGCCACTTGCGAATGTCGGCGGCCACCTGGCCAACGAGCTGCTTGTCGATGCCCTTGACGATGATCTCGGTCTGCTGTGGGACATCAAACTCAATGCCCTCAGGTGCCTTGATGTGGACCGGGTGGCTGAAGCCGAGCTGCATTTCGAGCCCGTCCTTGCCTTTGGCTGCGGCACGGTAACCAACGCCGACGATCTCAAGCTTCTTTTCGAAGCCCTCGCTGACGCCGATGATCATGTTGTTGACAAGCGTTCTCGCAAGACCGTGCATGGCCTTGTTCTCTTGAGCGTTATCTGGACGCTCGAGGGTGACGATGCCGTCGTTCATCGAGCCAGTGATTGCTCCCGGCAGTGTGATCTTGAGTTCGCCCTTGCTTCCCTTGACAGCGACGTCGGTGCCACTAAAGGACACGTCGACTCCGTCGGGGACGGTGATTGGGGTGTTTCCGATACGAGACATGGTTACCTACCAGACGTAGGCGAGAACCTCGCCACCAATACGGCGGCGACGGGCTTCGCGATCGGTCATGAGGCCACGGTTCGTCGACAGCACGGCTACGCCGAGACCGCCGAGTACACGAGGTACCTCGTTGGACTTCTTGTACACACGCAGACCGGGCTTGCTCACTCGGGTAATTCCCGAGATCACACGCTTGCGCTCTGGCGAGTATTTCATGTCGATGCTGAGAACTCGGCCGGGGCCGTTCGCGTTGTCAGCAACGGTATAGCTGGTGATGTAACCCTCGCTCTTGAGCAGCTCTGCGAGCGTCTCCTTGAGCTTGCTGGACGGCATCGAAACGTCGTCGTGCATTGCGGTGTTCGCGTTACGAACACGGGTCAGCATGTCGGCGATGGGGTCGGTCATTGTCATTGTTGTTCTCCTCCCCCTACCAACTGGCCTTCTTGAGGCCAGGAATTTCGCCGGCGTGTCCCATTTCTCGGAGACAGATACGGCAGAGTCCAAACTTCTTGTACACGCTGCGCGGACGACCGCACTTGCGGCATCGGGTGTAGCCGCGGACCTTGAACTTTGGAGTCTTCTGCTGCTTGTTGATGAGCGCCTTTTTTGCCATTACTGGCCTTCCTTCTTGAATGGAAATCCAAATGCATCGAGCAGCGCACGGCCGTGCTCGTTATTCATTGCGGTTGTCACGATCGTGATGTCCATGCCGCGGACAGTATCGACGTTGTCGTAGTTGATCTCCGGGAAGATCAACTGCTCGGTTACACCAAAGGTGTAGTTGCCACGGCCGTCGAAGCTCTTTGTGGGAAGTCCACGGAAATCTCGAATACGTGGCGTTGCCAACGAGATGAGACGGTCGAGGAACTCGTACATGCGGTCGCCGCGGAGGGTAACCCGAGCGCCGATGATCTGACCTTCACGAAGCTTGAAGGTTGCAAGGCTCTTCTTGGCCTTGGTTACCGATGGCTTCTGGCCGGTGATGATCGAAAGGTCGGTGAGCGCACCTTCGATCGCCTTCTTGTTGATCGCAGCTTCGCCAACGCCCATGTTGACCGAAATCTTGTCGAGCTTCGGGACCATCATGACGTTGGGAAGATCGAGGTCGGCCTTGAGCTTTGCCTGGATCTCTCCGAAGTACTGTGTCTTTAGAGTTGGTGTCATAGTCGCTGCCATCAGAGTTCTGCTCCTGTGCGCTTGCAGACCCGCACCTTGGTGCCGTCGGTCAGGAACTTGTAGCCAACACGTGTTGGCTTTCCGTCCTTGGGGCTGATCACGGCAACGTTGCTGACATGCATTGGCATGTTCTTGTCGATGATGCCGCCGGGGTTACCTTCGCCGAGTGGACGTTGGTGCTTCTTGACGAGATTTACGCCTTCGACAACGACCGTGTTCTTTACTGGAGATGCGAAGGTGACTTCGCCTTCCTTGCCACGATCCTTGCCGGAGAGAACTCGTACTCGATCGCCTTTTTTGATCTTCATTTAGAGGACCTCCGGTGCCAGCGACACGATGCGCATGAACTTGTTGTCACGAAGCTCACGACCCACCGGGCCAAAGATGCGGGTTCCACGCGGCTGGTTGTTCTCGTTGATGAGAACAGCTGCGTTCTCGTCGAAGCGGATGTAACTGCCATCCGGGCGACGAATTTCCTTCTTGACACGGACGACGACGCACTTGACGACCTCGCCCTTCTTGACGGCGGCACCTGGGTTTGCGTCCTTGACGGTTGCCACGATGACGTCACCGATGCTCGCATAGCGACGCCGGGTTCCGCCGAGGACCTTGATGCAGAGAATTTCGCGTGCACCAGAGTTGTCGGCGACCTTGAGTCGGCTTTCCTGCTGAATCATTAGCGGGCCCTCTCGATGATCTCGACCAAACGCCAGCGCTTCTTCTTCGAGAGCGGGCGGGTCTCTTGGATGCGGACGAGGTCGCCGACGTTTGCGTCGTTTTCCTCGTCGTGGGCAAACAGCTTGGTGCTGCGCTGCACGGTCTTTGCGTAACGACGGTGGCGTACACGGTCGACCGACTCGATTACTGCGGTCTTGTTCATGCCAGCCGAAACCACAATCCCCTCACGGACCTTGCGTGGATTCTCTCGGACTCCGTCTTCGGCAGTACTGTCTTCTGTACTGCTCGATCCAACCGTGCCGGCGGTAGAGGCAGCAGCTGCGGCAGCTGGCGCTGCGGCCACTGGTGCTTCTTCTACTGGCTCGGCCTCGGCTGGAGCTTCTTCAGCTGGAGCGGCCTCTTCGGCTACTTCTTCTGCGGGAGCGGCTGCGGCGGACTTTGCTCCACCGCCAGCTTCTTCGAAGCCTGCAGCAGCTGCTGCGGCTGCATCGGCAAACCAAACCTCGGCGATGGTGTTGTCGTACCAACGACCACCCGGCTGATGGAACTTCATCGATTCAGCGTTGCCCTTGACTGGGTAGCCGTCGGGCATTGCATCGTCGGCCAACGGTGCGTGGGACCCAGCTCCGTATGGTGCTTCTGTCACGTCGCTCATGCGTCGACCTCCTCTGCTGCATCAAGTTCATCGGCAGCTGCGATTTCGCGGGCACGAATTTCGGTGAGTGCCCGTGCCTTGTCTTTGCGAACCTGTCCAAGACGGGACGAGTTCGTGAGCTGACCCGTTGCGTTCTGGAAACGCAGGTTGAACAGCTCTTCGGAAATGTCTTCAAGATGGGACACGAGATCTCCGTAGGACATCTCGTTCAGCTTCTTTGCCTTCGCCATTAGAAGCCCTCGTCTCTCTTAACGAACTTGCACTTAATCGGCATTTTCTGGATGGCACGATCAATTGCTTCGCGAGCGACCTCTTCGTCGTGGAACGCCAGCTCGAACATCACACGGCCTGGGCGCACGACGGCGACCCAGCGCTCGGGGTTGCCCTTGCCTGAACCCATGCGGGTCTCCGCTGGCTTTTCGGTCACTGGCTTATCTGGGAACACGTTGATCCAGACCTTGCCGCCACGCTTGATGTGACGGGTCATGGCAATACGTGCGGCCTCGATTTGGCGAGCGGTAATCCAGCCTGGCTCGAGAGCCTGGAGTCCGAAATCGCCGAACGTGACCTCGGTGCCGCCCTTTGCGTTTCCACGCATGCGGCCTCGGTGGTGCTTTCGGTGTGCAACCTTGCGGGGCATCAACATTTAGGTACCTGCTCTCAGTCCGCGTCGCCGGGACGGAAGTTGGGTGTCTCATCCTTGTCGCGGAGCGAGGCTTCAATTGCCTCTTCCTCGGCGAGGAGCTTTTCGAACTCAGGATCGGCTTTTGGAACCAGTGGTTGTTCCTCGACCTGTTCTGCAGCCTCTTCGGTTGGTTCAGGCTTGCGAGGAGCCGATGGGCTCGACACGACCTGGCGTGGCTTGCTCTGACCAGACGTTTCGCCCACGGCCATTGCAGCCTCACGGGTGATTTTGTCTTGAGCTTCGCTCTTGTATGGAAGACGGTCGCCGGTGTAGATCCAGACCTTCACACCAATGCGTCCAGCAGCGGTGTGTGCTTCGCGGAAGCCGTAGTCGATCTCTGCACGAAGGGTGTGCAGCGGAACCTGACCTTCGCGGTACCACTCACGACGAGCCATTTCTGAACCGCCGAGGCGGCCCGAAGTCTGGACTCGAATACCGAGGGCGCCGGCCTTCTGTGCGTTCTGCACTGCACGCTTCATCGCACGGCGGAATGCAACACGGCCCTGGAGCTGGTCGGCTACGCCTTGGGCAATGAGTGCTGCGTCGAGCTCAGGCGTCTTGATCTCTTGGATGTTGAGCTGAACCTTGTTGTTTCCGGTGATCTTTGCAAGACCCTGACGGAGACGATCGGCTTCGGCACCCTTGCGACCAATGACGATTCCAGGACGTGCGGTGTGCACGTCGACCCGGAGGCTGTCACGGCTGGACTTGCGCTCGATCTCGATCCGGCTGATCGCAGCATGAGGGAGATCCTTCATGATGAATTTGCGGATGTTCGAGTCTTCAATGATGAAGTTGGCGTAGTCCTCGCGGCTGGCGAACCAGCGGCTCTTCCAGTCGGTGGTAATTCCGAGGCGGAAGCCGTAGGGGTTGATCTTCTGACCCATGAATTACTCTTCCTCTTCTTCGGTCTTGGCTTTGGTGCCGGCTTCGATAAAGCCTTGAGCTTCTGCGGACTCTGGGGTGTCGAACCACACTTCGGCGGTCGTCGATGCGTACCAGCGGCCATCGGGCTGGTGATACTTCATCGAATCGGCGTTGCCCTTGATTGGGAAGCCATCTGGCATTGAGTCATCGTCGAGCGCCTTGTGGCTGCCATCACCAAACGGTTCATCAGCAGTCAGGTCGACCGCTCCGGCTGCCGCTGCTGCTGGTGCGGTTGATTCTTCGTCTGCTGAGGTCTCGGTGACCTCTTCAGCTGGCGCTTCGTCGCCCTTCGACTTCGCAACACGTGCGGCACGGTCGGCCTTTGGTGCTGCCGATCCACGGCGTTCGGCGCGGTTGCGGCGAACTTCGAGCTTGTCGTCGTCCATACGTGAAACGATCAGCGTGATGTGACAGCTGCGCTTGCGAATGCGGGTAGCGCGGCCACGAGCACGTGGACGCCAGCGCTTTGCCGTTGGTCCCTCGTCGGCGTAGCAGGCCGAGACGAAGAGCTCCTCGGCGTCTTGGAGGTCGTTGTGCTCGGCGTTCGCTACGGCTGAATCGAGTAGCTTGCCGATTGGCTCGGCGATGCCGCGCTCGCACAGCGTCAGGTAGTCAGCAGCATCGGCAATGTGCATTCCGCGAATCTGGTTGAGGACCTCGCGGGCCTTGTAGGCCGATGCACCGACATGTTTCACCGAGGCCCGGGTACCCGGACGCTCGTTCGTCTTTGGACCGGTCATCGACGCGCTCCTCGTTCTTGCCCGGCGTGGAACTTGAAGGTTCGCGTCGGAGCGAACTCGCCAAGCTTGTGGCCGACCATCGACTCGGTGACATACACCGGGA
>CAZBTI010000017.1:32518-37504 GCA_964494395.1 uncultured Acidimicrobiales bacterium | reverse complement strand
CATGGCGATGGGCGGAGTGCTGCACCCCAACAACGACGTTGGCAACTTGTCGACAGCGGTCGATGACTGCTTCGATACGCCCTTGTCGTGTTTGAGTCGCGAGGAGCTCGCCGATCGGCTTGTCGTCATCGAGGAGGCATCGAATCGGCTCGACGCACTCCGCATCGCAACCGTGGCGGCTGGCGAATCCGCTGATGTCGCTTCGTTAGGTGACCAGCGCAATGTGGCGAACTATTTGGCTGAACGAACAGGCGCCGACCCCAAAGCGATTCGTGCCGATCAACGCGTCGGCAAATGGCTCCAAGATTTTCCCGAGTTCGCCGACGCCTACCGGCAAGGCAAACTCTCGACTGCCCACATCGAGCTGCTTCGCCGCAAAGACAACGCCCGAGTCCACGGCCAGATGATTGACGATCAAAGGCTCTTCATCAGACTCTTTTCCACGCTCGCCTTCCGCGACCTCGATGCCGTCATGGAACGCTGGCTCCTCGGAGCTGACCCCGACGGCGCAGAACCCGACGAACAAGCCAAAGAATGTGGCCTATCGCTCAAAGTCCTACCCGGTGGCATGCTCAAAATCGACGGGACGCTCGACCCGCTCATGGCCGGCGCTTTCAAAACCGCCGTACTCGCCGAAGCCGAACGAATCCGCCAACAACACAAAGCCGAAGGCATCACCTCCACCGTCCGCCGCCGCAACCTCGAAGCCCTCATGGCCCTGGTAACAACCGGCTTCGCCACAGAAACCCGCAACGGCGCCAAGACTCTCATCAACATCGTCATCGATCAAGACACCTACGAAGAAACGCTCGACTGGCTCCAAGACCCCGACTCGAACCCGTTCCCTGATATCGACATCGAACCAAAACCAGAGTTTGAAGGCCGGAAAAGCCAACTCCTCGACGGCACACCCATCCATCCGCTCTACGCGATCGCTGCATCGATGAAAGCGGTATTCCGACGAGTCGTCTATGACCCAGGAGAACGAGACCTCCACTACTCCTACGACAGTCGGAGTTTCCCCGAATGGATCGCGACACTTACCCGAATCGCCACAAACGGAAAATCAGCAAACCCCATCTGCGACGCACCATTCCACTGGCTCCAAACCGACCATGTCCTACCCCACAGTCGAGATGGCGAAACCACATACGACAACGCCCGCCCACTCTCGGGCGCCGACAACGGTTGGCGCAGCAACGACACCGAGCGCGGCACGTGGCCAAAGCCCGAAACCCGCGGCACCAACACCAACCCATCGCAGATAGATCAGGGTCAATAGCCAGACCTGCACGGACCGGCAGGGCGATAGGAGTGGTTAGATTCCGTCGATGATGGCGTTGAGGGTTGCGCTTGGGCGCATGGCCGCAGACCCGAGCTCGCGATCGGGTGCGTAGTAGCCGCCGATGTCCATGGCGGTTCCCTGCACGTCGATGAGTTCGGCGGCAATCGCTGCCTCTTGAGCCACGAGTTGCTCGGCGATCGGGCCGAACTTCGCTGCGAGGTCGCCATCTTCGGTTTGTGCAGCGAGAGCCTCGGCCCAGTAGGTGGCGAGGTAGAAGTGGCTGCCGCGGTTGTCGATCTCGTTAACCTTACGGCTTGGCGACTTGCCCGTATCGAGGAACTTCTCGGTGGCGGTATCGAGCGCTTCGCCGAGAACCTTGGCCGCAGCGTTGCCCGTGCTTTCGCTCAAGTGCTCGAAGGACACTGCCAGCGCAAGGAACTCGCCGAGCGAATCCCAACGGAGGTGGTTCTCCTGTTCGAACTGCTGCACGTGCTTCGGTGCCGAGCCTCCGGCGCCAGTTTCGAAAAGGCCGCCGCCGTTCATCAGGGGAACGATCGACAGCATCTTTGCGCTGGTACCGAGCTCGAGGATCGGGAAGAGGTCGGTGAGGTAGTCGCGGAGCACGTTGCCGGTGACCGAGATGGTGTTCTCGCCCTTCTTCACCCGATCGAGGGTGAATGTGGTGGCGTCGGCGACGTTCATGATGTGGATCTCGAGCCCGTCAGTATCGAGGTCGGCGAGGTAGGCGTTGACCTTGGCGATGAGTTCGGCGTCGTGGGCGCGATCCTCGTCGAGCCAGAACACCGCTGGCCAGCCCGTTGCCTTGGCACGGTTGACCGCAAGGTTGACCCAGTCCTGAACCGGTGCGTCCTTGACCTGGCCCATGCGCCAGATGTCGCCAGCGCCAACGGTGTGCTCGAACACGGTGTCGCCACCGTCGTTGACGACGCGGACGGTTCCGGCGCTCTCGATCTCGAAGGTCTTGTCGTGGCTGCCATACTCCTCGGCCTTCTGTGCCATGAGCCCGACATTGGGAACCGTGCCCATGGTGGTCGGGTCGAAGGCTCCGTTGGCCTTGTTGAACTCGAAGGTGGCGTCGTAGAGCGCGGCATAGCTGCTGTCGGGAATAACGGCCTTAGTGTCTTGAAGCTCGCCGGCCTTGTTCCACATCTGACCCGACGTGCGGATCATTGCGGGCATCGACGCATCGACGATGACATCGCTCGGAACGTGCAGGTTGGTGATGCCCTTGTCGGAGTTCACCATTGCAATGTCGGGGCCAGCCTCATATGCAGCGGCGATGTCGGCTTCGATGGCAGCACGGGCGTCTGCGGGCATCTCGTCGAGCGCAGCGAGCAAGTTGCCCAAGCCGTTGTTGACATTGACTCCAGCCTCGTCGAGTGCAGCACCGTGTGCGTCGAAGACGTTGGCGAAGAATGCCTTGACGGCGTGACCAAAGATGATCGGATCGGAAACCTTCATCATCGTGGCCTTCATGTGCAGCGAAAAGAGCACACCCTTGGCCTTCGCATCGGCAATCTCGGCGGAGAGGAACGACTTGAGCGCAGCGGTGTTCATGAAGGTTGCGTCGACGACTTCGCCAGCGAGGACGGGAACCGATTCCTTGAGAACCGTCACCGTGCCATCGGCTGCGACGTGCTCGATGCGCAGCGATCCGGCAGCGGCGATTGTGGTCGAGAGTTCGTTCGAGCGGAAGTCGTTCGCTCCCATAGTCGACACATGCGATGCCGATTCGGCGCTCCATGCGCCCATGGAGTGTGGGTTTTTCTGGGCGTACTTCTTTACCGCTCCCGGAGCCCGACGATCGGAGTTTCCTTCGCGCAGAACAGGGTTGACCGCAGAGCCCTTGATCTTGTCGTAGCGGGCTTTGATGTCGGCTTCTTCGTCGTTCGCTGGCTCGTCGGGGTACTCGGGAAGGTCATAGCCCTTTGCTTGGAGCTCCTCGACAGCGGCACGCAGCTGTGGCATCGATGCCGAGATGTTTGGCAGCTTGATGATGTTGGCCTCGGGGGTCTTGGCAAGATCACCGAGCTGAGCGAGGTAGTCGGGGATCTGCTGTTCGGCGGTGAGGCGGTCGCCGAAAGCGGCGATGATGCGGCCGGCGAGCGAGATGTCGGCAGTGTCCACGGCAACGCCGGCAGCACCTGCGAATGCTTCGACAATCGGAAGGAACGACAACGTTGCGAGTGCGGGGGCCTCGTCGGTCCAGGTGTAAATGATGGTTGGTGAATCGCTCATTCTTGCGAACGCCTTTGCTGTGAGGTGAGGGTCTCGAGAAGGCCACGGTGAGTCCAGCGGCCGATCTTGAGGTTACCGAGCGAATGGATGACCGGTTCGATTTATTGAGCACGAGTTCCAAACTGTTCTGATTCGCTCAAAAGAGCAGCGCTCGAGACTCCATTCGGAACAATGGAGACTACGCAGCGGAGGGGAACGCGCGTACCTCAGCTCTTTCTGAGCTGTCTCGACTCCGTGTCCCCTCTGAAGCCGAATCAGCGTCGGCGAACCCCTTGGGTTCGGAGAAGAACAACCCATACGCCGAGAGCATGATCATCGAAAACACGACAATCTGCAGGACCGGCGCCAAGAAGAGGGTGATAGGAACGTGCAGTGCTACTCCAATAGCGAATGCGATGCGTCGTCCGTGATGGCGCCACAAGAGGAACGAAAGAGACAGCTCGACAGCTACGGCCGAAATCGCCATCAGAGAGAGGACCTGTGGAGTCTTAAGGATCTCGGGAAAGGGCAACAGACCGGTTCCGAGCCGGACGAGGAGCACACTGCCAGACAAGAAGGGCGCGTTCAGCTTGGTGACGGCAGCAAAGAAGTACACCACAGAGATCTGGAGTTTCATCAAGAAGATCGGCCACCCAGCGACCGTATCGGGCACCACACCGCGCCGCCGAGCGTCGAATGACAGTGCCGCCCCAGGTTCGGTCAGGATGAACAAGGAAATCAGAACTGTCAGCAAGTAGAGGTGGTTCGAATACGCCTGCTGCTCGATAGCGATAGAGGCGGCCATGGTGAGGCTGAGAAGAGCTCCACTACTACGGGTGAAAAACCCGATCGTGAACGCCAGGGCGGTCGCGAACCACAGCGCGGTCAATCCGAGCACGATTTCCGGGGTGGGCTCGGGGATGCCTTGGATCCACGGCAAACTCAGCACCTCCGGCTCCGTAAGACTGGAGAGCACTCGATGTGCCTCGACACTCCGAAGCATTGCGGCGCAACCCAACCCAACTCGGACCAGTCCCACCATCTGCGACGAACTGCGACTCGACGAAATTCGTTGGAGGGATTCGCTCAGCATAAGAACACTTCGAGTGAGCCATCTGCGGGACGAATCTCAACCTCAACTGCCTCGGGCCTTTGTGCGCACAGGTGGGAGGGCAAGTTCTCTTCTATCGGGAGGTCAACACGAATTGAAGGGACGAAATCGCTCAGCTCAATGTCGACCGAGGAGCCTTCGTCATCAATCACGGTGAACGTCGGATGTGGATCGAAGTGGCTGAACATCTGCCATCCGAACCTGGTTGCACCCTCTTCGCGGAGACGGGTCGCCGGAATACCAATGATGAGCGCAGCGACGACGACGATGACAAGTGCGCTACAGGCCTCTTTGTATGACCAAGAGTCTTGAGACCCTGTCCAGCGAGTGATTTCATCTCCTCGACCCACAT
>CAZBTI010000017.1:7981-32418 GCA_964494395.1 uncultured Acidimicrobiales bacterium | reverse complement strand
GACATGAACGAGCCCTTCTTTAGGCGATCGCCATGGAGCCCGAACCCGTCTGCGGCTCAGCGTCAGCGCTTTGCTCTGTCTTCGGCGAGCGCCTGAGCGAGGGTTCGTCCGTCGCTGCGAGAGCGATCCCGGTCAAACCAGTCACCTGACGCAATCAGCTCTCCTGAGCCGACCATCTCCTCGGGCATCCAATACACCCACGCAGGGGTTCTCCGGCCGTCTGCGAGCTCTACCGAGTCCATTCGTCGCTCGTACCAGTCTGGATGCCCTTCGATTTGATCACAGATCGTGAGGCCCTCGTCGGTCAGCTCAAAGAGTTCACCGACCACAACGCCGCTACCAGGCAAAACGCCTGGGTAGTGGATGAAGCTCAGCAAGTCTGCGTTGCGAAGCATTGCTGGCTGAACCGACAGCACCTGACGCTCGATCCGTAGGTAGTTGCGTGTGTCGTCTTCGGGTCCACCCACCGGACTCCGCAGCGTGCCGTAGACAAAGAGTTGAACCATCTCCGCCTAGCCCCTCGGGTAGTACATGCGACGCACGATCTGGCGGGTCTCCCCCGGATCGGCACGATGCCCCATCCACGCTCCCAAATACTGTGCGAGTCGAAAAGCCGCAGCTGACGGAATCGCCGCTGGCCTGCCTTCTGAGACAGCGGCCTTTGTGTCTTTCACGATGCTCTCGGCAGCGAGGCCGGCCGACTGTGCCAATCCCATTTTCTGCGAACCGAAAATGGTTTGGTACGCCATTGCCTCCCGGCGATACCGGTTGAGGGTCTGCTTCCAGCCCTCTTCGTGAACATGGGCGATCTTGGCTTCGGGCACGTAGGCAATGCGATGACCTTGTTCGCGGATATCACGGGCGAATGCCATGTCTTCAAGCCCGGGCAAGGCTTCGTCGAAGGGAATGCTCTGCCAGAGGTCGCGTCGGACCGCGCAGTTGGCGTTGTTACAGAACGGGTTCTGTTGGTCGTTGGTTCCCTCCTCGGGGAACCAGCGCTTCAACAGTTGGATCTCCGCGAAGTTGCTTCGATGGTCGCCGGTTTGACCGCCGTATGACAGACCCACGTGCTCGTCGACGAAAGGTGCGGTGAGATTGGCCAACCAGCTATTACTCAGCGCGTACACGTGCGCCGAGACAAAGACGAGAAGGTCGCCCTTGGCTGCCTCACAACCCCAATTGAGTGATCGACCGAAGGTGAAGTCACCGGGCGGGATGTGCACGACCTTCAAACCGCGAGACTCGGCGACCATCACCGTCTTGTCGGTCGAACCGCTATCGACGAGCACGACCTCGTCGGGCTGCAGCGACTGCTCCTCGATCGAATCGAGCAGGGTTGGCAAGTGTTCCGCTTCGTTCAGCGTACGAATCACGATCGAAACGGTGGGCATAGACATGGCCACAGAGTAGCTATCTCGTCGCCACCCCCAGAAGCATTACCCGCGGAACTACTGTGGCGCCATGCCACACAAGATCGCTGCGCTGGTTCCCATGCGGCACTCGAGCGAACGCGTCCCGGGAAAGAACTACCGAGTGTTCGGTGACGCCCCGCTGTTCCATCACATCGTCAAGACATTGCTCACGTGCCCGTCCATCGACGAAGTGCTCATCGACACCGATAGCCAAGTGATCGTCGAGCAGTGTCAGGAGCATTTTCCGAGCGTGGTTCTGATCGAACGCCCAGAGAACCTTCGTGCCGGAGACATCCCGATGAACAAGATCATCGAGCACGACCTCGGCTTTACCGACGCCGACACGATCCTGCAGACACACTCGACCAACCCCCTACTCCCGGCAGCGACACTCGAAGAATCCATCAACGTGTACACGAACGAGGACTGCGATTCGGTCTTCACCGTCACCCGACTTCAACAGCGGTTGTGGGACGCAAATGCACATCCGGTCAACCACGACCCGAACGAACTGCTTCGCACCCAAGACCTCCCCCCGATCTACGTGGAGAACTCGTGCGCATTCGTGTTCTCTCGCGAACTCATGCTCACGACCGGGTCCCGCATTGGTTCCAACCCGCGAATGGTCGAAACCGACCCGACCGGTTCGCTCGACATCGACGAGGAGAGCGATTTTCTTCTCGCAGAATCGGTGTGGAAGATGCGCAACGCCGATGCAGATGGAAACTAGGACGGCCCCATGAGACGAGTAGCGGTTACATGTACGCATCTGATCCGCGATATTGACGACTATCTCGACACGTTTGCTCAAGCAGACCTCGAGCTGTTCCTCCCCGAAATCCCGGGTCAAGAACTCCGCGGTCCAGAACTCGTTTCCGCAATGGAAGGCATCGTCGGGGTTGTTTCCGGGGACGATCAGTTCAGTAGCGAGGTCATGGCGCAATTGCCCGAACTCAAGGCAATTTCAAAGTGGGGAATCGGCCTCGATGCCATCGACCTCGATGATGCGGCCGAACGCGGCATCGCCGTCACCAACACTCCCGGCATGTTCGGCAACGAGGTTGCCGAGTTAGGTCTTGCCTACCTGTTCGCTCTCGTGCGCGACATTTTCAACATCGACGGCGCGGTCCGTTCCGGCGGGTGGCCAAAGCAGACCAGCCGGTCCATGAATGCGCTCACCGTCCACGTGATCGGGCTGGGAGACATCGGCAGCACACTCGGCGAGAAGTTGCTCGCCCTCGGAGTCAGCGTGACGGGCTCGGACCCTTCGCCCGAGGCAGCAGCGTGGGGTCAGCGCACCGGGGTGACCATCGGCGACGCCGGAACCTTGGCCACCAAGGCCGATGCCGTCATGGTTTGTGCCCCACTCAACGAAGCCACGAGAGGAATGGTCGACGCCGATTTCATTGCGGGAATGCGACAGGGGGCGTGGCTGATCAACATCGGCCGTGGCCCGATCGTCGTTGGTAGCGCCGTCGCCGATGCAATCGAATCTGGCCATCTCGCCGGTGCGGCCCTCGATGTATTCGAAGTAGAACCGCTCGAAGACGAACGACTTCGGAACCTCCCCAACCTCATTCTCGGCGCTCACAATGGCAGCAATACCTTCGAGGCCTGCCACCGCACTCACGTTCAGGCGATCAAAAACTTGATCGACAACCTCCCGGCGTAGAACGCATTTCTATGGATTCGATCGCCGCCATCGTCAACCTTCACCAGGAGGGTGGAACCGCGTTACCGTCGATCATCAGCGCGTGGCGCGCGGTGGAGACAGCGCGGCGCAACCACATCGATGCCGAACTGGTGCTCATCGTCGACTCTCCAGATGCCGCCACGGTGAAGACGGCTGCGCGCTGGCATGCACGCGGCGCTCGGGTCATTTCGACCAACGTCGCCGACCTCGGCGCTGCTCGAAACACTGCAGCACGAGAGGTGCAAGCGACGTGGCTCGCGTTCTTGGACGCCGACGATCTTTGGGGCGAGGACTGGCTCGTTGCTGCACACCAAATGGCCACAGCGTCGTCGGCTAGGGAAGGGGACGTCTTCCACCCGCAGGTCAACATCATCTTTGGCGACCATCATTCGCTCCTGCATCACATCGACTCGGACGGACCTGAATTTCGCTGGTCCCGGTTCTCTCTTCACAATGCGTGGACCGCACTCAGCTTTGTCCGTCGCGAGCACCTGCTGTCACTCCCCTACCCTCGCAACGATCTCGCCAATGGCTTTGGGTTTGAAGACTGGAGTTGGAACATGGCCGTTCTCGACTCGGGTGGTCGCCACCGGGTCGTCCCAGACACTTGCCACTTCATCAAACGCTCCAAGATCGAGACTGGGGATGAGTCTTTGCTGGCCCGGTCACAGCAGTCGCTCCGCAGCCGCCACCCCAATGTTCCAAGCCCGAAACGCACGGTCGATCAACTCGCTGTGAACGCAGACGTTGGAACGCACGACATGGCGCCGGTCGAATTGAGCGGAAAGATCTTCAACCAGATTCAGTTGGCCACATCGATCGAACCAACAGTCACGAAGACACTGTCTTCGAAGGGGTTCCCAACTTCGCTGCCGCAGAACTTCAACACGCACAACACCGCACCCCAGATCGCCCTCGAAGAGTTGTGGCGGATGCGGGATTTTGACGCTCCCGAAGATGCGACGATCGGCGAGATCTGCGACCGTTCAACGCTGCTCACTGGCCTCGGCACGCCAGACCGGGTACGGGTCGTGGCCGAGTTCATCCTCAGCGAGCAGCAACTCGGTCGGACCGTCGGCGAATCCTCGCTGATCAGCGAAGCTACCGCAGCCTTTTCCCAACTAACATCTGCGCCGTGACACCCACGCTCTTCATTCCACGGGCTCTGCCCAAAGGCTTGCTCATCATCGGACTGTCGGCGGAGTAACAACATGCGAGCCAAAGACGTTGTTCGGCGCGCCGCCCGGTTTGCGAAACGCACCCTCGGACCCGACGGCACGATCCGTACCGACATTGCTGCGAAGGTCAAGGACTCTGCAGCATCCAATCGTGGGGATGCGTCGGGACAACCCACACCTCCTCGTCCAGAGGTCTTCGACAAGTACACAGAACCCGGCGAACTCGATTCGCTCGGCGTCCTACTCATGCCGCTCGCCGAGTACCACGGCAAGGAACTCGGCGCTGTCGCCGATTGCCTCGTCGCACTCGGCCAGCCTGTGAGCTTTCTCGTCGAGGAGGACAAGGTCGAGGTCATCGACAAGCATCTCGGTACGCATCCTCGGGTACTTGCAGCAGCGCAGGGCTATGACCGAACGTTGCTCGGAATCTTTGATGCGTTCGTGGCAATGAACGACTGGGGTGAGCCATCTCGAACGATCTACCACCTCGCTCGGGTCCGGGGCGTGCCCTCATTCGCCAAAGTCGAGGGAGTTCAAGACTTCACCGACATCGATACCGGTCGCATCCGACTCCCCTATCTCGCTGCTGATCACGTTCTTCTGCAAGGGCAGAACGACGTCGATGCCCTCGATCGGCGTAACAAACACGTCGTTGGAAACTCGAACATGGAGACCGCATGGCGAGAGGGGCCGCAAAGCGTCGAGCGAAACGGTGAAGTGGTCATCAACTCGAACTTCACCTTCGGCGTGCTTACCAACGAGCGAAACGGCTTTCTCGAAGCCGCTATCGCAAGTATTCAAGCGGTCGGGCTCACACCGGTGATCAGTCAGCACCCCGTCGATCAACCCTTGCCGCCCGCGCTCGCTGCGTATCGAACCGATCGTTCAATGTCGGAGATGTTGCCGCTCTGCGAAGCCGTCGTCACCCGCTTCAGCACCGTGCCATTCGAAGCAATCGCGTACGGCACACCCTTTGTGTACTTCAACCCCCATCACGAGCAAGTGCCCACGTTCGCCACACCCGACCCAGCGTTCGAACACGTTCACAGCAGTGAAGAGCTCACCTCGGCGCTCCGAAAGGCGCTTGATGAGCGGGCGAACTACCGAGAGGTTGCCGAGCCGTACTTTCGAAGCCAGATCGACATGACCGACACGGCGAGCGCACAACGAGCTGCTCAAGCAATCGTGTCGGTCCTCCGCGAGGAAGCGCACAACTCCGATAGCTGAGAAGGCGCGGACGTCACACCGACGCTTAGATTCGTTACAGATCGGTAATATGATCACGCTCGTGTTTCTCGAAGTTGCGACGTGGGCCGTCTTTGGAGGCCACCCATGTCGAACTCATCGAAGAGTTCCAACACCAAAAGCTTTGCCACACTCGGCGTGCCCGACGACATTGTCGAACGTCTAGACATCGAGGGCATCAGCTCGCCGTTTCCCATCCAATCCGCCACCATCCCCGACGCGCTCGCCGGGAAGGACGTCCTCGGACGTGCACCGACCGGATCGGGAAAGACGTTGGCATTTGGTATCCCGATGGTTGTGCGTTTGAAGAAGGCTCGGCCGCACAAACCAACCGGTCTTATCCTCTCCCCCACTCGAGAACTCGCCGAACAGATCCGCCGCGAACTCGAACCGTTGGCCCAGACCCGGAAGCGTTCGGTACATGCCGTCTATGGCGGTGTGGGCTTTGGCGCTCAACGCAAGGCGTTGCAGCGCGGGGTAGACATGCTCGTCGCCTGCCCGGGACGCCTCCTCGATCTCATCGACCAGGGCGAGGTCGATCTCGACCAAGTGTCCTATGCCGTCGTCGACGAGGCAGACCGTATGGCCGACATGGGCTTCCTTCCGGTGGTGAAGCGTCTCCTCGACCAGACCAACAAGGACCGTCAAACGGTCTTCTTCTCGGCGACACTCGGCAAGGAAGTACAGGTCCTTACCGATCGCTATCAGCGCAATGCAGTAACCCATGAGGTTGGTGAGAAGAAGCCGGACATGACCCGGATGACGCACCGATTCGTGCGCATCGACCGGTCTGAGAAGGTCGGCCTCGCTGCCCACGAGATCCGCAACCATGGTCAGACGATCGTGTTCTGCCGGACCCGTCACGGCTCTGACCGGGTCGCCCGTCAGCTCAAGAAGTTCGGCGTGAAGACTGGAGTTATCCACGGTCGCCGCACACAGAACCAGCGGGACAACGCGTTGAAGGCGTTCGTCGAAGGCAAGACCCAGGCGCTCATCGCCACCGACGTTGCTGCTCGCGGCATCCACGTCGACGGCGTGGATTGTGTTGTGCACTTCGACCCACCCGAAGATGACAAGGCCTACACACACCGGTCAGGGCGAACCGCCCGAGCAGGTGCCAGTGGCACAGTGGTCTCGTTCATCACATCGGAAGATCTGAAGGACACCAAGAAACTGCAGCGCCAGATCGGTGTCCGCTGCGAATTCGAAGACCCAACGCCAACGTCGGAGCTGAACCACGGCGAGCCAATCATCCAACCCAATCAGGGAGGCGGTGGCGGCAAGGGCGGCGGAAACAAGAACCGCAACCGAAACGGAGGCGGCAAGAACAAGTCTCGAAACCGCAACGGCCAAAAGCGCAACGGAGCCAAGAACAGCGGCGGCCAAAGCAAGAACCGCTCAAGCAACAAAAACCGCAACAGCCAAGGCGGCAACAAGAACCGAAGCAGCGGGGGCCAACGCCGCTCGCGGTAGAGCGCTGACCTGCGCTAATGAACGAAATGCCGTTCGCCGGTGAAGACCATGGCGAGGCCGGCTTCGTTGGCTGCGGCGATGACTTCGTCGTCTCGTACTGAACCGCCGGGTTGGACTACTGCGGTGCAGCCTGCCTCGATGGCTGTTTCTAGACCGTCTTTGAATGGGAAGAAGGCATCGGAGGCGCACACTCCGCCCGCTGCGCGTCCGTCGGCTTTTTCTGCAGCGATCCGTCCGGCGTCGCGTCGGTTTTGTTGGCCTGCGCCAATGCCCACCGCTTGACGGTCTTTGGCGAGCACGATGGTGTTTGAGGTGACGCGGGCGGCAACCTGCCAAGCAAAGCTGAGGTCGGCGAGTTCTTCGGCGGTGGGTGCCCGATCGGTGGCGACCGTCCAGTCGTCCGGAGTGGCCAGAAGTCGGTCGGTGGTTTGCACCAGTAGGCCTCCATCGATCGAGCGCATGGTGAGCAAGGCAGATGATGGCGACCCAGCTTCGATGACTCGGAGGTTCTTCTTCGCGGTAAGGATCTCCATTGCTCCGGCGGAGAACGCTGGCGCCACGATCACTTCGGTGAAGACCTCGGCGAGGGATTCTGCGAGTTCGGTCGGGACTTCGCGGTTGATGGCAACGATGCCGCCGAACGCCGAGATTGAATCGCAGGCGTGGGCCCGTTGGTAAGCGAGGGTGATGTCGTCGGCGATGGCAGCACCGGCCGGGTTGGCATGTTTGATGACGACGGCGGTCGGGTCGGCGCCGAGTGAGTGGACCAGTTGCCAAGCTGCTTCGGTGTCGAGGAGGTTGAGATAGCTCAACGCTTTGCCGTTGTGCTGAACAGCGTCGTCCCACCAACTGTGTTGGCCGGTGAACCGGTATCGGGCGCCCACCTGGTGTGGGTTTTCGCCGTATCGGAGGTCTTGCACCCGGTCGGCGGCGAGGTGAAGAGAGTCGGGAAGTGGGTCGGTCGCGTCGCTTTCCTCGTCGGTGTCGTCGAGCCACGAGACGATCGACGAGTCGTATGCCGCGGTGTGGGCGAAGGCCTTTCGGGCGAGACCGCGGCGGGTGGCGCCAGAAAGCTCGCCTTCGGAAATTTCGGCGGCAACTGCGTCGTAGTCGGACGGATCGACGACCACACCGACGAACTCGTGATTCTTGGCTGCGGCGCGCACCATGGTCGGCCCACCGATGTCGATCATCTCGATCTCGCGTTGGTTGTTGAACGGATACAGGTTGACCACGACCAGGTCGATCGGGGCGATGTCGTGTGTGTCGAGATCGGCCTGGTGTTCGGGGTTGTTCCGATCGGCAAGGATTCCGCCGTGGACCTTTGGATGCAACGTGACGACTCGGTGGCCGAGCATGATCGGCGAGCCCGTGTGATCGGCCACATCGGTTACGGGCAGTCCGGCGTCGGCGATGGCCGCTGCGGTTCCGCCGCTCGAAAGCAGCGTCCACCCAGCGTCGACGAGGCTCTGAGCCAAGTCGGTGATACCGGTTTTGTCGAATACCGAGAGAAGCGCAAGCTTTGACATGTGGTGCTTTCGTTGGTGGGGTTGAGAGAGTTAGAGGGGTTGGTCGAGCAGTAGGCCAGTGCTGTCGATCGACTGGAGGGTTTCGACGTACAAGCGACGTTCGACAGCTTTAATCCGCTCGTGGAGAGAAGCCTCGTCGTCGTCGTCTTCGATAGCGACGGCCTCTTGGGCAAGGATCGGCCCGTGGTCGACCTGTGCGGTTGCAACGTGGATCGTGCAGCCGGTGACCTTGACCCCAAATAACAGGGCATCTCGCACGGCATGCCAGCCTTGGAATGCGGGCAGCAGCGCAGGGTGGGTATTGATCACGCGGAACGCGTCGAAGATCGAACCGGCGAGGATGGTCCCAAAGCCTGCCATCGCAACGAGATCGATCTGGTTGCCCTCGAGAACCTTCTGAAGCTCAACGGCATAGGCCTCTCGGTCGAACTCATCACCAAAGTCGGTGCGTTCCACGAGCACCGCTTCCACACCTGCAGCTTCAGCAATATCGAGCCCTCGACATGGCCGATCTGCGACGACGAGCGTCACGGGGAGATTAGCCGCAAGCATCGCCTCGAGGAGGGTGCCAGAACCTGAGACAAGAACGGCGAGCCGCATCTCGGAAAAGCTAACGGGATGGAGGGTCTCGACCCAACATGGCAACAGAGTTACTGTCGGCGATGGTGCCTCGCTGCTCGGCCTCCACCAATGCAGGCGCCTTCACCGTTACTTTTGGGTCTGTATGGATGACGCGACAATCAAGGCCAAGAGGCTGATCAGGGAGAACGGGCCGACCAAACTCCTTGACTCCATTTGGTCGAAGTACCGCACCGTCGTCCCGAAAAAGGAACTCGGAGCCTCGGTGATCAGCTCACCTGAGCGACTCTTGGAAATCCAACGTGAGCATGCCGCGGCCAACGACGAGCAGGACTTTCTCAGCTTCGCATGGTTGCGCAGACGCCTCGCTGAGGTCAATGAGTTGGCATTGCAGCCGTACTTCGCCGTCATTGCAGACGATCACGTCCCAGCGTTCGGCACGCTCGAAGAGAACTATCGAGCGCTGATCGACGCCATCATCACCGTAAGCGTGCGGGCGAACGTAGAACTCGGCTATTGGATCCACGGTCGATATGTCATCGATTCGGACTACGGGAAACTGTTGGATCGACTTCAGGAGCGACCGGCTTTCCAAATCCGCCTCGATTCAGGCGAGAAGACCTTGGTGTTCTTCATCGAGCGTTGGCACCTCAAGAACCAGGTCCTTTCGGCCCCGCGCCTCAATCCAATCACCCGTCAGATCTACATCGACAGTCCGTCCGCACGGGCGTTTCTCGAGACCCCGGGCAAAGAGCTCCGAGAGCTCTACCCCCTACCGTTGCTCGAAGACTGCACCTTCGAAGTCGACGTGGTCTACACGTGGGTCAACTCCGAAGACCCGGATTGGCGGGCGATGCTCGCTGAACACCAGGACCAGCCATTGGATGCGACCGAAGGTGAAGTTGATTCCGACCGCTTCCTGAGCCGAGACGAACTTCGCTACTCGCTCCGATCCCTACTGAAGAATGCTCCGTGGGTCAGGCAGATCCATATCGCATCCAATTGCAAACCGCCGGAGTGGTTCGATGAGACGAACGATCGAGTGCGATGGGTGTACCACGAGGAATTCATCGACCCCGAATACCTTCCGACGTTTAGCTCTCACGCCATCGAGACTTCGCTGCACAAAATTCCGGATCTCAGCGAACACTTCCTGTACTTCAACGATGATATTTTCGTGCTGAAGCCCATAAAGAAGAGCGACTTTTTCCTGCCCAATGGGTTAGCAAAGATTCGGCCTGAAGCTTGGGGCAAAGTTCATGGCGAACTCGACAGCGAGCACCCCGACTACATGAACGCTGCTCGGAACGTGCAGGCGCTCCTTCAGGAGGAGTTCGGCAAGGTCGCCACGAGGTTGCATACCCACACTCCGCAATCGATGAAGGTTTCGGTCGTCGAGGCCTGTGAGACCATGTTCAAGGAAGCGTACGAACAGACCCGTTCGAACAAATTCCGCTCTATCACCGATATCTCACCTTCATCGTTTATGTATCCGAACTTCGCCTACCTCACGGGTGAGGCAGTGATGGACTACCCCAAGACTTCGCTTCTCAATGCGAGGCACAGATACAAGGTTGCTCTGGATGGGTATCTGGAGTTGCTTGCCTTGGGAAGGTTTGACGATCTCCCCCTCACGGTCTGCATCAACGACGGTGGCGGTAGTACGACGAACGAAGAGTGGTCGGACATCATCACCGGATTCATGCAAGCCGCATTCGATGAGATGTCCGAGGCTGAGAAGGGCTACGAAGGCCCTAGCTAGCGCTCCCCATAAGTTGGGCATAGAGATCGGCCACGAGTTGAAGGCGAGTCTCGACAGCTTCTAGCTCTGGTAGCGCGCTGGCTGCTCGCCACACTCCTCCGCGCAGCGCGCCGTCGACGTACAGGCCAGCACGTTCCAGCGAGTGGAGATCGACCGGCAGCAGCTTGCCGATTCGGTCGACATCGGCGGTCTCTCCATTGGCTGCGGCGAGTGCGTAGGTCCGAAGGAGCCGTTCAGCCTTTGCGCCAGCCAGTTGGTAGTGCGGCAGCGGAAGGCTCAGGAACGGAGCGTCGGCCTCAGCTGAGACATCTTCGTATTGCCGCTCGATCAGTGCCATTGACGCTTCTGCGTGAGCTGCTGACTTGGAAAAAACGAGGCCGGTCGAGTTCTGCCGGTACGCGACACCGATCATGCGTACGTAGGCGAACGTGTAGCCCTCGCGAAGCACTCGGAGCCAGAGATCGAAGTCCTCGGCGGTTTGTGCGTCCTCGTCAAAGCCCCCCACCTGCTCCAGCACTTCTCGGCGGACGACGGGGACCGTCACGATGAACGGGCACTCCGGCCCGTTGATGAATCCCAGACGTTCTGGTCGAGAGAGCGGGCCGCGCTCGGGCGGTGTGGGTTCTTGGTCTTGTGGCGTTGGCTGCCAATCACAGTAGGTGCCCGCAACCGTCTTTGGGTCCGCCTCCTTCAGGGCATCGACACGACTCTTGAGCGAGTTCTCATACAGGAAGTCGTCGGCATCTAAGAAGGTCACGAAAGGGGCTGAGGAGGCTGCAAGACCGGTGTTGCGTGCCGCCGATGGGCCGCGATTGTGCTCGTGAGAAACCACGGAGAATCGATCGTCGGTCGTGCTGAACTCTTCGGCGATTGCGACTGAGTTATCAGTGCTTCCATCGTCGACGACGACGCATTCAAACGCTGCGCCCTGCTGCTCTTGAATACTGCGAAGACACGTGCGGAGGTACTTTGCGTTGTTCATCGCCGGCACGATGACCGTCACGACCGGGTCGGAAGATTCTTTCTTGCGACCAAAGAACAATGCTCTACCACCTCTCTTGAAAGCGCCGGGGCGGCGAGGCCTCAGAATAGCAAAGGCGAGTTACTACTCTGTGGCTTCCTCGTCAACGAAGGCTGCCGCTTCGACGGTTGGTCCGAGGTCTGGGTCTTGGCAGTTTCCAAGACCACCTCCACCTCCCGATGAACGGAGACCGAAGCTCGGTTCGACGAACCCGCTTCCGGGGTCGTTCGTGGTGAACCACCGTACGACGGCGTTGGAGATCGCGTTCGCTGAGGCGGTTTGCAACTCTCCGCTTCGCATGAGCGCAACTTCGGCTTCGTTACCCATAAACGCCATCTCGGCGAGCACCGACGTGGTCTGAGGGCGGCGAACCAACCCGTAGAAGTCTTCTCCGGTTTCGGAGTTTGGTCGGATTACTGCACCCGCATCAGAGCCAGTCCACCAGTCGATGTCAAAGACGCTGAACTCTTCGCGTGTCTCTTCCACCAGGAGACCCGCAAACCGTTTGGACTCGTCCGACGTCTGTTGGTAGTACACCTCGGTCCCGGGTTGCTCGGAGGTAGGAACCGGGTCCGAACCCTGGTGATGGATAGATACGAGGAGATCGGCTTCGAGTGTGTCGGCGATCTCGACACGAGTGACGAGTGGAACCCGGATGTCGGTATATCGGGTGAGGGTGACCTCGAACCCGAGGTCTTCGAGAAGCTTCTCGGCTTGGAGCGACACCTCAAGATTGACTTCGCTCTCGGTGAGTCCGTCCGGGCTCACCGCCCCAACCTCGGTTCCGCCGTGCCCCGGGTCGATGACCACGTGAACACGTTCGATCTCCTCGGCACCCTGAACGATCGCCGTGTTGCTGCAAGGAGTCGTGACGAGAAGGCCTTCGGAGACCACGTCGAGAACGGGCAGCACAACATCGGTGACGGTCCGGGCTGCGCGGGGCACACCGTCCAAGTCGAGCGGTGGGGCCAACGTCGTCGTGGTCGTCGTTGTGGTCGTAGTCGTCGTTGTGGTGGTCGTAGGCGCCGCTGTCGTCGAGACCGCTGCCGCCGGAACGACGTCGGATGCGGCCTCGGTGGACCCGGAACAACCCGCGAATACAAGTGCGGAAAGTGCAGCTGCTGTGAGAACTGTTGATCGAACGGTTGAAGGCGACTTCGCACGCAGCGCGTGGATGACATGCACGATTTGAGGTCTCCTAACGAGAGCGTCCGGATCCGGATTGGCGAGTATGCGCGACGGGACGCTGAGCACTGATACATCATCGCATGAGAGCGATTCTTTAGTGTCGCAGTTCCCCAAAATGGGTTATGAACGTTCGATACGACACCTGTCACATCAGAGATCATTTTCGGACAAACGAAATATGACGGACGCTCACCCGGTTCTTACTACTACCGGACCGAATAAATCCTCCCGACAAGAAAGCCCCGCAACGAAAATGAGCACAACCGACATCACCGCTGAAGTATTCGAAGAAACAGTCCTCGCTGACGGGATCGTCCTCGTCGACTTCTGGGCTGATTGGTGTGGCCCATGCAAGGCATTTGGCCCCGTATTCGAAGCCTCGAGCGAGAAGCACACCGACATCACCTTCGCCAAGGTTGATACCCAACAAGAGCAAGCGCTCGCCGGCGGCCTCGGCATCCAGTCGATCCCCACGATCATGGCCTTCCGCGACGGCGTTCAGGTCTTCTCCCAGCCCGGCGCACTCCCAGAAGCAGCCCTAGAGGACCTCATCTCCAAGATCCAGGAACTCGACATGGAAGCTGTGCACGCCGAGATCGCAAAGCAGCAAGCCGAACACGTACACGACGAAAACTGCAGTCACTAATTCCGCCGCGGGGCGGGATCCGGCCGTAGGCCGGCCTCGACACGCCTGCGGAACGCAAGCGCCTTTCCGTTCGCAACGTAAATAGGTGGGCCTTCTTCGGAAGGCCCACCTATTTTTCGTTTTGGCTGACTTGCCCAGGGCGGCAGCGACTCCGTCGCCATTCTGCCGCCCTTGGCAGGTCAGAGGGTCTTTACGATTTCGGCCATGAGATCGCCGGCTTCGGTGGGGTTGAGCCCAACCTTTACGCCTGCGTCTTCGAGGGCTTCCATCTTTGCCTTGGCCGTGCCCTTGCCCCCTGAAACGATGGCGCCTGCGTGGCCCATCTTCTTGCCGGGAGGCGCTGTAACGCCAGCAACGTAGCTGACGACTGGCTTTGTGACGTTGGCCTTGATGTACTCGGCTGCTTCCTCTTCAGCTGAACCACCGATCTCGCCGATCATCATGATCGCCTTGGTCTCGGGGTCGGCTTCGAACGCTTCGAGGCAGTCGATAAAGCTGGTTCCGGGCACCGGGTCGCCACCGATGCCGACCGAAGTGGTCACACCGATGTCCTTTTCCTTGAGCTCAAACACCGCTTGGTAGGTGAGCGTTCCTGATCGGCTAACCACGCCGACCGGGCCACCGGCCTTGGCAATGTGACCAGCGGTGATACCGACGTTGGCTTTTCCGGGGCTGATGATGCCCGGGCAGTTCGGGCCGAGCAAACGTGTGTCTGGGAAGTCTTGCTTCAGCTTGTTGTAGAACCACGCTTCGTCGTGCATTGGCACGCCTTCGGTGATCACGACGACCAGGTCGAGGCCAGCTTCAGCTGCCTCCATGACTGCGCCTTTGACCGCAACTGGCGGTACAAAGATAGCGCTTGCATTCGCTCCGGTTTCGGCCACTGCGTCAGCAACGGTTGCGAAGATCGGCATGCCGTCCACGTCGGTGCCGGCCTTCTTTGGGTGGGTTCCGCCGACGACGTTGGTGCCGTACTCGCGGTTGAGGTTGCCGTAGTAGCGACCGGTGCTTCCAGTCAGCCCTTGGTAAACGACCTTGCTGTTCTCATCGAGAAAAATTGCCATTGTTATGTAATCCTGTTCAGTCGTTCGGGTTCAGCCAGCTACGAGCGATACGGCCTTTTCGGCAGCGCT
This sequence comes from uncultured Acidimicrobiales bacterium, assembly GCA_964494395.1. Lineage (GTDB taxonomy): Bacteria > Actinomycetota > Acidimicrobiia > Acidimicrobiales > SHLQ01 > SHLQ01. The sequence continues at coordinate 17,559 of CAZBTI010000017.1, read as the reverse complement.
CAGCATTGTGGGTTCCATCATGAGTGCATCGCCCAAGTGCGGAGCGAGCATGTCGCGTCCTTGCTGAGCGTTGGTTCCATCGAGGCGGATCACGATCGGGCTGTCGATGTTGACCCGCTTCATTGCTTCGATGATGCCCTCGGCAACCTCTTCACCTCGGGTGATGCCACCGAAGATGTTGATGAAGATCGACTTTACGTTCGGGTCGTTGTTGATGACCTCGAGTGCTCCGGCCATGACGTCGGCGTTTGCGCCGCCGCCGATGTCGAGGAAGTTCGCGGGGCTGCCACCGACCTGATTCACCACGTCGAGCGTGCTCATTGCAAGCCCTGCACCGTTGGCGATCACGCCGACCGAGCCCTCGAGGCCAACATATTGGAGGCCTTGAGCGTGAGCTGCTTCTTCGCGTTCGTCGCGGGTTTGGGTCTTGTCGTATTCGACATAGTCGGGGTGACGGAAATCAGAGTTGCCGTCGAGGGTGACCTTCGAGTCGAGTACGTGCACGACACCTTCAGGGGTGAGGATCAGCGGGTTGATCTCAACCATGTCCGCATCGCCTTCGACATATGCGGTGTAGAGCTGCTTCAAGATGACCTTCGAGCCTTCGACAGCAGCCTCGGGCAGGTTTGCCGCTGCAACCCATGCAGCGACGTCTTCGTCGGACAGGCCAGCGACTGGGTCGACCCAGACTTTGGCGATCGCGTCGGGGTTCTCTTCGGCGACGGTTTCGATCTCGACACCGCCTTCTTTCGAGAGCATGCCGAGGTGCTTCTTTGCCGAGCGGTCGAGCGTGAAGCTGGCGTAGTACTCCTCTGAAATGTCAGAGGCCTTCTCGATCCAGACACGCTGGACGATGTGACCCTTGATGTCGAGGCCGAGGATGTTCTCCGCGTGCTCGCGAACGGCGTCGATGTCAGCAGCGAACTTCACGCCGCCAGCCTTGCCGCGTCCGCCGGTATGCACCTGCGCCTTGACCATCACCGGCGCGCCGAGTTCCTCGGCTGCAGCGACGGCCTCGTCGACGGAGAAGGCGATCTTTCCAGCGGAGATCGGCATGCCATACTCCGCAAAGAACTCTTTGCCTTGATATTCGAACAGATCCACAGGTTCCTCCGGGAGGGTCGGAAAGGACGTCGTGATCCACGACTCCACCAGCGATACTAGTGAGAGAACACAGCGAACGAACGTTGTTTACAACACCTTGATATTTGCAGCCGAGGAACACGCACCATGCCCGTAGCGAAGGGTCCAAAATTCGACCTGCGTAGCGCTCTACTCTTCGGCGGAATTGCCGTGCTGGCAGCCATCGTGATCGGCTTCTTCGCCGTTCGCCTCGGACAACAATCGAACACCCTTGTGCTCGGCGATCCGAACTTCGGGCAGATCGAGGCGGTTCGCATGTCCGAGTCGATCGCGAGCGATGGTCCCGTACTCTGGCCAGACATCGCGAGTGGAACGCGAGACATTTGGCTTCAGCACCTCGGCGACGAGCCCGGCGAAGGATGGTTCGCGTTTGACGCGCGACTCGCTGGAGTCGGCCGAGAATGCAATGTCACCTGGAGTGTGGCCGACCGGACCTTCACCGACCCGTGCACCGGCACCGTCTTTCCAGAAGATGGTGAGGGCCTCCCCCAGATCGAAGTGTTCATCGATGAGACCACGCTGGTGATCGACATCAATGACGTGCACGAAGAAGACGAATTCGTCGGATTTACGGGCTAGATCTTCTCCAGCGGTGCCCAGCTGAGGAGAAGTTGCTTCTCACCTGCGCCCGAGAAGTTGACTCGGGCTTCTGCTTTGTCGCCGGCGCCGCTGATGTCGATGATGACACCTTCGCCAAACTTTGCGTGGCGAACATCGTCGCCGATTTTGAGGCCAATCTCATCGGCCCCCGATGGCGTTGGACCGCTGCGTTTCATTGCGGCCTCGACCATCGACTCTCGGTTCGCAGCCCGAGAACGGTCGCGATCGGCTGCCGAGTAGCCACCGTATGAAGAGCCACCGCCGCCATAGGACGAGCCGGTTCGCGAACCACGGCCATAGCTTGTGCCGCTCGACCCGAAACTCGACGACGACCGCCGAGACCGACTGCCCTCGGCGTCTTGCACGAGACCGCTTGGAATCTCGTCGAGGAAACGACTCGGCGGGTTGTATTGCGTCGTGCCGTGCAGCATGCGGCTCCACGCATGCGAGAGAAATAGGCGCTCTCGTGCGCGGGTGATACCGACATACGCGAGGCGCCGTTCTTCTTCGAGTTCTCGGGGTTCGCCGAGCGACCGCATGTGCGGAAACACGCCGTCTTCGAGGCCGATGAGGAAGACGATCGGATATTCGAGGCCCTTGGCCGAGTGCAACGTCATCAAGACGACTTGGCTCTCGTCTTCATCGAGACTGTCGGTGTCGGCCACAAGACTGACCTGTTCGAGAAACTCTTCGATCGATTCGAAGTCTTCGGCGCCACCGACGAGTTCGGCGAGGTTCTCGAGACGACCTTCAGCCTCGATCGAACGCTCTTCTTCGAGCTCGGCCATGTAACCCGAGGCGTCGAGGAGGTAGCGCAGCATTTCGGCTGGGCCAGTGTCGGCAAGCTTCTCCGCGGCGCCGTCGATGAGCACGAGAAATTCGTCGATGCCCTTGGGTGCACGTCCCGAGATTCCTGCCTCGTCGTAGTTGCGAAGTGCCTCGATGAACGGCACGCCCATCATGGCCGCCCACTGATCGAGTTTCGCAACCGACGAATCGCCAACGCCTCGCTTTGGCGTATTGAGGATTCGCTTCATGCTGACCTCGTCGACCGGGTTTACCACGGCCTTCAGGTACGCCATGGCATCTTTGACTTCGCGGCGGTCATAGAAGCGAGTGCCGCCGACCACCTTGTACGGGATGTTGACCCGAACGAGGTATTCCTCGAGCGCACGGCTCTGTGCATTGGTTCGATAGAAGACGGCCATGTCGCCCCAGCGGTGGAGGCCGCCTTCGTGGATGCGGGCCAGTTCGTGGGTAACCCATTGGGCTTCGTCGGTTTCGTCGTCGGCGAAGTAGCGAAGGATCTTCTCGCCGTCGCCTTGCTCGGTCCACAACTCCTTCGGCTTGCGACCCTCGTTGTTTTCGATGACCGCGTTGGCAGCATCGAGGACTGTTTGGGTGCTGCGGTAGTTCTGTTCGAGCAGTACGACCTGCGCGTCGGGGAAGGTTGTTTCGAATTCGAGGATGTTGCGGATGTCGGCGCCGCGGAACCGGTAGATCGATTGATCGCCGTCGCCGACGACGCACACTTGGCGATGTGCCTCAGCGAGCATGGTGACGATGGCGTTCTGGACCGAGTTGGTGTCCTGGTACTCGTCGACGAGTACGTGTTTGAAACGACGTTGGTAATGCTCGAGGACATCGGGGTGCTTCTTGAACAGCTCGACGGTGTTGAAAAGTAGATCGTCGAAGTCCATCGCTCCCGCCTTTAACAGGCGGGCTTGGTACTCGGCGTAGACCTCTGCGATCTTGCGCTCGAAGATCGTCGCTGCGGCTTCGGTGTACTGGGCCACGGTCTTGTAGTCGTTCTTCGCCGAACTGATGGCGGAGTGAACCGTACGAGGCGGAAACTTCTTCGAATCGAGGTTCAGGTCTCGCAGCACATATCCGGTCAGGCGAACCGCATCGGCTTGGTCGTAGATGGTGAACGACGATGGGAAGCCCAGACGGTCGGCGTCGCGCCGCAGGATGCGCACGCACGCCGAATGGAACGTACTGACCCACATCTTCTCGGCAACCGGCCCGACGAGGGCACCCACGCGGTGTTTCATCTCGTCGGCGGCCTTGTTGGTGAACGTGATCGCCAAGATCTCAAACGGCGATACCCGTCGTTCTTGAATGAGATGGGCAATGCGGTGCGTGAGCACGCGGGTCTTGCCCGATCCGGCTCCGGCGATGATCAGCAGCGGACCACCCTCATGCAGCACGGCATCTTCCTGCGCCTGGTTCAGGCCGTCGATCAGCTCAGTAGTCATCGACCGCACCCTATCGAACCTGCGTTCTGTTCGAACGCGATTACGGGCTCAAACTGCGAGCTTCTCACGAGCTGTGTGCGATCCACCACGGTTCGGCCGCCAGCTGAGGAGGTAGCTGCCGGCAGCGAAGCCGACCGGCAGCAGGATCAGGGTGAAGAGTATGGCGACCGGGATGGGAAGTCCGCCGCTTCCGACCAGGCGGATGGCCGTCCCAGCGAGTAATCCCGAGGCGACCCCGGCACCGGTGAGCACGAGCGTCTGTGTGGCAAAGAATTTCTGCCGGAATCGACGCGAGGTCCCTAACAATCCCAACGTAGCCAGTTCGGGGGCGACCTCCGAGGAGACGATAAACATGACGAATGCAATGACGAGGGCGCCGATCACCGTGCCGATCCATAGTAAGACTCGAACAAAGGTGATCTCGATCGGAATGTCGATCGATGTAGCCGACGAAGGGGCGATGATTGCGCGGTGATCGCGAAGACCGCCGAGCGCATCGAGCTGTCCCGGATCGAGGACGGTCACCACTTCGAGGTCTTGGATCGGAACACGCTCCCACCCCGCAATCGGACCGTTCCTCGCCAACAAGACATCGTGGAATTCGATTAGGGGAGTCCCTCGGCTGCCAACTGGAGTCCCTCGGCTGACAATTGGAGTCCCTCGGCTGAGGTTTGGGAAGTCAGCTGTTTCTGTGGTCACTGCCAAGACATCAGCACCTTGGGAAGTGACGTAGCCCAATAGCGTGATGCTCTCGGTTGCTCCGGTTACTTCAGCAACTTGCTCTGCTAGAGCTTGCCGGACCTCTGGATTGACTCCGGAGATCACGATCGACCTGGTGTGGTCGAAAATCACCGCGCCATCGTCACCAAAAAGAGTTTCTGGCTGCGCCGACGTGGTTCTCTGAACGGATTCTAGGTTCTGCTGCTGATCGTCGACCGCCGCAATCCAGATCACCGCCACGACAGCCCCGATACCCAACGTCGCAGCTGCCGATCGAAATCCATTGCGGGCCAGCGAGCGGAGTACCAAACGGAGGTTTGCAGGTACCTGCGACCCCAGTCGGGTCGCTCCACCGACTTGGAAGAGCCGAGATAGCAAGGGGATGGCCCCGATGGCGATACAGATCAGGCCGACGATACCGGTGAGGAAGGTCACCAAAGGACCGTCAGCGTTGTTGGAAACGACGAGCAAGACGATTCCAGCGGCTATTCCAGCGGCACCGCCGAGGGTGAACTTGAGGGCTACAGGCGAGTTCGGCATCCGACCTTGCAGTGTTGCCGTCAATGGCGCCCTCGCCGCCTGTGCCGCTGGCCACCACGCAGCCGCCGTTGCCACAGAAACAGCAACGACAAGTGAGGAGGCAAACGCACCGATCGGCCAAGCAGAGGGAGCGAACCCGCTGGCTTCAAGTCCAGTCACAACAACCCCAATACCAGCCAGCGCAGCGGTCAATGAAATGACGAATCCCTGACCCGCTTGCATCACGATGGACTGACGTTCGTTAGCTCCTCCCGAAATCAGTAGACCCACGTCACGCAAGCGACGGCGGGCGGAACTACCCCAGGCGGCATATGCGATCGCTCCGGTAGTGACCGAGAGCCCGAGGGTAAACAATCCAGCGAATGTCGAATCGTCGGGTCCTTCGTCGAAAGGGTCGAAAGGACTGACCGGCTGATCTCTGAAGTTGTCCCGAGTCATGTCGACGAGAGAGCTTCTTGTATCGCCAGAATTGATGCCGGCTAGAAGCTCCTCGGACTCGACGAGACTCGTGGTGGTGATTTGTTCAGTAGACCGAGCTTGAACTGCGAGCTCGTCGATGGCTCCGTCGTTGACGAATAGTCGGTGCGGCTCGAACCGTACTGGGTCGCGAAGCAGACCGACGATCGACAGCTCTACATCTCCAAAGGGGATCCTCATGCCCAGTTCGACCGATGACCCAAAGGTCTCGGCTCCTTCACGAGTCAAAGCGACTTCTCCGTCAGCGGACGGAAATCGTCCACTGGCGAGCAGGTCGGTCAGCGCTGGACCCCCGTCGCCGAAGCCAATGAGCAACGGGTTCTCAATCGGCACATCTGCAACTCGCCAAACAGTGTCAGCAAACGAGACGTCGAACTCTGACCAGCTCACGATCTCAGCATCAGGGAATTGTTCGACAATCGTTTCGATCGGGCGCGACCGCACGACAGCATCGGCATTCCCGAACACCGACTCTGCGGATGGCTCACGAACATTTGAGAACAGCGCAACACTGGTGAACGCAACGAAGCCGACCGGCAGAAACGTCAACATAAACAGCGCGAACGTGCGCCCCTTGTTTCGAACAATCCCACGACGCACCAAGCGCCACACCGCCGGGTTCGCAAGCGCAGACTTCACGACCACACCTCGCTGAGTTCTAGATCGGTGTCCGGGCGAGTGAATGTCGAGACGATCTGCCCGTCTCGAATCTCGATCACACGATCGGCGAGCGCTGCGAGGGCCGAGTCATGAGTGACCATAACTACACCGACACCGGCGTCGGTTTGTGCCTGCAGAAGACTCAACACTTCGTCGCCGGTGCGCTCGTCGAGGGCGCCGGTCGGTTCGTCGGCGAGCAGAATTCGCCGCTCCCCAACGACCGCACGGGCGATCGCTACACGCTGTCGTTCTCCACCCGAGAGTTGATCCGGAAACTGCTCACCCCGTTGCGATAGTCCAACTTTGGCAAGGGCCTCTGCGGCACTCTCACGAGCGGAGGACACACGTTCACCACCGAGTTCGAGGGGAAGCGAGACATTTTCGATGGCGGTCAACGACGGCAGAAGATTCAAGCTTTGGAACACGACACCAATGTGCTTTCGCCGGATATCGGCTAGCTCGTGAGCGCTTGCGTCTGTCAGCGACCGACCAGCGACCTCGACCGAACCACCATCGGCTCGTTCGATACCCGCACATACGTTGAGCAGGGTCGACTTTCCCGAGCCCGATCGGCCGATAACGGCAACGAACTCTCCAGGAGCGAGTTCGAAGTCGACGGACTGGAGCGCATGGGTTTCGACGTCACCGTTCGGGAACCGTTTCGAAACCTGGTCGAGGCGAATGAGTGAGTTCATGATGGAATCTCCTGAGCGTCGTTGAGAGCGATATTTGCTTCAGCTTGTGAAGCAGCTGGGTCTACAGGAAGGTCCGATAAGCGCTGCTCGACGTCATCAAGCCACCGGAGTTCCGCTTGACGAAGCAGCACGAGGCGGTCGAGTTGGAGCAACCAAGCAACCTCGGCTCGGGTTGTCCCATCGGCCTTTGCACGAAGGCGTGTGTAGTCCTGGAGATTGGCCATCGTTGCCCGACGTTGCTCGCCGATCACCAAGAGCGGGTCGACGTCTGTCGAGACCGTGGCGATCAGGACCTTCATTGCGACCTCATCTCGAGTTGGCACGGTGCGTGTCTCTGGGGTGGTCATCCACCCGACGAACTCTTCACGGCCAGACTCTGTGAGCTCGTAGGACACCTTGCCGTCGGCATCGGTATCGGCCGCAACGACCAAGCCATCGCGCTCGAGGCGTTGGAGCGTGGTGTACACCTGCCCAACATTGAGCGGCCACGCTTCGCCGGTCGCAGCTTCAAAGTCGCCTTTGAGTTGATAGCCATACTTCGGCCCGTCGCCTAGGAGGCCTAGTAGTCCTTCTCGAATTCCCATACATACTGAGTATGCATACTCAGTATGTATTTGTCAATTGGGATCAATCTCAACAGTCCAAACGCACAGAACAACTAGCTCCAAAGGGTGATATGCACGCTCGGTTGGAAGCGCTGAACCTCACTGCCCGAACCGTTGAGCATGGCCTGAATAGCTCGCGGCGTGCTCACAAACCGCTGAATCTCCCTCGCAACTGCCGTGCTGCGGTCGCGCTGCAAGGTACTCGCAGCCCACGTACCCGTTGCTCGACAACGGCGATCGTCTACCTCGACCAGCGAACCATCGGCTATGGCATCCTTCACCGCGAAGCGTGGCGAGAGTGCAATACCGTTTCCATTCCGAGCCTCGGTCACGGCCGCGGCGTGGTTGCCATAGATCCGCTGCTGCCTTGGATCCACGGCCGCTCGTTCGAGGATGAACTGCGAGACGCCGAGCGTTTCAACCGCCGACGGGCCGAGGAACCACGTCAGCTCGCCAAGATGCTCAAAAGCGAGCGACGGAGACTTCACCGCGACGACGTCGTACCGGAGAAACTCCGCCGACTGCAGCCCAAGGGGCAGCGGACCGGAGGCCTTTGGGCCAATCGCTACGTCGGCACCGTGGCTGATGAGCAACTCGTTGAATCGCGACGATGGATGCACGAGTAACTCGACTTCGAGATCATCAGCCCGCTGCGAGAAGAGCTCGATCAACCCTGGAGCTGCGTACTCGGCAAACATGCTGGTGGCCGCGATTCGAAGCAGTCGCCGTCCACTATGAGCATCGTGAACTTCGCGTTTGGTTTGTTCTTGCAGGCCCAACATCTCGACAGCACGATGAGCCAAGCGAAGTCCGCCAGGAGTAAAGACCAAGCCGTGCCGTGACCGGCTAAACAGAGAGTCGTCGAGCTCTTTGCGGAGCGTTCCGACGTTTCCAGAGACCGCAGCCTCGGTGACTCCGAGCTCGGCGGCGGCAGAGCGAACAGACCCAGTGCGCACGATCGTTGCGAAACATCGAAGCTGCGTTGGCGTCACCCGTTCCCCCGAACATCCAAATTAAGCCTTTGCTTAAGTCACGTTGACGACGTTAGTGAGCCGCTGGAAACGTGTCCAACCAGACCTACGACAAGGACCCGAGATGAAGATCGAGAACACCTTTACCGTCGACGCACCGATAGACGAGGCGTGGGAGCTCCTCACCGATATCCCGACCATTGCTCCCTGCCTGCCTGGAGCAAAGCTCACCGACCACAGCGATGGAGAGTACTCCGGCGGTATCAAGGTCAAAGTTGGGCCCGTGACCTCCGAGTACAAGGGCACGGCCAACTTCGTTGAGAAAGACGATGCAAACTACAGAGCGGTGATCGACGGAAAGGGTCGCGACGTGCGCGGAGCCGGAAACGCGCAAGCGCTGATCACCGCACAGATGACCGCCGAAGGAGATCAGACCCGGGTCGACATCGAAACCGACCTCAAAGTTTCGGGCAAGGTGGCACAGTTCGGTAGAGGCGTCATGCAGGACGTCTCGACCAAGCTGCTGGGCCAGTTCGCAGAGTGTCTCGAAGCCAAGATTCGCGAGCCGGAGATGAGCGAAGACGTGGCGGCAGCCAGCGCTGAGTCCACGGAGGATTCCGACACCGCTGGTGTGACTTCACCATCCGGGCAAGCACAGGACGATGACGACGAGGTCCTCGACCTTCTCGACATCGCTGGCGACTCCGTAGCAAAGCGCTTCGCACCGGCCGGAGTTGCCGTCGTTGTGCTCGCGCTGATCTGGCGGATTTTCCGCTGACGGACGTGGAGCCCTGGCACAGGCCCGCACGGTCTCTCAACGCCCCAACCTCAGTCCCCTCTGTTGAGAGCCTCAGCTGTATCGAGGTCAGCGGTAGGACTCACTCGTGGACAGGTTGATTAAGCGATCCC
>CAZBTI010000017.1:0-7881 GCA_964494395.1 uncultured Acidimicrobiales bacterium | reverse complement strand
CTGTATCGAGGTCAGCGGTAGGACTCACTCGTGGACAGGTTGATTAAGCGATCCCTTAAGTCACGTTGACCGGGTTGGCCGTCGTCCGCGAGTGTGACGTAAGCCACGTCTTTTCAAGGGGAGAACCATGCAAGTACCCGCACCGTTCGAATACGAACGAGCAACGAGCGTCGACCACGCGATTGGCCTGCTCGAACGCCTGGGCTCAGAAGCCCGACTGATCGCTGGAGGTCACAGCCTCTTGCCAATGATGAGGCTTCGTCTCGCAAACCCCGAGTACATCATCGATATCAACGATCTCGAGTCCGACCTCGGCTACATCAAGGTAGAAGGTAACGAGATGCGCATCGGCGCGATGGCTCGTCACCAACAGATCCTCGAGAGTGACGAGTTGGCTCATCACTTCCCCATGTTCCGAGATGCGGAGAAGGTCATTGCAGACCCGGTTGTGCGCAACCGCGGAACGATCGGCGGTTCACTCGCTCAAGCCGACCCTTCCGAGGATCTGTCTGCGGTGTGCTCGACGCTCGACGCTTCGGTTGTCATCCGTGGATCGGGTGGAGATCGCATGGTGACTATGCACGACTTCCACCAAGGCCCGTACGAAACAGCCATTGGCGATGCCGAGATGTTGACCGAGATCCGCATTCCGATCCGCGCCAACGGCAGTAGCGCCTACAACAAAGTCGAACGACGAGCCGGCGACTGGGCGGTTGTGTCCGCCGGTGCTGCGGTTTGGATGGACGGCGGCGTCATTTCTGACGGACGTGTTGGCTTGGCTGCGGTCGGCCCCAACACCACAACAATCGATGCCGCTACCGAGTTACTACAAGGGGTTACACCATCTGAAGAGCTCTTTGCTCAGGTAGGCGCGGTGGCTTCGGCAAACTGCGACCCCGATACCGATATGCGGGGCAGCGCCGAATACAAGAAGCATCTCGCAAACGAACTTACGCAACGATCGCTACGCACCGCCGTAGCCCGAGCTACTGGCCAGGAGGTCTAGAAATGGAAGTAACGATCAACGTAAACGGGGTCGACCAGACCAAAGACATCGAGGGAAGGCAACTCCTCGTGCATTTCTTGCGCGACGAGATTGGCCTCACCGGAACGCACTGGGGATGCGATACATCGAACTGCGGCACCTGTGTGGTGTGGATGGACGAACAACCTGTCAAGAGCTGCACCGTGCTGGCTGCAATGGCCGGCGGGCGAACCGTCCGCACCGTCGAAGACCTCGAACAAGACGGAGTTCTCGACCCGGTCCAGCAGGGTTTCATACAAGAACACGGCCTGCAGTGCGGCTACTGCACGCCGGGCATGTTGATGACCTCGCGTGCGCTCCTCAACAAGAACCCAAACCCATCAGAAGAAGAGATTCGTGAAGCGATCAGCGGCCAAATTTGTCGCTGCACCGGCTACTCGATGATCGTCCGCTCAATCCAATGGGCTGCCAACGCGGAGAACGCCGTAGCCGTAGGAGCTTCATCATGACCGTGACCGACGAACCAACAACCAGCGACGAAGCCCTGTCGCCCGAAGGCAACCCGGTGGGCTTTGGCAAGATGCTCCGCAAGGAGGACGCTCGCCTCGTCCGCGGCAAGGGCCAATTCGTTGACGACGTGACGCTCCCCGGGATGCTCCATCTCGCGATCCTCCGTTCACCGATCGCGCACGGAACCATCGTCAACATCGACAAGAGCGCAGCTGAGGCCCACCCGAAGGTGGTCGCAGTCGTGACGGGCGCCGACCTCGCCGAGCACAACTTGGCGTGGATGCCCACGCTGTCGAACGACGTCCAGGCCGTGCTCGCCACCGACAAGGTGCGTTTCCAGCACCAAGAGGTTGCCTTCGTTGTTGCCGAGGACAAGTACGCGGCACGGGACGCGCTCGAACTGATCGATGTCGAATACGACTTTCTCGATCCGGTCATCGATGTCCGTAAGGCAATGGATGCTGACGCTGGCGTTATCCGCACCGACCTCGAAGACAAAGCCGACAACCACGTCTTCGATTGGGATGCTGGAGAAAAGGCCGAGTTCGACGCGGTTTGGGAAAGCGCCGACGTCAAAGTCGAACAAGAGATCATCTACCCGAGAGTTCACCCCGCTCCAATGGAGACCTGTGGCGCCGTGGCCGACCTCGACCCCGTGTCGGGCAAGCTCACGCTGTGGAGCACCACGCAAGCGCCGCACGCACACCGGACGCTATATGCCCTCGTCGCTGGTCTCCCAGAACACAAGATCCGGGTCATCGCCCCCGACATCGGTGGCGGCTTCGGTAACAAGGTGCCGATCTATCCGGGCTACGTGTGCGCGATCGTGGCATCCCTGCTGATCGGCAAGCCGGTCAAATGGATGGAAGACCGTACCGAGAACCTGGTGTCCACCGGCTTTGCCCGCGACTACATCATGGACGGCAAGATTTGCGCCACAAGCGACGGACAGATCCTCGCTGTTGGTGGCCACGTGCTCGCCGACCACGGAGCATTCAACGGCGTCGCGGCACCCGTGAAGTACCCGGCGGGATTCTTTGGCGTCTTCACCGGTTCGTACGACTTGAAGGCTGCGTACTCGTCGATGGAAGCGGTGTATACGAACAAGGCGCCCGGCGGCGTTGCCTACGCGTGTTCGTTCCGCATCACCGAGGCGGTCTACATGGTGGAGCGTTTGGTCGATTGTCTGGCCTACGAACTCGACATGGACCCCGCCGAGCTGCGACTGAAGAACTTCATACAGCCAGACCAGTTCCCGTATGAAACCAAGACGGGCTGGGTCTACGACTCCGGTGACTACGAACCCACGATGCGCAAGGCCATGGAGATGGCTGGCTACGATGAGCTCCGCAAGGAACAGGCTGAAAAGCGTGAGCGTGGCGAGATCATGGGAATTGGTATCTCGTTCTTCACCGAAGCTGTAGGCGCTGGTCCTCGCAAGGACATGGACATCTTGGGCCTCGGCATGGCCGATGGTTGCGAACTTCGTGTTCACCCAACGGGTAAGGCCGTTGTTCGCCTCTCGGTGAAGACCCAAGGCCAAGGCCACGAGACGACGTTCGCGCAGATCATTGCTGAAGAGACCGGCATTCCTCCCGAGGACATCGATGTTGTCCACGGCGACACCGACAACACGCCGTTCGGTTTGGGAACCTACGGTTCTCGGTCGACTCCTGTGTCTGGGGCAGCAGCTGCGCTCGTTGCTCGCAAGGTGGTCGATAAAGCGCAGCTCATCGCATCTGGAATGCTCGAAGTTTCCGTGTCGGATCTCGAATGGAAGAAAGGGTCCTTCGCCGTGAAGGGCGACCCGTCCAAGTCGGTCACGATCCAAGACATCGCTATGCGAGCTCACGGTGCTGGAGACCTCCCCGACGGCATCGAGGGCGGCCTCGAGGCGCAGATCTGCTACAACCCCGACAACCTCACGTACCCCTTTGGCGCATACATCTGCGTCGTCGACATCGACCCTGGCACCGCCGAGGTCAAGGTACGTCGTTTCATTGCGGTCGACGATTGTGGAACACCCATCAACCCGCTGATCATCGAAGGCCAGGTCCATGGTGGGCTCGCCGACGGTGTCGGCATGGCGTTGATGGAAATGATCGCATTCGATGAGGACGGCAACTGCCTCGGCGGCTCGCTGATGGACTATCTCATTCCGACAGCGATGGAAACACCGGATTGGGAGACGGGACACACGATTACACCTTCGCCCCATCACCCGATCGGAGCGAAGGGCATTGGAGAGTCGGCAACGGTTGGATCGCCTCCAGCGATCGTCAACGCCGTCGTCGATGCACTCAAGCCATTCGGCGTGCGCCATGCCGATATGCCGCTCACACCTTCACGGGTGTGGGAAGCAATGCAAGGCAACGCAACGCCGCCAATCTAGACGCGGCGAAATTCAATACAGGTACCAGCAGAATCGTGGAAGGAGCACAAACATGACCGCAGCAAGTCGAATTCAAGCCCGCGTGGCAGAACTCGTCGATCAGCGCGTCGCGTTTGTGCTCGCCACGGTTGTGCGTGCCGAAATGCCGACATCGGCTCGGCCTGGTGACGCCGCAGTAATTCAAAGCGACGGGTCGATCGAAGGATTTGTCGGTGGTCAGTGCGCGGAAGGCTCGGTCAAGATCGCCGCGCTTAACGTGCTGGAATCGGGGGAGGCGCTACTCCTTCGGGTCTTACCCGAAGACGGCGACCCTTTCCCCGAACGTCCGGGAGCAGATGCGGTCGTGAACCCATGCCTTTCCGGCGGCGCAATAGAGGTGTTCTTGGAACCAAAACTTCCCGCAGGCCAACTCGCGATCGTCGGTAGCACTCCAATCGCCGAAGCCCTCGTCTCCTTCGGAACCCAGATGGGTTATCGCGTTGTCCACACGCCGAACGGCGTTGCCGATGTTGCCGGCTCACTCGCCGTACTCATCTCGAGTCACGGCCGACACGAGGAAGACTCCATCGCCGCGGCAATCGAAGCCGAGGTCGGCTTCGTTGGACTCGTCGCGAGTTCAAAGCGAGGTACCGCCGTGATCGATTCACTCCACCTCGACCCAGATGCTCGCTCCGTCATCCACTCCCCCGTCGGCATCGATATCGGTGCCCGCACCGCTGAGGAGGTCGCAATCTCCGTGCTTGCCGAAGTAACGCGTGCAGTACGACTCGATGGCCTGACCGCCCCAAAGACCACTCAACCAATCGCCCCGGTCGAAACCATCGACCCGATCTGCGGCATGACCGTCCTCGTTCGAGACGACACGCCTCACCTCCATCACGACGGCGACGACTTCTGGTACTGCAACGTTGGTTGCCGCACTCGCCACAGCGAGGAACTGCAGGTCTCGTGAGGAACTCCGCGTGATGGTCGCTGGACTGCTCCTTGCCGCCGGGTCGTCCCGGCGACTCGGACAACCAAAACAGTTGCTGCCGTTCAACGGCAAGACGCTGCTCGAAGCTTCCCTCGACGTCTTAAACAGCGCACCTGTCGCCCGGCGCCTCGTCACCATTGGTGGCGCTGCTGCTGAGGTGAGTAAGCAGGTCGATCTCACCGGCTTCGAAGTGGTCGAGAGCGCGCAGCACAGCAAAGGGTGCTCGTCATCGATCGTTTCGGCACTGGGCACCCTCGACGACGTCGATGGCTTCATCATGTTTCTCGGGGATCAACCCGGAGTGTCTCAAGCAGCGATCGAATCGGTGCTCGCTGCCGCCCAAGCCGGGCACCCGGTCGTGGTGTGCAAGTACCAAGACGGCATTGGGCACCCGTTTTACTTCAGCCAGGAAACGTTCGATCGACTCGCCGACCTATCTGGTGACAAAGCTGTTTGGAAGGTGATCGAATCGGGAGAGTTTGATGTGTGTGAGGTCACGGTCGATACGACCGTGCCGCTCGACGTCGACACTTGGGAAGACTACGAAGCGCTTCTGGCTTCTGAGAAGGGCCGGTAACCAATGACCGATTTTGATTCGATTGCCACGCTCCAGAATGCGCTAGATGGCGAGTCGTACATCGTCGACGAGGGGCTCGCTACTGCATTGTTTCTCGCTCAGGCACTGGGACAACCACTCCTCCTCGAGGGCGAGCCAGGTGTTGGAAAGACGACAGCCGCTAAGGCTATGTCGACGGCGCTCAAGACACCATTGCTGCGTCTCCAGTGCTACGAGGGCATCTCTGCGAACGAAGCCTTGTACGAGTGGAACTACCCTCGTCAGCTCCTCTCGATCCGTCTGGCGGAGTCGGGCGGAAACCGGATTGACGACACCGACCTGTTCAACGAGGAGTTCCTTGTCGAACGACCCCTACTCGCAGCGGTCAATCACCCCGGTCCTACGCCCCCTGTTGTGCTCATCGACGAGATCGATCGCGCCGACGACGAGTTTGAAGCGCTGCTCTTTGAGTTCCTTGGCGAACAGTCGGTGACCATCCCAGAGCTTGGAACAATTCAGGCGAAGGTCAAGCCAATCGTCGTCCTCACGTCGAACCGCTCGCGAGAATTACACGACGCGCTAAAACGCCGATGCCTCTACCACTGGATCGATTACCCCGAGACTGCTCGCGCGGCCGAAATCGTGCGGCGCAACGTCGATGGCGCCGATGCGAACCTCATCGATGCAGCCACAGCGTTTGTCGGCGGCATCCGGTCGAAGGGCCTCGATAAACCTCCTGGCCTCGCCGAGACAATCGACTGGGTGAGTGCCCTGAGCGTGCTCGGCGTGTCGACCATCGATCAGACGACCGAACGAACGCTCGGACTGCTCGCTAAGACTCCCGATGACCTCCTCGTTGTTCGTGAGGAGCTCCCATCGTGACCCTGCTGGCGCACCACGAGTTCCTGATCGTTGCCGAGTACAGCGTCCTCGCTGGCGGTGGGGCTTTCTGGTTCGTACGTCAGTGGTGGCGGAACCGGAAGTAGTGTCCAGAACAAGCCTGCTCGACGGAACCGATCGGGCCATCTTTGCCGTTGCATTCGTTGACCGGTTGAGACGAGCAGGGCTCCCAGTCTCGATCCACTCCGGCGAGAGGTTCGCCGCAGCACTCGAGCATGCGCGTCCCCGGACACGAACCGAGATGTACTGGCTGAGCAGGGTCTCGCTCATCCACGACGTTCGGTCCCTCGAGACCTTTGACCGGGTATTCGATGTCGTCTTTGATGGTGGGGCGCTTCCAATCGGACGCAATGCCCGCAAGGGGGGCAAGACCCAGCCGCCGACCATGGACGAAGCACAGATCAAGCTGGCATCCCGGAACCAAGTCGCGAGCGGAAGCGGGGGTGTCCCGTGGTCGAGCACCCCGTCGGCGGCACCCGAAGAATCCGAAGCTCCTGAAGATAGCGAAATCGAATTACCCGAACTCTTGCCGAGCGAGCTCGCAGCAATCGCCGACCAATCGTTCGATCAGCTCAGCGATAGTGAGCTCGCACAGATCGGCGAGTGGCTCGATCGCGCTCGCATCTCTTGGCCTACTCGCCCCGCAAGACGGTCCCGACGACTCCGTCATGGAAGCGAACTCGACCAGCGGCGGACCCTCGCCCTCGCCCGCCGGACCGGTGGAGACCCCATCAGGCTCGCGTGGAAGGAGCCTGTGCAGCGTCCACGCAAGGTCGTGATGCTCGCAGACGTTTCGGGTTCGATGCAGACCTTCGCTCGCCCGTACATGCACGTGATGCGAGCATTGACGAGCCAAGTACAGGCCGAGGTCTTCGCCTTCGCGACCGACCTCACCCGCGTTACTCCGGCACTTCGAGAACAGCGACCGGAAGACGCGATCGATGCTGCATCAGAACTCGTCGATGATCGCTTCTCCGGCACCAAGATCGCAACCAGTCTTCGGACCCTGATCTCGAACCCAACGTGGTCTACCTCTGTCCGCGGAGCGGTCGTGTTGCTGACCTCCGATGGTTGGGACACCGACGAACCCGAAGAACTCGCTCACGTGATGGAGCGGCTGGAGCGGCTCAGTCACCGCATTGTTTGGGTTAACCCACGCGCCTCGGCTACAGGCTTCGAACCGCTCGTGGGAGGCATGGCAGCCGCGCTCCCACATTGCGCCGCAATGCTCTCTGGCCACAGTCTGAGCGCCATGCGAGAAGTGATTCTGGAACTGGGGCGCCCCAACTAGTCGACGCTCTTCTAGAGGTTGTTCACCACGTGAGATGCGATTGCCTCGATCTCTTCAGCGCTAAGGCGGTCGCGGAATGATGGCATTCTGAAGCCGCCGTTCGTCACGATGTTCGTGACACGGGCTGGATTGGCAACGCCCGTAATGTTGGGAGCACTGATAGTCCCTGATCCGTCGGATCCATGACAACTAGAACAGTTCGACTGGAATAGCGCCCCACCATTGGCTGCCGGAGCAGGAGGGGCAGTCGTCGTCGGCGCAGCAGTCGTCGTCG
>CAZBTI010000016.1:24761-38372 GCA_964494395.1 uncultured Acidimicrobiales bacterium | reverse complement strand
TAGGGCGCTCGGTCTGGCAGCGCCGTTCGGTTAGAGGCGGTAGAGGGGGCGTTTGGCGACGGCAGCTTTTTTCTGGCGGCCGCGAATGTCGATGGCGAGTTCGGTGCCGACCTCGCCAAACTCACGAGGCAAGAAGGCATTGCAGGCAAAAACATCGGCGGTCGGCGCGAACATTCCACTCACGACCGGGCCGAGTTCGTTGCCGTCGGCATCGACGACGACAGAGCCTTCACGGGGTACGCCTTTGTCGATCATGGTCAGTGTTTCGAGTCGGCGCGTAATGCCCGCAGCTTTAATGTCACGAAGGGCATCGGAGCCAATGAAGTCCTTGTCGGCGCCAGCCTCGTCGGTGAGGTCGACCGCCCAGCTGAGGCGAGCCTCGAATGGGTTGATCTCCCGGCTGAGTTCGTGGCCGTACAGTGGGTAGCCAGGCTCGAAGCGCAAGCTGTCACGTGCGCCTAGGCCAATTGCGGCCGCGTCGATGCCGAGTTCTGTCGCTCGTGCGAGAAGGCCGGTCCATACGTCGACCACGCCGCCTTCGATGTAGAGCTCTACGCCGTCTTCGCCGGTGTAGCCGGTGCGGCCCAGGAGGGCCAACGTCCCGAAGAGTTCGATGGTCGTCGACGAGAAGCGTTCGACCGACGCAACGTCGGAGTCGGTCACGGCGTCGACGAGTTGCACGGCGTTCGGGCCTTGGATGGCGATCATTTCGAGAGCATCGGATCGATCGGTGATCGTGACATCGCGGCCTTCAGCGTGCACCTCGACCCACGCCAGGTCTACATCGCGGTTGGCTGCATTGACCACGATCATCATGTGGTCGGGGGCCAGTGCGTAGACGATGACATCGTCGATGACCGTTCCGTCGTCGTGGCAGAGCAGCCCGTACTTGGCTCCACCGAGGGGGATCGTCGTCATGTCAGAGCTGACGAGGTGATCGACGTACGCGACCGCGTCGGGACCAACGACATCGAGTTGGCCCATGTGGTCGATATCGAACAGGCCAACCGATGTGCGTGTGGCGTGATGTTCTTCGATTGCTCCGGTCTCGTAGAAGACGGGCAGTTCCCAGCCGGCGAAGTCGACCATGCGGCCGCCGTGCTCCACGTGCCAGTCATAGAGTGCTGTTCGCTTGAGAGTGCTCATGTCAGGTCCGGTCGGTGGGTGGTGGTCGAAAAACCAAAAACGCAAGGCACTGTTGCCTTGCGTAACCCTGTCCTGGACCTGAGAGATGGTGCCCCGTCGGTGCGAAACACAACCAATTTGTGGGCGTGCTTCGGCTCTCCAGAGAATGCCACCGGGTCGATCCTTTTGCCTGAGAGTTTCGGAGAACGGCTTTGGCAAACCGTGCACCTTGCACCTTCGGCGTTCCGACACTGTTGTGTTGGAAGCTCTCTCGATCCGGCTGATGGCTGATGAAGTTGTAGAAACTCACCATACAGACAAGTGGCGGAACTGAACAGGTCTGTTCTGAGAATTGTCATCTCGCGCAGAGGTTGGGCCATGGAAGTCTTTTCCGAATATTGGCCCAGGCGAACGACACGAGATCTTGCAGCGGTTCCCGATGGTCACTTCCATCCGTATCGCCAGTTCCGCTGCGATGCTTACCTTATCGACGGTTTGTAGTTGCGCGGTGTGTTCAGTCGAGGGCTTGGTTGTGTAGCGTTACGCCCAGTCGATGACGACGGAATTACATAGGAAATTACATAGGGGAGTGCCCATGTCAGACACCATGCTCGATCGCCGCCAGTTCTACATCAACGGCGAGTGGGTCGATCCGGCCTCCGCACACGACTTCGACGTGATCGACCCGTCGAACGAAGAGGTGAGCGCCGTGATCTCGCTCGGGGGCGAAGCCGACACGAACGCTGCCGTCGCTGCAGCGAAGGCAGCATTTCCGGCATGGGCTGCCACCCCGGTAGAAGAGCGCATTGCGCTCCTCGAGAAACTCATGGAGATCTACAAGGCACGCGCCAGCGAGATGGCTGCAGCGATTTCGCTGGAAATGGGAGCGCCGCAAGATATGTCGGCCGCCCAACAGGTTGGAGCCGGAATTGGCCACCTGAAGAGCATCATCCGAGCGCTCAAGGCATTCGAGTTCGAGCGTCCGCTCGGCCCGCACTCTCCTGACAACATCATCCTTTACGAGCCGGTCGGCGTGTGCGCGCTCATCACGCCGTGGAACTGGCCAATGAACCAGGTGACGCTCAAGGTCGTTCCGGCGATTGGTGTTGGCTGCACCATGGTTCTCAAGCCAAGCGAGATCGCTCCGCTCAGCGGTTCACTGTTTGCCGAGATGATCGACGAAGCCGGCTTCCCGCCGGGCGTGTTCAACATGGTCCACGGCGACGGTGTCGGAGTGGGTACCCAACTCTCCGGTCACCCCGATGTCGACATGGTGTCGTTCACCGGGAGCACTCGAGCTGGCGTGGCGATCACCAAGAACGCAGCCGACTCGGTCAAGCGTGTGGCACTCGAACTCGGCGGCAAGGGCGCAAACATCATCTTCGCCGATGCTGGCGAGGACGCCATCACATGGAGCGTGTGGCGCTGCTTCAACAACACCGGTCAGTCGTGCAACGCCCCAACCCGCATGCTCGTCGAGCGGTCTATCTACGATGAGACCGTCGACAAGGCAAAGGTCGCTGCCGAGAACACAGGCGTCGGTGCGCCGACCCAAGAGGGCAACCACATCGGCCCGGTTGTGAGCGAAGCGCAGTGGAACAAGATCCAAGGCCTGATCGCCAAGGGCGAAGAAGAGGGCGCCCGCCTGATCGCCGGCGGACAAGGTCGCCCCGACGGTTTCGACAAGGGGTACTACGTGAAGCCTACGGTGTTCGTCGATGTCGACCCGAAGATGACCATCGCTACCGAGGAGATCTTCGGACCAGTACTTTCGATCACGCCGTTCGACACTGAAGAAGAAGCAATCGCTTTGGCGAACGACACTCCATACGGCCTCACGAACTTCGTCCAGACCACCGATCGTGACAAGGCACGACGTGTTGCACGTCAGCTCCGTTCAGGGATGGTCGAGATGAACGGCAAGCCACGAGGTGCTGGTGCACCATTCGGTGGCTACGGCCAATCAGGGAACGGTCGCGAAGGAGGCCATTGGGGAGTCGAAGAGTTCCTCGAGGTCAAGTCCATCAGCGACTGGAACGCAGTCGAGTAGCACCTACCCAATTGGAGCACCTACCCAATTGACCCCGTTAGGGGCGGGTGGTGTAGCCGGACCACGAACCGACATAGAGCCGGCCTCGGCCGAGGCCGGCCGCTTCGGCGGCGAGCATGGTGGTGCATGCGCTCACGCCCGAGCCGCAGTAGTAGATCGTGTCCTCGCCGAGGCCCTGCTCGCCAAACTCGCCAGCGAGTTCGACCATGGGGCGGTAGTGGCCCTTGGACATGTTGTTCGTTAGGGGAAGGTTGACCGCTCCGGCAATATGGCCGGTTTCGAAATCGGGGAGTTCCCTCGAAGCGAACGCGCTGGGCGCTCTCACGTCGACGACGAGACCACCGGAGCTGGCGAAGGCGTCGACCTCGTTGGCGTCGACGGTCGCATTGCTTGGAAACTGACGGGCGGCGCAGTGGGTGGTTACCACTTCGGGTTCTCCGGTTTCGATCTCGCCGTTCCAGGCCTGAAACCCTCCATCGAGCAGCGCGGCTTCTTGACCCAAACAGCGCAGCATCCACACGAGGCGTCCAGCGATCATGCCTCCAACATCGTCGTAGGCGAGCACTCGGGTGCTATCGCTAATCCCCGCACTGGACAGGGCCGCAGCGAATGCTGCAGGTTCTGGGAGGGGGTGATGGCCCAACCCCGGTGCGGTCGTGCCAGCCAGGTCTTGGTCGAGATCGAGGTGTCGGGCTCCCGGGATATGGCCTTTGGCGAACACCTCTCGGCCAACACGGTTATCAAAAGGCCAGCGGACGTCGCACAGAACGGTCGACACGCCGTCGGCGCCGGCAGCGGCCGAGATCGGCACAATCGGAGGAAAGAGCATTTCGGACATAGTTAAATTCTAGTGCTCACTACCGGTGGACTTCTTCACGCGATGCGAGAGGATAGGAACATGAAACGGTCTGCAGTCGCGATACCAGCCGTTGCGCTCGCGTCCCTTTTGAGTGGTGGCTTGCTCGGTCGGCGACACATCGAGCAATGGAGGCAGAACCCGGACCCGCTCGGAGGTATCCCCGTCCGTTTCCCGCCGTCGGAACGGCGCACCGTGGTGATGAGCGACGGTGCAGAGATCGCCACCTGGACCGCCGGTTCGGGGCCGACCATCGTCTTGGTGCATGGTCTCACCGCATCTCGCCACGATTGGGGCCCAATGGCCCCTTTGCTCATCGCTGCGGGCTATCGAATCGTCGCCATCGACCAGCGTGGTCACGGCGATTCAACAGCGGGTACTGCTGGCTATGGCTCCGAACAGCTTGGGGCGGACCTCGCCGAAGTCTTCGAGTTGCTGGATCTTCGAGCGCGTTGCCTCGTTGGACATTCGATGGGAGCAATGGCGGCAATGGGATTTGCTGTTCGCCACTCAGCGGTCTTCGAACAACGGGTGCAGTCGCTCGTCGCGATCGCTAGCGCAGGCGCAACCAACTCGAAGCGTCAGTCGCTCGGACTTCGCATCGGCGCAAGGGAGCTCCCGAACGCCCTTACCGGTGTCGACAACGAACGCCTCCGGCTAATCGCCGGCCTGAGCGTGTTCGGTAAGGGTCCGAGTCTGCACATGGTCGACGAGTCGACCAATGCCTTCCGGAGATGCCCTGAATCGGTGAGGGCACCAGCGACCGCTGCGCTGGGCGCTCACGACCTGCTCGACGAGCTCGGTAGTATTCAGGTGCCGAGTTTGGTGGTGGGAGCGGGCCGTGATCAATTGGTTCGGCCAAAGCAGGTCGCCGACCTCCACGCAGCCCTGCCGCACTCCCAACTGGTCACTTACCCCGAGGCCGGGCACATGGTTCTGTGGGAACACCACGTCGAGGTGGCCGAGCAGATCGACTGGTTTGCGCAATCATTGGTTCCGTCTCAGCAGGGCAGCGAGCAAGACTAAACTCAACAGGTATCTCTATGGTTTCTGTCGATCGATACCCCGAGGTGTGTCCGCACACGATCAAGCGGACTCCCATGCGCATGAAATGGGATGACCTCACCATGCTGCACTGGCGCTACGAACCCGAAGAGGTCCAGGAGCTTTTACCCGAAGGGTTAACCGTCGAGACGTTCGACGGATCAGCATGGGTTGGTCTCGTGCCGTTTCAGATGCGCATCGATGTCCCGTTCGCCCCGGCGATGAAGTCGATTCTGCACTTTCCCGAGACCAATGTTCGAACGTACGTGACGAGCAAATCGAATGAGCCTGGCGTCTACTTCTGGTCGCTCGAGGCATCGTCGTTGCCAGCGGTCGTCACGGCTCGCACGTCCTATCAAGTGCCGTATTTTTGGGCAGATATGACGATCGATCGCACCGACGCTGAGGGCCGAGAGATCGACCGGCCATTGGTCGAAGGGGATCGCATTGCCTATGCCACTGCCCGAAGGTGGCCAGATCCGAGGCCAGCGACGTCGCTGGTGTCGGTAACGGTCGGCGAAGCGTTCACCGACGGGCAGCAGGGCCCGCTCGATCGTTTCTTGACGGCCCGCTGGGCGCTCTATGGAGACCTCTGGAAATGGCGCAGCTACGCCAAGATGTACCACGAGCCTTGGCCCTTGCACTTCGCGACCGCCGATTCCTACGACGATGAACTCATTACCGCAACCGGATTAACTCAGCCTGAGGGCGAACCTGTGGTCCACTTCTCGCCTGGCGTGAACGTGCGTTGTGGGTGGCCCCAGAAAGGCTGACCCGCTAGACCGCCTAGCGAACCGTCCAGCGGGTGGCTTCTTCTGCTCCAAACAGGACCACCTCGTCGCCATTTGCAGTCGAGAGTGATGTTGCTACCTCGACGTCGACCTTCTCAGCGGTGAGCGTGATGGTTTCGGTCGGGGCCTCGACGCCATAGACCTCACATCCGTTTGTCGATACGAACGCTGCCAGATTGTCGAGCGCGTCGTTGGCAGCGAACACATCGGCCACCACCTCAAGCCCGTAGGCAGCGTTGAAGACGCCAGCCTTGGCGGTGGGTCCGTACTTCGCCGTGGTTGGATGGGGCGCTGAATCGGTGCCGAGCATGAAGTCGGTGTCGCCGCTCGTTGCGGCTGCGACGAGCGCGTTGCGGTCGTCGGCTGAGTTGATAACCGGCTTGCAGTAAAGATCGGGTTTCATGCCATGTGCGAGAAGATCAGATCGTTCGCGAGCGAGGTGGTGCGGCGTGATCGTGGCAGCAGCCTGCGGGTGTGCAGCCACAAAGTCGACCCCAGCTCGCGTCGACACGTGCTCGACCGTTACGGCCAGGTCCGGATAGGCAGCGCACAGGGGAGCGAGTTGGTCGGTGAGAAAGGCCGCTTCGCGGTCGAAGATATCGATCGTTGGGTCGGTTGCTTCGGCATGTACCAGAAGCCGTGAACCGGTTTCGATCAAGACCTCGTAGAGGGCGCCGAACGCCTTGAGCGAGGTGCCTCCAGCTTCGGAGTTCGTCGTTGCACCAGCGGGGTAGTACTTGACCGCAGCGATCACGCCCTGTTCGATGCCGGAACGAAGATCGGCCGGATCGACGTCGGGCGAGCAATACACCGCCATCACCGGTCGGAAATCTGTGGCGTCGTCGGGGGCGGCGGCAAGGATCTGATCTCGATACGTGGTCGCTGTTGCCGTGGAGATAATCGGCGGCACGAGGTTCGGCATGACCATGGCATACCGGAAGCGACGGGCGGTGTAGCCAACGACCGCTTCGAGCATGGCGTCATTGCGCAGGTGCACGTGCCAATCGTCGGGCTGGGGGATTACGACTGAAGTCATGGGCTGAGACTAGCCGGTCGCCTATGACGAGCCGCCTGTGCGAAGGAGCGTGGCAGAAACATATGCGCCCATCAGCAGCAATGCACCGGCGATGAGGAAGCCCACGGTTACCTCGACATCTTGGTCTTGAAGCACGATCTGGCTCGGCAGTTGCTCGAAGACATCGATCAACTGTGCAGAGTCCGCTGCTCGGAAGTACTGGCCGCCGGTCAACTCGGCGACCTCGATGAGGGTCGGTTCGTCGATGACCAAGAACGGGCGAAGGTCGTCGAGTGTGGTGTCGCCAAGATCGGGTCGGCCGTCATTGAAGCCAAAACCGGGGGCGAAGGAGCCGGGCCCAATCTGATTAGGCGAGCAGACCATGTCGGCGATTTCATCTCCACCGAACCCAATGGTGAAGACCCGGACCTGGCGGTCGAATGCCTGTTGAGCAGCGACGAGCGGTTCGACACCTTGGCTGTTCGCCCCGTCGGTGAGCAACACCACGATGTCTGGAACAAATTCACCGGAAGCCGCAATTGCATCTCGATCGACGACGTCGCTGAGATCGATCGTGGCTCGTTCGACATCGGGGTTTACTTCGGCGATTGCATCGAGAGCGGTAATAGTGGCGTTACCGATCCCGGTACCGAGCGTGGTGGTGAATCCATCGACGGCTTGAACAAGTTCATCGGTGTCGTTCGTTGGGGGGACGATCAGTTCTGCTGTTCCGCCGAACGCAACGATGCCGATCTGGGTGCCGTCATCTCGGTTGGTGACGAACTCCCGAGCAGCGTCCTGCGCCACAGCGAGTCGGTTGGGTGCAACGTCGGTCGAACACATCGACAACGAGACGTCGAGGGTGAGGATGATCGACGTTCGGCTGAGCGGTACCTGGGCCGACACGATTGGTCGGGCGGCCCCGATTGCCAGCGAGACCAATGAGAGCAGCAGTAAGGCAGCGGGCAGGTGGCGCTTCCACGACGATTGCGTGGGGAGTGCTGCTCGAATGAGCGAGAGGCTCGTGTAAGTAATCGCTTCGTTCTTCCGCTTGCGAAGCATGATGATGTAGGCGACGAGCAGCGCGAGCGGAACGAGGAGCAGCGTCAGTAGTAGTGGCCAGGCGAAACTCATGGGAGCCTCCGCTGGGTGACCATGGATGCCACGGCGGCGATAGTGATCAGCACCAGCCCGCCACCGGCGAAGAAGCTGGAGATTTCGAGGCGTTCCTCTTCGACGGTGAGATCTCGTTCGATGGTTTCGGTAACGGCGGCGAGATCGTCTTGGTCGTCGGCTTGGAAGTATGTGCCGTTCGATTGTTCGGCGAGGCCAACGAGTGACTCTTCGTTCAATGCGGTTGAAACGCTGAAGCCATCAATATCGAGCGTCGTTCCTTCGAGCGTGCCAACGCCGACCGGATAGATGCGGATGCCCGCCTGTGCCCCGAGATCGGCCAATGGAAGTGGGTCGGCTTCGGTGGTGTCCTCGCCGTCGGAGAACAAGACGATGATCGATGAACCGAAGCTGCCGAAATCGACGGGCGGAATGTCGACGTTTCCATTCTCATCGGGTTGATAGATGATCGGGTCTTCCGCGATTGCGCTAAGAGCAGCGAAGACTCCTTCGGAGAGACTCGTGGAGCCGACTGGCTGTAGTCGGTTGATCGCCGCAGCGACGTCGTCGCGTTCTTGGCTTGGGCTGAGCGTGATCGCTCCGGTTTGGCCGAAGGAGACCACGCCGATATCGACCGAGTCTGGCTGGCTTTCGAGAAACAGCAAGGCAGCGTTCTTCGCGGCTTCGAGTCGGGTTGGTTCGAGATCGTCGGCGGCCATCGACTGCGAGGTATCGAACGCAAGAACCACGGTGCTGCGAAGGCGCGGAACATCGACGGTTGCCTGGGGTCGAGCAAAACCGACGAGCAAAGACGTGAGTGCCAGCAGGGCAAACACCGGAGAGATGTGGCGGGTCCACCGTTTCTCGGCGACCTGTTGGTATCCACCACCGAGGGTCGCAGTGGCGTTGCTCGAGCGTTGTTTGGTCCAACGCCAGTACATAACCGCAAAGAACGGCACGAAGATCAGCCCGACCAATGCGAGCGGCCAAAGAAAGATCATCGGCCTCGCCTCGCCTTGCGGTGGGCGACCATCTCGAGCAACTTGCGTGCAAGGTCGTCTTCGGTTGAGATCTCAAAGAGGTCCACGCCGGCGCGGACCGCAGCGTCAGCGATCCCTGCTTCTCGCTCACTCGCTGCTTCTTCGAAGCGCTCGCGGAACTTTTGGTTGCTCGTGTCGACAGTCATCTGTTCGCCGGTCTCGGCATCTTGGACCACGACGAGGCCTGCGTTCGGAAGGCTCTGCTCTTGGGGATCGGTGACTCGTATAGCGATGACCTCGTGGCGAACCGCAAGACGACGCAGTTCGAGATCCCATCCTGGGGCGCTGACGAAATCGGAGATCACGAAGGCGAGCGACTGACGTCGCGCAATGCCATTGGCAGCAGCGATCAGGTCGGTGAGCGTCGTCGTTGACGCCTGCGAGTTCGGTGCCGATGGGGCGGGGGTGAGAAGGTTCTTTGCCAGTCGGAGAACCTGGGGTCGGCCGGTTCGAGGTTCGAGTAGGGCGTCGAGCGCATTGCTCCACAACATTGCCCCAACACGGTTGCCTCGATTACTCAAGAGGCGCGACAGCGCCACGGTCAGTTCAGCAACAACGGTTTCCTTGTTGCGTTCGCCGTGACCGAACTGCATCGATAGCGATCGATCGACGAGAAACCATGCCGTGACGTCGCGATCCTCTTCGTACTGACGCACGAAGGGCGTGTTCATCCGAGCGGTGACGTTCCAGTCGATACGACGAACATCGTCATCGGGTTGGTAGTCGCGCAGATCCGAGACGTCGAGACCCTCGCCAAGGAAAACGGTGCGGTAATCACCCTGGAGTTGTCCCTCGAGACGCCGAAGAATCTGCCAGTCGAGGCGCTGAAGCAGAGCCTCAGGCGCACGCTGGTCAGGCTTGGCTAAGAATGGTGTTTGTGCGCTCATTCAGCGTTACTTCAGGCAGCGGAACTGCGGAGAGGATTTGGGCGAGAAGGTCGTCTGGGCGGACATCGTCGGCGAGTGCTTCATAGGAGAGAACGAGGCGATGGCGCAGAACGTCGAGTGCGAGGTCTCGAACGTCATGGGCCAAGCAGTAGTTGCGGCCCCGAACAAAGGCGAGGGCCTTGGCCGTGAGGATCAGGTTGATCGATGCACGTGGACTCGCTCCGTGTGTGATGTAGGGGGTGAGGTTAACCAGGCCGAGGCCAGCGGGGTTTCGCGTGCCGTTGACCAGTTGCACGGCGTAGTCGATAAGTGCTGGATCGACGTAAACGTCGTCGACAGCATCTTGGAGTGCAATGAGTTGGTCGGTGTTGATGACCTGTTCGAGAGCTTCGACCGATGAGGTCATGCGCTCGACGATCACGAACTCCTCGGTAGGGGTTGGGTAGTCGACGAGAACCTTCATCATGAAGCGGTCGAGTTGGGCTTCGGGCAGCGGGTAGGTGCCTTCGGACTCGATCGGGTTCTGCGTTGCGAGCACGAGGAATGGCTTTGGTACCTCGTGGGTCTCGCGCCCGATAGTCACTTGGCGCTCCTGCATGACTTCGAGCAGCGCTGACTGCACCTTGGCCGGAGCACGGTTGATCTCGTCGGCGAGGAGCAGGTTGGTAAAGACCGGCCCGAGCGACGTCTGGAATTCGCCCGACTTCTGGTTGTAGATGCGAGTGCCGGTGAGGTCGGCGGGAACGAGGTCGGGGGTGAACTGGATGCGCTGGAATTCGCCACCGATCGTGTCAGCGAGCGTTTTGATGGCCAAGGTCTTGGCGAGGCCGGGAACGCCTTCGACGAGAACGTGGCCACGCGCCAAGAGTGCAACGATGAGCTGTTCGAGGAGAAGGTCTTGGCCAACGATGACCTTCTTGACCTCGTAGAGCACCTGCTCGAGCGCAAGGTGTTCGGAACGACGTTCAGCGGGGAATGTTTCAGGAGCATTGGGCTCTCCGCTGATCGCTACCTGAGGGCGAGCGACCGGCGGTTGGGCTGCCGGCGGCGGGAAAGATGGTGGAGGAGTAGCGGGGGCTCCGGCTGCGGCGAAATCGCTAGCCGAGCCATTCGGTGCGGGAGGTGGACCGACGGTCGGCACGTTCGTTCCCGGTGCAGGAGGGGGAGGTGGGGCGCCGTTACCGATTGCATCTCTCGTGATCTCTTCGGTGTGCATCTCGGGAACTGATCCAGAGATGTCCGTGGTGTTCTCGAGGTCAGCGAAGTCAGTGTTGCCATCAGCATCGATGGACTCGATGACGGGCTCGCCGGTCGAACTGTCGTCCTCTGACTTGTCTGACTTGTTGAAGAACTTGCTCACTGTTCTGGGCCTCCAGCAGCTCCTGCTGCGTTTTGGATGGGCACGGCAAACCCGATGCCGGAGAAGAAGTCTTCGCCGGTTGGGTTGGCCAGTGCGGTTACGATGCCGATGAGTTGGGCATTTTCGTCGAGTAGGGGTCCGCCGGAGCTACCGGGGTTGACCGCTGCATCGAACTGGATGAGGTCTTCGAGAGGCTCGTCTGGGTCGCGGCCGATCGTTCGCCCGGTGGCCGAGATGACGCCAGTTGAGATCGAGCCGGAAAGTCCGAGCGGGTTTCCAACGGCGTAGACCCGAGAGCCGACTGCGGGAGTTCCGCCGAACGTGGCGGGAACGACGACATCGGGGAGGACACTCGTTTGGATGATGGCGATGTCCATGTCGGGGATGGACTCGGTTACTTGAGCTGGGGCGGTGGTTCCGTCGGTGAAGGTGACCGAGATGTCGGTCGCTCCAGCAACGACGTGATCTGACGTCATGATCGAGCCGTCGGCGTTGATGATGACACCGCTGCCGAGTCCGGCGTCGGGACCCTCGCCACCGACCTGAATGAAGACGAGAGACGGAAAGATTGTTCCATAGACGGCCGGGCCGCGGTCGGGGGGAATGGTGGTGGCGTCGAAGGCCTGAGTGATCGCATCATCGATTGCGGTTTCGACCTCAACGGGTCCAACGGTTGGATCTCGGCCAAACACGAGGAACGCCACTAGCGCTCCCAATCCAATCGCCGATAGCCAAAGAAGGCCTGCGAGGAGGCGTGAACGCCGCTTTTCGGCCGTGTCGAGTTCGGCGAGTGGTTGTTCGTCGGTGCTCTCGAAGGTGAGATCATCCTCATGGCCGTTCGAGTGACCGTTGAGGTCCTCGATCTCGGGCAGGGGAGATCGACCAGGGACCGACACTCTGGGGGGCGGAGTGCGAGGCGTTGGTGGGCTTGTGAACGACATGTAACGGCCTCCACGGTAGTGCCCGATACGGCCGACTATCCGTCAAAGGCTAATTCGGTACACATCTTTCGGGATTTCTTGCGTACGTGATTGCTCAGAGGGTGTCCGGATCGGTCCCATCGACGTAGAACCAACGGCCTTGCTCTTGCACGAATGTGCTGAGTTCGTGGAGTTCGAGGGGCGCGTCGCCTCGGCGGAAGCGAGCAGCGAACTCGACCTCTCCGGACTTATCCAAACTCGAACCGGTTGCGTTCATCACGGTGAGACCATGCCATTCGACGTTTGTTGGAAACTCGACCGCATCAGGGCGAGTGCTTTGGTGCCACGTGTTGAGCAGGTAGCTCTCGTCGTGGGCAACGTAGGCGCTGTAGCGCGACCGCATGGTTATCTCGGGGGTGGCACCAAGCCCGGCGTGCCCAGCCTCGTGCCAGGGTTTGCAGCAGTTGGCATAGGACCGACGCTCGCTCGGCTGCGCTGCCAGCGCGGCAGAGACCGCCGATCGACACGGACACGTTGCACTGTCCTCAAGTTGCACTGTCAACAATTCGTCTGGAGGGAGTCACGTGGTGGAGGGTATCGGGCTACCTAGGATACGAATGAAGCGAAGCGAGTAGGAGCAGCACCAATGCTCCTACTCGTTCTCGTTTTGGTACCGTCAATTGCAACATGAGCGGAACCGAGTCCCAGAACAACATCCTCGACGCAGTGCAGTCGGTGATCGTGCGTGACGGTGTGCAAGGAACGAGCTTGCGCCAAGTGGCACTAGAGGCCGATGTCAGCCTCGGGCTGATCAGCTATCACTTCGATGACAAAGACCGGCTCATCTTTGCCGTGTTTGAACGTGCGTCCGATGAGCTTCGCGAAGCCAGCAACGAAGCCGCCGCGCTAGTCGAGGATCCCGATGAGAAAGTCCGGGCCTTTATCCGAGGGTCATTCTCTGAGGAGTTCTTGAACGGTGATTACCTGCGGCTCCGAGTGTCGCTGTGGGCGGTTTCCTTGACCGAACCTGAACTGGCCAAGGTCGATCGTGATTACCACCAAAGGTACGAAGAGACGTTGGCGAGCTACGTGACGTCTGCGCGATCCGGGCTCGGGGAGACAGAGGTGCTCTCTCGCTGCAAGAACGTGGTCGCGTTGACGAGCGGACTGTGGCTCGATTGGGCGCGCTATCACGACGATGACGCCTTGGAACAAGGCTTGGTTTTGGCCGAAGAGATCGCGCTCGCGTCCTAGGTCAGGCCTTTACCAAGGGGTATTGGTTTCTCCTGGATTTGAAGATCCTGGAGGCGTTGGTGGTGGTGCCGGTGGGGGCGTGGGTGACAGCGGAGCTGCGGGATTCTGCGGAGCTGCGGGATTCTGCGGAGCTGCGGGATTCTGCGGAGCTGCGGG
>CAZBTI010000016.1:6738-24661 GCA_964494395.1 uncultured Acidimicrobiales bacterium | reverse complement strand
GATTCTGCGGAGCTGCGGGATTCTGCGGAGCTGCGGGATTCTGCGGAGCTGCGGGATTCTGCGGAGCTGCGGGGGTCGTCGTCGACGTTGCCGGTAGTGGGGCTTGATAGATGCCCGGCGTGGGTCCGTGTCCTTTGGCTGCGCGCTTGGCGCGTCCTCGTCTGACGATGCCGATGATGACCATGATGGCGCCGAGCACGGTCAGGACTATCCCGACCCCCAAGATGATGATCGGACTGCGCGCCTCGCCAAATGTGGCGAAGACTGATCGTGCAACGACGGCCCGGGAGGGGTCGGCACCGTCCTGTGGCGTGATGTCGAAGCGGTAGCTACCCGCCTCGGTGATGGTGAAAGTGCCGACGCGTTCGTAGCTGGTCGTCTGTCGCGTGATGGTGAATTCGACCTCTGCGCCAGGATTGGTGGGGACCGAAACACCGGTGTCGGTGTTGGTCACCGTTACTTCTGCAGCGGAGAACGATGGGGGTACGAAGAAGTCGAAGACGTCACCGGTCGATCCGAAGACGTCGTAGGTGCCCGGGTCGAGGCTTCGCTCTTGGGAGCCTGGAACTTCGAACGAGGGAACGGTGGAACTTTCGAGGAATCGGCTTAGGAGCACGAAGGCGCCGAATGCGATGAGTCCGGTTCCGATAAGGAAGACGAGGATCGAGAGCCACAACGGCGGGCCGGGTTGTCTGGTCTTTTCTGGAGCGCTCGTGCTTGGAGTATTCAGGGCCGCCATGTGTCTACCTGCTCCCGTGCGTGGTTCACGGGCTAGCGTTGTTCGTCATGACGTTAGCTCAAGCCACTCATCGGTCGCGTCTGCCGCTGTGGCTTGTCGTTGCAGCCGGCGGTGTGATCACTGCGTTGAGTTTGGGCGTTCGCTCGACCTTCGGGTTGTTGGTGGGGCCGATCTCGGATGGGTTAGGCGCCGACCTCGGCTCGATCTCTTTAGCGATCGCCATTCAGAATCTCATGTGGGGGTTTAGTCAGCCGCTCGCTGGAGCGTTGTCCGACCGGTTTGGGGCGTCGTCGACTCTCGCTGGCGGCGGCGTGCTGTACGTCGTGGCGATGGCACTGATGTCGATGGCCGATAGCGCCGGGATGATCATCCTGACGGGTGGGTTCATCGCCGGAATTGCCGTCGGGGCAGCGAGCTTCGCTGTCGTGTTGTCGGCGGTCGGGCGGATCTCGCCTCCGGAACGTCGCTCGCTCAACCTCGGCATCGTGAGTGCTGTGGGCTCGCTCGGTCAGTTCATTCTGATTCCGGTGGCCCGGTTCCTGCTCGACCGTGGCGATTGGCAGTCGACCTCAGTCGCGATGGCGGTCGTGCTCATCCCGATCATCCTGGTCGCGCCCGCAATGCGTTCGAAGCTGATCGAACGCGAAGTCGACCGTCAAGATGGTGTGGCTTCCGAGAATGCGCCGACGTTGTCAGAGGATCTCTTGCGAGCTCGGTCGAGTCGCCCCTATCTGTTTTTGAACGCCGCGTTCTTCGTCTGTGGTTTCCACGTGACCTTTATCGGCGTTCATCTCGCTGGCTTTGTGAATCTCCAGGGTCTGTCGGCGTCCACTGCTTCGACGGGGCTCGCGTTGATTGGACTCTTCAACGTCTTTGGATCGCTCTTGGTCGGTGCGCTGGGCCAGCGATACTCGTACACCAAGTTGCTGGCCGGCATCTACGGGATGCGTGCGGTGGTCATTGCGATATTTGTGATCATGCCGGTGACGCCCACCTCGACGATCATCTTTGCGATGGCCATGGGAGTGCTGTGGCTGTCCACCGTGCCGCCGACGTCGGGCATCGTTACCGAGATGTTTGGCCCGACCAACTCCGGAGCGCTCTTCGGGATCGTGTTCCTCTCGCACCAGATGGGATCGTTTATCGGCGCATGGATGGGTGGTGAGGTCGTGGATCTCACCGGTAGCTACGCAATCATGTGGTGGCTCGCCATCGCCTTAGGAATCTTCGCAATGGCGATGCATTTGCTGCTCGACGAGGGGCCCGCGCCGCATCCTCGGGGGCCTAGCTCGTCGGGCGGTCGCCGAACGGGGTTGGCTCCCCTCGCCATCGGTTTTCTGGTCGCTGTCGGCGGCTCGGCGGCTGCGATTTCGATGGCGACGCCCGCAGCATCGGCAACGGCGACAGCGGTGACATTGCCTACCGACGTCGATGTTGGCGCCGATCACGAGCCAGCGTTCATGAGTTACTGCGCGCTCGGTCCGATCGTGGCTAGCCAATAAATAGTTTCGTTCACCGGTTCTTTCGCACGATTACGACCTCACAAGAGCAGAGGTTCTCTAGAGTGCGTAGGTGTTCACCACCGGCGCACTCCGCTTCCTCATCTACGCCGGGTTAGGAATTGTTATCGGAGCGTTGGTTGCGCTGCTCGAGTTCATCACGCTCGATATCACGTTGGGCGCAGTGCTCGATTCGCCGATCTGGGTGCAGCTGATTTTGCCGCCCATCGGCCTCGTGATCGTCTATGCGATCATCTCGCGCACAGCCGGCGCTTCGTCAACGTCTTCGGATGCCTACATCGAGTCCTTTCACAGCGGTTCGGGTGCGGAAGGTAAGGCGCTGCTTCCAAAGCTCATCGCGAGTTTCGGCACGATCGGTAGTGGCGGCGCGGTCGGTCTTGAAGGCCCCTCGATCTTGATGGGTGCGACTATTGGCCAGACCTTGGGCGACCGCATTCCACGCGTACTCGGCGAGAAGCCGCGATTGGTCCTCCTCGTCGCTGGGGCGGCGGCTGGCGTAGCGGCGATCTTTCGCGCTCCTGCGACCGGTGTGTTGTGGGCGATTGAGGCGCCGTACAGGAACGACGTCTCGCGGTACGGCCTGATCCCCGCGCTGATAGCGGCGGCTGCAAGCTATCTGACCTTCATCACGTTCCTTGGCGACGAACCGCTTCTCGTGTTCAATCCAACCGAACTCGAAATCCGAGATGAGCTGTTGGCAGCGGTGCTGATCGGCGTGCTCGCTGGACTCGTTGCGAAGGGTCTTGCTCGAGGCTTCGGCTATGCCAAGTCGTTGAGCAGGCAATACGAGTTTGCGGTCCGTCTGCCGATCGCCGCAGTCACGATGGGCGGTGCGCTGCTGATTGCGAACGCGCTCGTCGACGAACCCGTCACGATCGGTATTGGTTCAGAAATAGCTGCATCGTTGGTCGTGGACAACGAGGTGACGCTGCTCGCCATTCTCGTGCTGTTCGTTCTTCGATTCTTCGTGACCGGAGCGGTCTTGAGCTTGGGTGGCGTTGGCGGTGTGTTTATCCCGCTCGTCGTGCAGGGGATGTTCCTCGGGCGTGCTGTAGAGATCATCGTTGGGGCTCCATCGACGGGCCTCTACCCGGTCATTGGTCTCGCCGCTGTCCTCGGGGCTGGTTACCGAACGCCACTGGCCGCCGTCATGTTTGTCGCTGAAACGACGGGTCGTGCCGAGTTTGTGATCCCCGCCCTGATCGCTACCGCCATTGCTCAGACGATGATGGGTAGCGACTCGGTTTCGGAGAACCAGCGCAGTGCGCGTCAAGGTCAGCTTGAACGACGGTTGAACGAGCCGGCCGCCAGCGTGATGATCGATGACCTTGGAGTGATCACTCCCGACGCCACGCTGCTCGACGTGATCGACGGCTACGGCGACCGTTCACAATCGTTCGCTATCCCGGTCGGCGGCCCGAAGTATGAGGGTCTTATCGTCCTGCACGATCTGGCAGCCGCAATGCTTGAACACGGCCCCGATTGTGGAGTCCGTCAGGCTATGCGCCAGCTTCCTTCGATTCGGGCCGATGCTCCAGCGGTTGAAGCCGCCCGTCTGATGAACACTCACGACACGGCCGCTATCGCCGTAGTTGATGAAAACGATGTTCCCGTTGGTGTTATCAGCACGACTTCGCTGGCTGGTCTGACGTCGGTCGACTTCGAGAGCGCCGATTAGTTCGATACGCCGCCGCCCGCGGCGCGGTGCAGCGTGTCTTCGATCTTGCGAGTTGGGACACCGGCATCGAGTCAATACGGCTAGCGAAGGTACACGGGCGTGCTGAGTTCGGCGAAGAAATCGTTGCCTTTGTCATCGATGATGATAAACGCTGGGAAGTTCTCGATTTCGATCCGCCACACGGCTTCCATGCCGAGTTCTTCGTACTCGAGAACTTCGACCTTGCGGATCGAGTCTTTGGCCAAGCGTGCTGCAGGGCCGCCGATCGACCCGAGGTAGAAGCCACCGTGAGCCTTGCACGCATCGACAACTTGCTGTGAGCGGTTGCCCTTGGCGAGCATGACCATCGAACCCTTGGCAGCTTGGAATTGGTCGACGTAACCATCCATTCGCCCGGCCGTCGTGGGCCCGAACGAACCTGAGGCATAACCCTCTGGAGTCTTGGCTGGGCCGGCGTAATAGATTGGATGGTTCCGCAGGTAGTCGGGCATCTCTTCGCCATTGTCGAGACGTTCTTTTATCTTGGCGTGGACAATGTCGCGGCCTACCACGAGCGTGCCGCTGAGTGACAGGCGCGTTTTGATCGGGTGTTTGGTCAGCTCGGACAGGATGTCTTCCATTGGCTGGTCGAGGTCGATGTTGACCACCTTGGAGCCGAGGTCGTCGTCGGTGACTTCGTTCATGAACCGAGCCGGGTCGGTCTCGAGCTGCTCGAGGAACACGCCGTCTTTGGTGATCTTGGCTTTGGCTTGGCGATCAGCCGAACACGACACGGCAAGACCGACCGGGTTTGATGCACCATGACGGGGGAGGCGGATGACGCGAACATCGTGACAGAAGTACTTGCCGCCGAACTGTGCGCCGATGCCGATCTCTTGAGTGAGGTCCAGAATTTTCTGTTCCCATTCGAGATCGCGGAAGGCGTGGCCTGCAGCAGATCCCTCGGTAGGGAGTGAATCGAGGTAGTGGGCCGATGCCAACTTTGCGGTTTGGAGCGTGTGCTCGGCGGATGTGCCGCCGACAACTACAGCGAGGTGGTACGGCGGGCAGGCTGACGTACCGAGCTTCTGGAGGTTTCGGTCGAGAAAGTGGATGAGGCTCTCGGGGTTGAGCAAAGCCTTGGTCTCTTGGAACAAGAACGTCTTGTTGGCCGAACCGCCACCCTTGGCCATGAACAGGAACTTGTAGGCGTCGCCCTGGGTTGCGGCGAGTTCGATTTGGGCGGGCAGGTTATTGCCGGTGTTCTTCTCTTCGAACATCGACAGTGGGGCGAGCTGGCTATAGCGAAGGTTCGTCGTGAGGTACGTGTCACTAATGCCTTGGGCGATTACTTCTTCGTCGTTGAAGCCGGTGAAGACGTGCTGGCCCTTCTTGCCCTTCACGATTGCGGTGCCGGTGTCTTGGCACATAGGCAACACGCCACCGGCTGCAATGTTTGCGTTCAGGAGCAGCTCCTCGGCAACGAAGTGATCGTTCGCCGAGGCTTCATCATCGTCGAGAATGTTTCGCAGCTGTTGGAGGTGCGACGGTCGCAAGTAGTGCGCAATATCGTGCATCGCCGCAGCGGTGAGGGTGCGGATTGCCTCGGGTTCGACCTTCAGGAACTCTTCGCCGTTGGCTTCAAAGGTCGACACCCCCTCGGTGGTCAGCAAGCGGTATTCGGTGGTGTCCTCGCCAAGTGGAAGGAGTTCGGTGTATTCGATGTCGGTCACAAAGCTGACCTTACCGTGCCGCTCGGTTGTCCGGGCCGGTGGGAGGGCCTGTTTAGAGGCGGTTCAGTTTTTCTGCAGCGCTCGGTCTCGCTGGGCCGGCCCCGTTAGGGGTGGCGGAGGAGTTTGCCCATGTGATTTCGGGGGAGTTCTTGGACGATCGTGGCGTCGTCGACGGGGTGATCAATCGACTCTCGAAGTGCGTCGAGGAGTTCTTCTGAGGCCGGAGCTGCCGCTCCAGCCACGATCCGAACGCTCACCTTTTGGCCGAGGCGGTCGTCGTCGATGCCGGTGCACAACGATTCCTCTACCCAGGCCAGCGCGTCGACCGCGGCCTGGATGGCGAGCGGGTCGATGTTGGCTCCGCCTCGGATGATCATATTGCTGAGCCGGCCGGTCACCGAGAGTCCGCCGTCGCTGTCGATTCGGCCGGTATCTCCGGTGCGGAGGAGCCCGTCCGAGAAGAGCGCGTCGGTGCGTTCGGGTTCTCCGATGTAGCCAAGGGTGGGGGTCCAACACTGCGCCCACGGTCCACTCGTTGCCGAGCGGAGGCAGATCTCGCCGTCGACGATTTTGGCTTCGATATGGGGGAGCGGAAAGCCGCGTCCCGAACCGATTGGATCGTCCATCGACTCACGGACCACCCCGCTCGGTGCCTCGCTGAGGCCGTAGCTGAGCGTCGGGCGCACCGAGAAGCGATCGAAAAACGACCTGAGTAACTCGGGTTTGGCGCCGGATCCACCGACGATCACCCGGTCGAGAGAGGTGAGGCGAGAGGGCGAGACATCTTTCGTTTCGACGAGGTCGTGCAGCATGGTCGAAACCACAAAGGTCCGTGTGACGGAGAAGTCTTCGACGTCGCTCGCAAAACCCTCTGCATAGGTGCGGTCCATCACGACCGCAGTACTTCCTCGCAGGAATGCCGAGAGCGGGCCCAGCACCAAGATGTTGATGATGCCGAGGCTCAACGGCGTCCCGATGCGCTCACCTTCTATCGGCGGTTCGGTTTCGACACTGACCAGGCCGGGCCACAGCAGGTTGTGTTGGCTATGAGCAACCGCTTTTGGACGTCCGCTGGTGCCCGACGTGAAGCTGACGGCCGCAAGGCCATGGGGGTCGATCTGTTGAAGTGGCCCTCCATCGACGGTGGATATCGGTATCGCGTCGATCGAGGAAATCACTCGTACCTCACCAAGGTGAGCCAACAACTGCTCCCTGTCTTCTGGAGAACTGCGACCGATCCAGATGCCGCCTGCCCGGAAGGTGGCCAGCGCCCCGATGATTCCCTCAGCCGAGTTCCCGAGATCCCAGCACAGCGGATCGCCGGGGGAGATGCCTGCGGCAACGTCGGCGACTGCAGCATCGAGTTCGGTCCAGGTCCATGAACGGTCATGATCGATCAGCGCAATCCGATCTGGATGCGATTCGAGGCCAACCGTCAGGATGTCGGCGACCGACGAGGGGCCGAAGGGGTATGGCGAGGGCCGCGGATGGGTGCGTAGCCCCAGCACCGGGCCAATAGACGACATGTTGGTCAGTGTAGGAGTGGGGCTGGCCGAGAACTGGTTAAAACAAGCTGTCTTGCACGGCGAGCTCGTCGGGTTCGACCTCGGCCATCGTCAGTTCGAGTCCGTAGAGCGGGCGAAGGTCTGCAACGAAGACATCGTCAACCCCGGGACGCACGAACGCGCACAGTCGACCAGATGCCGCGACGAGTTCGAGGTGGTGGCTACCGTTCCGGAGCTTGAGTGGATACTCGATCACGTGTTCCCAGACGTCATTCTTCATGACCGGACTCGACCACGTTGACTCCGTCGCAGCGATCTCGTCGGACCCGACCGAGTCGACGAGCGTGTGCACTGCGGTTGTCCAGCGAGATAGCTCGCTGTCCAGTGAATCGTTGGGCACGGGATTGACGAGGCCGAGCAGCTTTCGGCGGGCGGTCACCGATTGTGGGATGCCGAGGTCGTCAGTGACCTGGGCCTCAAGTTCGCGAACCGCAATGCCGTTGGTGGCGGTTGCGACGATCGCTGCCCGCCACGCTCCTTGTTCGGCGAGGCGAGTCTCTAGGCGGGCCGATGTCGACGTGCCAACCTTGATGGAGCCGTCTCGAAATGCAGCGAGATAGAGGTGATTCTCCTGAGCGAGGTGGGTTTGGATAGACGCATCCAATTCGCCGGTCCCTCGGGTGTGCGCGTGGTGAAGTTGCGACGCAAAGGTGGCATCGTTGGCGGCGCATCGGTCGCACTTGTGCCCGTCGTGGAGCGGAGTCTTGTCGCAGTCGACCCAACCGACCGAAGAACTGCGAAAAGGCTTGTGGCCAATGCAGCGCTTCTGTGCGCTACCCGCAGCGAAGCTCAGCGTGAAACCGGCGACCGGCACATACATCGATGGCTTTTCGTTAACGCGAACGTGCAAGGTGGGTTGACCTGTTGCCCAAGACGTCCCGCACAGGAGGATCCGATCGTCAAGGTTTGAAATTTGGGCCTCGGCTGACACGGAAAGATTCTGGACTACGAACCGTGCCGGAGTTGCACCGAGCCTTCAATCGGGTGTCGAATACCCGACATGTCCAAACCAAGTGCGCCCGAAGGAGACGAGCCAGCACCTCGGCGCCGACGGGGTCGGCGCGGCGAGAGAACCAAGGACGCGAGCAATCCGCAGGTTCCGTTCGCACAGCTTCGACGTCACTTCGAGGCCACCGCCGTGGTCTCGGTTGACGAACTCGAAGCAATTCACGAGGCATCGCTCATGGTTCTTCGGGACGTGGGTCTCGACGTGCTCGAACCCGAGGCCAGGGCCTTGTTCGACGCAGCCGGTGCTCAGATC
This sequence comes from uncultured Acidimicrobiales bacterium, assembly GCA_964494395.1. Lineage (GTDB taxonomy): Bacteria > Actinomycetota > Acidimicrobiia > Acidimicrobiales > SHLQ01 > SHLQ01. Next base: position 16,186 of record CAZBTI010000016.1, on the reverse strand, counting down.
GACGGCGATCGTGTTCGCCTCGACCCGGAGATGGTCACCGAGGTCATCACCACGGCCCCGAGCGAGTTCACCCTTCACGCCCCAAACCCAGCGCGAAACCTTCAGGTCGGTGGCGACAACGTCATCTTCGGTGCTGTGGCGAGCGCTCCGTTCGTGTCCGATACCGCCGGTGGGCGTCGGCAAGGAAACCGAGAGGACTTCCAGAACCTGTTGCGGCTGTCGCAACACTTCAATGCAATCCACATGCACGGCGGGTACCCGGTCGAGCCGTCGGAGATTCATGCATCGGTCCGCCACTTGCACGCAACCCACGACATCCTCACGCTCTCCGACAAGGCAGTGAACGCATACAGCTTGGGCCGCCAACGAAATCGCGACTCCCTCGAGATGGTCCGCATCGCCCGAGGCGTGACGAACGAGCAACTCGACGATGAGCCGTCGGTCCATACCGTTATCAATTCGTCCTCGCCGCTTCGCCTCGACGTTCCAATGAGTCAAGGCATCCTCGAATACTCGAGGCGCGGCCAAGTCATCATCATGACCCCCTTCACGCTCGCCGGAGCGATGGCTCCAGTCACGATCGCTGGTGCGGTCACCCAGCAAAACGCTGAGGCTCTGGCCGGAGTGGCCCTCACCCAGTTAGTGCGACCCGGCGCCCCGGTCGTGTACGGGGGCTTTACGAGCAACGTCGACATGAAGTCGGGCTCGCCAGCATTTGGTACTCCCGAGTTCATCAAGGCTGCAATGTTGGGCGGCCAACTCGCCCGCAGGTACGGGCTGCCTTACCGCTCGTCGAACGTCAACGCAGCAAACGCCATCGACGCGCAGGCTGGTTACGAATCCTCGTTCTCCCTGTGGGGCGCAATCATGGGTGGAGCGAACATTGTTTTCCACGGAGCCGGTTGGCTCGAGGGAGGGCTACGGGCGAGTTACGAGAAGTTGGTACTCGACGCCGATTTGCTATCGATGATGCAGACGTTCCTCGAACCGGTGGGCGTCGAGCCAGCCGACCTCGCGCTGGAAGCCATTGGTGAAGTAGGTCCAGGTGGCCACTTCTTCGGCACCCAACACACTCAGGATCGATATCGAACGGCCTTCTACCAGCCAATGGTCTCAGATTGGCGCAACTTCGAGAGCTGGGAAGAGGCCGGATCTCCGGAGGCGCAAGACAAGTTGCCGACACTCGTGTCAGAAGCCCTCGAGGCGTACGTGGCGCCCCAACTGGGCGCCGACAGAGCGAGCGAACTCGAAGAGTTCGTGGCGCGCCGCGTTGAAGAAGGTGGCGTCGCCACCGACTTTTAGACCGCTGGCTCCGCCGAGCTACGCAGATCTCGTTCTCCAGTGAGCTTGGTCGCGCTATTGCGGTACGACGTTGAGGGCTTCGTCGCCCTTGCGGCCGGGCCCGACTTCGAACTCCACCGCCTGTCCTTCTTCGAGCGAGCGATACCCGTCGCCTGAGATGTTGCTGTAGTGCACGAATACATCGTCGCCGTCGTCGCGCGAGATGAAGCCGTAGCCCTTCTCGTTGTTGAAGAACTTGACTGTTCCTACTGGCATTTCTTCACGTTCCTTAGAGTGCTCAGGCTTGGGCCTGTCCAGAGACCCTCGTCCCCGTCCAATACGATCTCGCAGTTCGCGCAGTTTGAACGGACTAAATCGCAACTATTCATGTTCTGGAAACAGTTTCCGGTGGATAACTTCTCGTAGGGACAGGCAAAGAGTCGAATACAGTGCCGGAATGGCTTCCAAAGGGATTGAAATTTCAGACGACGACGGCCAAGTTTGGTCTTTCGATCGAGAGTTCCTCGAATCTCACTGGACCTGTATTTGGGACCGAGGCTGTGCCGGAATTGGAACCGAACCCGATGTTTCGGCGCAGTTAGGGTGCTGTTCGGTCGGCGCAGAGATGCTCGATGTCGAGGAAGCAATGCGAATTTCGGCGCTCGGGGCCTCGATCGATCCGGCCCTCACACAATTCGCATCCGAGATCGAAGCCGGCGGCGTGCTGCGCCAAGTCGACTCCGATCGAGCGTCTTGGGCGACTCGCGTGGTCGATGGCGCCTGCATTTTCCTCAACCGTCCAGGGTTCGCCGCCGGCGCAGGCTGCGCGCTGCATCTCGCTGCGACTGCGGCCAATGAGTCCCACATCGATTGGAAGCCGTCGGTCTGTTGGCAACTCCCGCTCAAGATCGAGCGGACCGATGAAAAGAACACGTTGCGCGGGTGGCTACGCAGCGACTGGGGTTCGGGTGGCGAGTCGATGGCCTACGTCTGCACGGAACGAGACTCAACGGCCGCTGATGCCTTCATTGGTGAGGTCCCGGTGATCGAATCTCTCCGCGAAGAACTCGTTGCCCTGCTCGGCAAAGACCTGTTCGGCCGCCTGAAAGACGAGCTCAGCTAGACGTCTTGGCGAGGCCGGCTTCGGTCCAGAGTGGGAGCGTGCTGGTGACCGGATCGAACTCGGTGAGCCACATCGCCATCCATGGCGGGTCGACGAGTTGGTCGGGGTGAAAGTTGCGTGCGAGCGACGACGACGCAACGGGTAAGACAACAAAGGCAAAGCTCACACCCCAGCTGATGAGGCGAGCCCAGCGCGCTGGGTTGAGCACGTGGAGGTTTCGAGCGAAGAGGCTGAGGCCGCCGACGATGGTGAAGCCGATCATCACGAGGAATGCCGCGGTGAAGGCGAGGGGGTACTTTTCTCGTGCGGTGGGGTGAGCGTCCATCACGTCGTGGGCAATGCCCTTGTGTTCGATCTCTTCGGCGAGGTGCCAGAGGAACAATGTCGCCGATCGCTCATCAGCACCGCTGAAGCGACCTCGGAGGTCGGCTTCTGCCCAGCGAGCTGAGCAGAACGCCAGGATTTCGAACGCCGCGGCGAAAGCGATGCCGAATGCGTTCGATCGAGAGCGGAGGCGGTCGAAGATCCAGCGTCCGAACGAGTCGAGTCGGCGTGCAACGCCCGAAGAAGAAGTCAGCGAGTGGTTGAACTCACGGTGAGCTGCGAAGTGGTTTGCCTCTTGGGAGATAAGCGCGTCGGTAGCGGTCTTCGTTTCTGCATCGAGGGTTCCCTCGGCGATGCCAGCACGCAGCATGGCAATGACGTAGGGCTCGGCGTGCGGCATGAGCAGCGAGACGGCGTTTGCCGCTGCGCCGAACTCGGGCAGACGGTGATGCCACTGATCGGTCTCGGCATCGGTCCAATCAAAACGAACACGACGAACAACCGGAGTCTCCGTCACCAACGCCATGCCCCTCCATCGGCACAGCGTTGCTCTACCTGAGCATTCTCTTCGCCCGCAGCCGTTGCCACAACGACGCAAACGGCGCCTCGGGCGCACCGCCTCCGTGGCACTGGAACGGCCCCCGGAGGGGAATATCAGTGGGCCAGTCCTAGGAGTTGTAGTTGGCGGGAGTGGGCGAGGATTGTGCCTTGCTGGTCGAAGATGGTGTTGTCGACCTCGAACATTCCGCCGGTGACGAAGCGGGTGTGGCTGTCGAGGAGTAGCCATTCGGTGGTTGGGCGGTTGCGGATGTGGATTGTCATCTGCACGGTTGGGACCCACGACGGTCGAAGGTGGGTGTTGAACACGGTCGGTGCCATGCTGTCCGACGCGAGGACGAGTGCCACGGTGTCGAGCGGTTCGTCATCGAGCAGGCGCATCCAGCCGCGCACGAATGGGCCGGGTTTGGTTCCCCATGCTGTGGTTGGGTCGACGCGTTGATCGATGCGGTCGACGAACGGGGGAGGGAACAGGTCGTTGGACACGCTGCGGATGCACTGATCGGGTGGAGCTATTTCTGGGGCAGAGGCGGTGATGAGTTCGGGGCCCTCGCCGTCGTCGAGGTTGCCGGTGATGATCGTGCCCGACAACATTGTGCGATCGGCGTTGGCAAGGTCGACTCGTGAGGTGGCGAAGCGTCGGCCGTCCTTGATTGGTTCGACGTCGACGGTGACTGGACCAGGGGTGCCCGGGGCGAGGAAGTGTGTTGACACTGAGATGACGTCAGGGCGGCCGGAATGTGCAAGGGCAGCCCTCGCCAGCATCGACATGGTGACTCCGCCGTTGGTGTTGCCAACGATGTCCCAGCCTTCGTGGATCTGTCCCTCGTAGCGAGTTGGCCCGCCGGTTTTGCTGGTGTTCGATGCAGTGGATGCGGCCGTGACCGCGGTGTCTGCAGCGAAGCTCACGGGGAGCTACCCGAGCAGGGTTTGGCTGTCGATGAAGAAGAGCACCACGAGCAAAACGATGACCGCTGCGTTGAGGGCGCTTGCCCACCACTTGTAGGGGTGGTCGGCCTTGAAGAAGCGGCGGATGCTCAACACGTTGAACACGATGGCGACGACGCCGATGATCACACCGACCGCAGCGCCGGTGCTGGCCGTGAGCCCGACGAGTGGGGCAACGAATGGGAAGATCACGTAGGTGAGTAGGCAGCGAATGCCAGAGATGACAACCGACTTCGAGAACACTCGCTCGGCCTCTGGCTCGCCTTGTTCTCCTGCGCCGGTTTCTGGTCGTATCGTCGTGTCACTCACTGACCTCTACCGTAGCGCTCTTTGGCCAGCTTTTGAATGTGGCATGGCACACCGTGTCTCAAGGGTTGAGTAAGATCGTACGAATGTTCGTTCTTGGGATTGATCCGGGTCTGACCCGTTGTGGTTATGGACTTGTCGATTGGAGCGGGCCGAACAAGGTTCGTGCCATCTCCGCTGGAGTCATTCGAACAGATCACACCGACGAACTTCCCGACAGGTTGGCCACCTTGCACGTCGAGATCACCGATTTGGTCAATGAATACACGCCGGCGGTTCTGGCGATCGAACGGGTGCTGTTCCAAGTCAACGTCAGCACAGCCATGGCCGTCGGCCATGCCTCCGGGGTCGTTATGGCCGCAGGAGCGACGGCGGGATGTCGAGTTGTGCAGTACAGCCCCAACGAGATCAAACTCGCCGTCACCGGTTACGGAAACGCCGATAAACAGCAGGTCGAACGTATGGTTCGAGCCCAACTCGGCCTCGAGGTCGAGTTGAAGCCGGTCGATGCTGCCGACGCAATAGCGGTGGCGTTGTGTCATACCGCGGTCGTCGGCGTCCCGGAACCAACGGTCAGTGCCTAGATTGGTGACGGTGTTCGTAGCAGGGACGAGAAAGTCAGTGTCGAAGAGAAAGAAGTTGGTGACCAGATGATCGGCTCACTTCGAGGGACGCTCCTCGATCGCAGCCCCGACGGTGCAGAACTCCTGATCGAGGTCAGCGGCGTTGGATATCGGGTTGCTGTGGCGCCCGCAGCCTCGGCTCGGGCTGGTTCCATTGGTTCCGAGGTCTTCATGCACGTGCATCATCAGCAGCGTGAAGACGCGCAGTTGCTGTACGGCTTTTCCACGATCGATGAGCGGCGCGTGTTCGAAGCGGTCATTTCCGCGCACGGTGTTGGCCCGTCGCTCGGCATGGCGATCTTGTCGATCCATGGCCCGGCCGAACTAAAGACCGTGTTGGCCACCGAAGACATCGATGCCCTGTGTGCGGTTCCGGGGGTTGGCAAGAAGACCGCTACCCGCCTGTTGATCGAATTGAAATCCAAGCTCGACCTTCCCGACGTCGACCTCACCGCTCTCGAACGGCCTGCGCCTGTCGAAGATGTGGCCGCGCACATCGAGGTTCGCCAGGCACTCGAATCGCTCGGGTATAGCTCCGATGATGTTCGTGTCGTGCTGTCGAAGTTGCCGGCCGAAGGCGATCCGGCACTGCTGACCCGCGATGCGCTGCGGATGATGGCCGAGGGCGTCTGATGCGTGACGAATTGCTGTCGGCCAGTGGGAGCTCCGAAGAGCGGGTCACCGAAGACCGCGATGAGTTAGGGCTTCGGCCGACGTCGCTCGACGATTTCGTTGGTCAAGAGCAATTGAAGGCTCATCTCCGGGTGATGTTGCAGGCTGCTCGCGGCCGCGATCAGCCCATGGGGCACCTGTTGTTCGCCGGGCCTCCTGGTCTGGGCAAGACCACCTTGGCTGCGATTATCGCCAACGAGATGGATGCCACGATCCACATCACCTCGGGTCCCGCGCTCGAAAAGGGTGGTGACCTCGCGGCGATCCTCACCAAACTCGAAGACGGCGATGTGTTGTTCATCGACGAGATCCACCGCCTTGCCCGTCCCGTCGAAGAAGTGCTGTATCCAGCAATGGAAGACTTCCAACTCGACCTGGTCTTGGGCAAGGGCCCTGCGGCGCGCACGATGCGGTTGCCGGTCGCCATGTTCACCCTCATTGGCGCTACTACCCGAACGGGTCTAATTACCGGTCCGCTGCGCGACCGCTTCGACTATCCGGCCCGCCTCGACTTCTACGAACCAACCGAACTGCAATCGATCGTTACCCGTGCTGCGGGCATCCTCGATGTTGTCGTCGACGAGCAAGGGGCATTCGAGATCGCGGTTCGAAGCCGCGGCACGCCACGCATCGCCAACCGGCTTCTTCGTCAAGTGCGCGATTTTGCCGAGGTCGAGCGCGATGGGGGAATCACTAACGAGGTGGCACGAGATGGGCTCGAGTTCTTCGGCGTCGACAATCGTGGTCTCGATAAGGCCACTCGTTCCTTGCTCAGTTCGCTCTGCAACATGTTTCAAGGTGGCCCAGTTGGGCTCAAGACACTGTCGATCAGCGTCAGCGAGCCCATCGAAACCGTCGAGGATGTGTACGAGCCGTATCTCATCCAGCAGGGTCTGCTCATGCGCACGCCCAAAGGTCGAGTCGCAACTGCGGCTGCATGGGAGCACCTCGGCATGACCCCACCCACGGAAAGCCCCGACACCGGGCTTCCGCCAGGCCTATTCGACTAACCCTGCACCTCGTCCGCTCGATGACCGCCATTTCCGAGTTCGACTACGAACTTCCAGCTGAGCGCATTGCTCAGACCCCTCTTACCGAACGGACCGCTTCGAAGCTGCTCGTCGATCGGGGGAGCGCCAGCGCTGAGCATCGTTCTGTTTCGGATCTCGGTGAGCTTCTCCGTCCCGGCGACCTTGTCGTCATGAATGACACCAAGGTGTTGGCAGCCCGTCTGTTTACCCGGCGCCCGACCGGCGGCAATACCGAGGTGTTGCTGCTCGAACCCGACGGACCGCCAGCGGTTGCGCTGACCGCAGCGGTATCGCAGTGGGTCGGCCTCGTTCGTCCGAGCAAGAAGGTCGCACCCGGTACCGAGTTGGTAATCGACGGCGAAGGCGACTTGGTGATCATCGTTGGAGAAGACCTGGGCGAGGGGCGGCGTCGGCTGACGATCGAATCGTCAGACCTCGAAGGGGCATTGCTGCGGGCAGGGCAGATGCCGTTACCTCCGTACATCACCGAAACGCTCGACGACCCCGACCGCTATCAGACGGTGTACGCCGACCAACCCGGCAGCGCTGCTGCGCCTACCGCTGGGTTGCATCTCACCGAGTCGCTTCTCAGCGGGCTCGCCGATCGTGGGATCGCTACCGCCACGGTCGAGTTGGTGGTCGGCCTCGATACGTTCCGCCCGGTCATGGTCGAAGATCTTGACGACCACCAGATGCACTCGGAGAAGTACCGGGTGCCCGATAAGACCGGGGTCAAGATTGCAGAGGCCGAGCGGGTTGTGGCCGTCGGGACGACAACGGTTCGGGCACTGGAGTCGTGGGCTCGGTTTGGCGAGGCTGGGGCCACCAACCTCTTCATCCGCGATCCGTTCGAGTTCCAAGTCGTCGATGTGATGCTCACAAACTTCCACATGCCCAAGAGCACGTTGCTTGTCATGATCGACGCATTTATCGGGAGCCGCTGGCGAGACCTCTACGCTGAAGCACTCTTATCTGACTACCGGTTCCTGTCGTTCGGTGATGCCATGCTGCTCGATCGACACGCGAGCTAACTCGAAAGTCTTCAATGCGAACCAGTTTCACCCTCGAACATCAGGACGGCCTCGCTCGTGCCGGGACCGTCACGACAGCTCGGGGCACCTTCACGACTCCGTGTTTCATGCCGGTGGGTACTCGCGGTGCGGTAAAGCACTTGTCGTCGGCCGATATAGAGGAGCTCGGCGCTCAGGTCATCCTTGCGAACAACTACCACCTGATGCTGCGTCCGGGCGCCGACATCGTGGAAGCCCTCGGCGGTCTGCACAAGATGGCCGATTGGTCGGGCCATACCCTGACCGATTCGGGCGGTTACCAAATCTTCTCGCTCGAACCGAAGATCTCCGACGAGGGAGCGATCTTCAAATCGGTCTACGACGGCGACCGGATCACGATGACGCCCGAGGGTGCGGTCGACACCCAAATTGCGATCGGCGCCGATATCCAGATGGTTCTCGATGTGTGTGCTGCATTGCCGAGCAGCGATGCGGTCATTCGTGAAGCGCTCGACCGCACCGTGTTGTGGGCAGGCCGGGCCCGCAAACACTTTCTCGCACACCCAACCGCATCGGAGACGTTGGCCCAGTTCGGCATCGTGCAGGGCGGGCTCGATACCCCGATGCGGATCGAGAGCGCAGAGCGGACGATCGAGATTGGATTCGACGGTTACGCGGTCGGGGGCCTGTCGGTGGGGGAGCATCGCAGCGAGTGGCACGAACCGTTGTTGGCTGCAGCGCAGGCACTGCCCGACGACCAGCCCAAATACTTCATGGGCCTTGGGGATCCCGCCGGCATCGTCGATGCTGTGGCCCGAGGGATCGACATGTTCGATTGTGTGTTGCCGACGCGCCTCGCTCGCCACGGGACCCTTCTCACGAACGAGGGACGGGTCAACCTGACCCGCCGCGAGTTCGCGACCGACGACCAACCAATCGATCCGGAAGGGCCAGCATCTCGATGGAGTCGCGGCTACTTGCGACACCTTCTACAGGTGAAGGAACCAACCGCCGCGCGCATCTTGACGATGCACAATCTGTGGTGGCTCCTGCGGTTCGTCGACGACATGCGCGAGGCAATTGCCGAAGAACGATTCGAGGCGTTCTCCAAAGACGTCTACGAACGCTGGGGCTAAGGGCTGCGGGAAGTCAACGGCGCTGCACTCGAATCGTCGACGTGTGGCCCCATAGAGGTGGGTGACGGGTAGTCTCATCACGGACGTTCGACCGAGGGAGTGCCCATGGGTGCATTAATTTTGCCGCTACTACTCTTTGCCATCTTCTACTTGGTGCTCATCCGCCCACAACAGGCGAAGATCAAGGCACAGAAAGCACTCGTTGCACGAGCCCAGGCTGGGGACCGTGTGATGTTGTCGTCGGGTATCTTCGGCACGATCACCGAGGTCGTCGACGACGCTGCCTACGTCGAACTCGCCGATGGCATCGAAATCCTTGTCGCCCGTGTCCACATCCAAGAGATCCTTACGCACTTCCCGACCGAAGATCCGCCGGAGGGTGCGCTCGCGTCCTATGACGACGAGATCGACGACGATGGTGACGACGTGCTCGACG
>CAZBTI010000016.1:0-6638 GCA_964494395.1 uncultured Acidimicrobiales bacterium | reverse complement strand
TCGACGACGATGGTGACGACGTGCTCGACGTCGACGAGCAAGACGCCGACGAGGTCGAGGCCTAGTGGAAGGACGCCAAATCGGCTACCTGATCGGCATAAGCGTCGTATCGATTGCGCTGATCGTGTTTACGTTCGTGGCCGGCAATGAGCCGCTGCTCGGACTCGACCTGCAGGGTGGCGTCAGCGTGCGTTACCGCGCCGTCGATGCTGAAGATTTCGACCAGGTAGAACTCGAGGGCCGGATCGAAGAAGCCGTCGAGGTCATTCGAAACCGTGTCGACGGACTCGGCGTCGCCGAACCGGAGATCCAAGCCCAGGGCGATGGCATCCTCGTCTCTCTTCCTGGTGTGGAAGATCAAGAACGAGCACTCGAGTTGGTCGGTGGCACTGCGGTGCTTCGCTTCCGGCCCGTGCTGCAACAACTTCCACCCGGCGGCACCGACCGTCCGGCGTCATACCCAGAAGATCTGCCGCTGGGGCCCGATGGATTTACTCCAGAAGAGGACATCGAGGAGAGTTCGATCATCGTGGTCCCCGCAGACCCGGCGCTCGCGATTCCCGCTCGCTATGTGCTCGGCCCGACCGGAATGACCGGCGAGGGCCTCACCGATGCCGAGGGATTCTTCGACGGAATCCAATGGGTCGTCAACGTCGAACTGCAGAACGGGCCGTTGGGCGCAGACGCGTTCCGGGCATTGACCGAAGAGTGCTTTATTGGCTCACAGTTCTGCCCTGCAGGTGCGGGCGGGCCAGGTCAGATCGCCGTCGACCTCGACAATACGGTCATCAGCGCACCGACGGTCAACGCTGCTGATTTGGGAGATTCCTTCGTGATCTCGGGAACCTTCGATCAGGAAACCGCAACGGGGCTTGGCCTCTCGCTTCGCTTCGGCGCTCTGCCGATCGAACTCGAGCCAGAGAATCAGCAGATCGTCTCGGCGACGATTGGTCAGGATGCATTGGACGCTGGAGTGATCGCAGGACTCGTGGGCTTGTTGCTCGTGGCCATCTTCATCATTAGCTACTACCGGGCGCTCGGGGTAATCGCGATGCTCAGTTTGGTGATTTCGGCGGCGCTGTTGTGGTCGATCATCTCGTTCTTGGGGGCGAACCAAGGGCTTGCGCTCACGCTCGCCGGAATCACCGGCATCATCGTGTCGATCGGCGTTTCCGTCGACTCGAACATCGTGTATTTCGAACACCTCAAGGAAGACGTTCGCAACGGCCGCACCTTGCGGACCGCTGTCGACAAAGCTTTCCCGGTTGCCTTCTCAACGATCGTCAAGGCCGACGTTGCTTCGCTGATCGCCGCTGTCGTGCTCTACGCACTGACCGTCGGCGCCGTGCGAGGGTTTGCGCTCTACCTCGGCATTGCCACAATCCTCGACCTCATCGCCACCTACTTCTTCATGGGGCCCGCGGTGCGCTGGTTATCGACTCGAGATCGCATTGCAGGCTCGGCTTCACTCATGGGGATTCCAGGGCTGACGCCTGAACGAATTGGAACGGTGGAAGAAGTATGACGGCAACGAAACTTCCCGAGTCCCGCAGGACCTTCGACTTCCCGGCTCTTTGGAAGAAGGCGCTCGTCGTTTCCGGTGTGGTTGTTCTCGCGAGTATCATCGCGCTCGTCATTGGTGGTCTCAACCTCGGCATCGACTTCGAGGGAGGAACCTCGTTTGAGGTGGCGAGTGACGCTCCCGTCGACGACGTGACCGCGGTGCTTCCTGGCGAGGTGGCGAGCGAGGCCATTGTTCAAGAGGTAACCAACGAGGACGGCACCCGACTCGTTCGTATTCGTACTTCGGTCGAAGAAGCAGCCGAGGTGCAAACGCTGCGTGAATCCCTCGCCGAGGTCGGCGAGATCACCGGTCTTGAGTCCGTTGGCCCGACGTTTGGTTCGGCGATCACCGCGCAGGCCATTCGAGCCCTCATCGTGTTCTTCATCGGCATCGCGCTCTACATCTCTATTCGGCTCGAATGGAAGATGGCGATCGGCGCGCTCGCGGCAGTTGCCCATGACATCGTCATCAGCGTCGGCGTCTACGCGATCTTCCGAATCGAAGTCACGCCCGCAACAGTCATTGCCTTCCTCACGATTATGGGCTACTCGCTCTACGACACGATCGTGGTGTACGACAAGGTGCGCGATATCACCGGACGAGTCGGTGCCACAGGGCGCTACACCTACACCGAGATGATGAACTTGGCACTCAACCAGGTCCTCGCCCGTTCGATCAACACGACGATCACGTCGATCATCCCGGTGCTCTCGATGCTGATCCTCGGTTCGTTGATCCTCGGAGCAACGACGCTGCAAGAGTTCTCGATTGCCCTTTTGGTCGGTCTGATCGTCGGCGGTTACTCGTCGCTATTCATTGCATCATTCGTCGTGACGGTGCTGAAAGAACGCGAACCCGAATACGAACAGATCTCTAACAAGGTCGCGAAGAAGGGTGGCGACGACGACGGGTCGACCCGAACCGTCGATTCGGCCGACGTTACTGGTGGCGATTCGTCGAAACGACGGACCGGCACAGCGGACGGCACGAAGTCGTCTGGAAAGTCATCCGGATCGTCGAAGTCGACTTCTGGAAGGTCGGGATCTTCGGGTGGTGGCGCGCCGCCGAAGCCCCGTAAGTCGAACAAGACCAGAAGTGCGAGCAGTGCCCCTCCAAAGCCCCGAAAGACCAAGAAGAACTAACCCTCAGATGGCGTTAGCGGTCGTTGCAGGTGACGACGATGGGCATCCCGATTGCATGTTCGAGCAGTGACTTGCGCTGATTGGCAGCGAACACTTCAAGGTCGAGGTCTTCGCCGATCACCGAGATGATGAGTGTGTTGGCCATCACGTCGACCTGCACATTGTTCGCAGCGGTTCGATACGTGCGGTCGAGCGCAATACCGATTCGCAGCATCCCAGCCAGTAGTCGCACCAAGTGTTGGTCGCCGAGTGTCAACGCGGCGAAATCGGAGTGGCTCATCTTGGGTGCACTCTTGCGGTGATACCGAGCAATGAGCGCGATGAGATGACGCTCGTGTTGATGAAAGCCCGCGAGATGCTCGGTGTTAGCAATGAGGTATTGCGAGTGACGGTGATGCCCGCCGTGAGCGACGAACCGTCCAATGTTGTGAAGCATCGACGCTGCTTCGAGCACATCGCGCTCAAAGCGGTCAAACGTGTGCTGTTCGAAGGTCGAGTCAAAGAGTTGCAACGCGATATCGGTCGCCTGTCTTGCATGTTCGATGTTCTCGCCATAGCGCTGGGCGACACTTCGTACGCTGCTCGCCCGGATCGAACTGAGGTGGAGGAGGCCGTCTTCGTCGGGGGAGCGGGCATTGAGGCGGTCGAGAACGAGACCCTCTCTGAGAGCATCGGGGGAGACAGCGAACTCATCGAAACCGAGTGAATCCATGAGCGCTTCGACGATGAGAGCGGCGGCAATGAGCGTGTCTGCCCGGTGTTCGTCAACACCTTCGATCTGGCGACGCTCTTCGGTGGTCTTTGCCTGGAGGATCATTTCGATCGATGCATCGATCTCGGCTCGGGTGATCGCTCCGGTCTGATCGGATCGTCCGTGGTCACGACGTTCTTTGACGATCGCTGCCATGGTCTCGAACGTTCCCGAGGAGCCGACGACGCGATCGAAACCAGTCGCGGCTGCCTCGACCGCAATCCGAGCCAGAAAGGAACGGAGAAATGCTCGGCACTCGGCCACAGCCTCGTCATCGACCACGCCGTCTGCGAAGAAGCGGTTTGAGGTGCGGACGTGGCCCATCTTGAGGCTGCGCATCAGTTTCGGTTCGACGCCGTGGCCAACGATGATCTCGGTGGAGCCGCCACCGATGTCGATGACCAGGTGGTTCGTCGTGGCGAGCGGAACCGCTCCGAGTACGCCGAGGTGGATGAGGCGTGCCTCTTCGACTCCCGCGATGACGGCGATGTCGATCCCGGCTTCGTCACGAGCTCGATCGAGAAAGGTGCTCGCATCCTCAGCTTCTCGCACAGCGCTCGTTGCTACTGCCTCGATGGTGGCGTCGTGCGCGTCGGCCAACGAGCGGAAGCTCTGCAAGGCCTCGAGGGCACGGTCGACAGCGTCGGGGTCGAGCGTCTTCATGTCGGATGCTCCTGACCCGAGTCGGACTGGCAGCTTCTCGCGAAGGAGGAGTTCTGGGCGGGCGCCTTCGATCGGACGCGCAATGGCGAGATGAACCGAGCTGGTGCCGATATCGATAGCGGCGAGGTTGGGCTGGGACATGGGCGTACACCGTACTTGGGGAAGAACGTTGCCGTGGTCGACGATGTCGGCCAAACTCTATAGACCGACCGAGGTGATGTATTTATGCCGACCGTGACTCGAGTTCTGCCGTGGCGACGTCAAACGGAACGCGTCGAGAGCGAACTCACCGCGATCGTCGAGGCCTACCAAAGCAGACGTAAGGATGCCTCGATCGATCGGATTCAGCGGGCGTACCGGATCGCTGCTGCGGCTCACGGCGATCAACGTCGCAAGTCTGGCGAGTCCTACATCTCTCATCCCCTCGCTGTGGCCAAGGTGGTCGCGGAGTTCGGGCTTGACGATGTCGCAATTTCGGCTGCGCTCCTTCACGATGCGGTCGAGGACACATCGGTGTCGCTCGAACAGCTGACCGCAGAGTTCGGCAATTCAGTGGCCTACGTCGTCGACGGCGTAACCAAACTCGATCGCGTGCACTTCGATAGCAAAGAAGACCAGCAGGCGGCTTCGGTGCGCAAGATGATGATCTCGATCGCTCAGGACGCTCGGGTACTGATCATCAAACTGTCCGATCGCCTCCACAACATGGAAACCATTGCGGGCTTGCCGGCGTGGAAGCAACAACGGACGGCCAAGGAAACGCTCGAGATCTATGCCCCGCTGGCGCACCGTCTCGGCATGCAAGATCTGCGACAGCGGCTCGAAGAGTTGGCCTTCGCTGCAGTCGAACCCAAGCAGTACGCAGAACTCGATGCCATGGTGGCCAGCCGCGCTCCCGAACGAGACATCTACATCACGCAGCTGCTGGGTGATGTAGAGGCCAAACTCGCCGAACTCGATATCGAGGCCGACGTGACAGGCCGCCAGAAGCAGCTCTACTCGATCTACGAGAAGATGGTGCTCAAGAACTTGTCGTTCGATGACATCCACGACTTGGTTGGTATCCGGGTCATCGTCGATGACGTGAAGGATTGCTACGCCGCAGTGGGTTCGATCCACTCGGCGTGGAAGCCAGTTCAGGGCCGGTTCAAGGACTACATCGCAATGCCCAAGTTCAACCTCTACCAGTCGTTGCACACGACGGTGGTAGGGCCGTTGGGCAAAGAGGTCGAGGTGCAGATCCGTACCCGCGAGATGCATGCCCGCGCCGAGAACGGCGTGGCAGCGCACTGGAGTTACAAGGGTGGGGCTTCCGAGCAAGAAGTCGCGTGGATGAACCGGATCGTCGAATACGAACAAGAGACCGACGATCCGTCGACGTTTATGACCCAGCTCAAGACCGACCTCGATCAAGATGAGGTCTTCGTCTTCACGCCAAAGGGGCAAGTGGTCGAGTTGGTGCTGGGGTCAACCCCGGTCGACTTCGCCTTCCAGATTCATACCGAAGTCGGCTACCGCTGCACGGGTTCTCGCGTGAACGGTCGATTGGTCCCGCTCGAAACGCGGCTGCAGTCCGGCGACCGTGTCGAGATCATCACGTCGAAGAACCCCGACGCTGGTCCTTCAAAGGACTGGCTTAACTTCGTTGCGTCGCCGAAGGCCGCCACCAAGATTCGCAACTGGTTTAGTCGTGAGCGTCGTGCCGAGTACGTCGACACCGGTCGAGACGAACTGATGGGAGAGCTTCGACGCTCTGACCTCCCAGTCCAGCGCACGATGAAGGCGGATCTTCTCACCGACATTGCCGAGGAGATGAACTATGTCGACTTGGACGCCATGTTGGCAGCGATTGGTGAAGGTCACGTCTCGCCCAAGACGATCGTCAACCGGGTCACCCGGGAGTACGCCCCTGGCGAGTCAGAAGAACAGCTCGCCGAAACGCTCGACCGTGTTCGTCATCGGCCGAGTGGCTCGTCGCTCACGGGTGGTGTTCACGTCGAAGGACTCGACGACCTGTTGGTCCGGCTCGCCACGTGTTGCACCCCGGTTCCCGGCGATCAAATTGTGGGCTTTGTCACCCGAGGGCGCGGCGTTTCAGTCCACCGTTCGGATTGCTCGAACGCGAACTCTCTAGAGGTCGAACAGTCGGACCGTCTTATCGACGTCGATTGGGATGATGGACACCAAGGCTTGCTCGAGGCAGCGATCGAGGTCGATGCCCTCGACCGGCCACGTTTGCTGTCCGACGTTGCCGGGGTCATGTCGAGTCATCAACTGAACGTCACAAACGTAGACAGCACCACCGGTGCTGATCGCATTGCCCATATGCGCTTCAGCTTCGAGTTTGCCGACCCGAGCCACCTCGAGGCCATGCTCAACGCTGTCCGTCAGGTGGAGAGCGTGTTCGACGCCTACCGAGTCCTCCCCGGCGGCGCGCAACCATAGGGACGCCAGTAAACCAACCGCCTCTAAACAGGCCTTCCCGCCGGCGTGGCGAGACTGAGCGGGACGGTAAGGA
>CAZBTI010000015.1:21352-38441 GCA_964494395.1 uncultured Acidimicrobiales bacterium | reverse complement strand
GGTGACTTACGACCCGCCGATGTCCAATGACGAGTTCCGTCGTGCCGGGCACGAGATGATCGACTGGATTGCCGACTACTGGGAACGGGTCGACGAGCTCCCAGTCCTGAGCCAAGTCGAGCCTGGCGACATCCGAGCGTCGCTGCCCGAGGCGCCACCGGAAAAACCCGAGGCATGGGCAGACATCATGGCCGATGTCGATGAACTGATCGTTCCGGGCATCACCCACTGGCAGTCGCCCAACTTCTTTGCCTACTTCCCGGCCAACGCATCGCCGCCTTCGGTGTTGGGCGAACTGCTTTCGGCCGGCCTCGGTGTGCAGGGCATGTTGTGGGCCACGTCGCCTGCGTGCACCGAACTCGAAACACACATGCTCGACTGGATGATCGACATGCTCGGCTTGCCCGAGCGCTTCCGGTCGACCGGGGTTGGCGGAGGCACGTTGCAAGACTCTGCGTCGTCGGGAGCCCTCGTTGCCATCCTCGCCGCCCGCGAACGCATCGCCGGGCAGTTCCGGTGGGACGAACTCGTTGCCTACAGCTCCGAACACGCACACTCGTCGATGCTGAAGGGCTGCAAGATCGCTGGTCTGCAGGAGGGCCAGATCCGGTCGATCGCCTCCGATGAATCGTTCGCCATGGACCCGAACGCACTACGGGCAGCAATGCGAGAAGACATCGCCGATGGGAAGCGGCCGTTCTTCGTACAGGCAACGACGGGAACGACCTCGTCGGGAGCGTTCGACCCTGTCGCTGACATAGCGGAGGTGTGCAAGGAGTATGTGGCGTGGCTGCATGTCGATGCCGCCTTTGCTGGCGTGGCTGCGGTCGCTCCCGAACTGCGCTTTGTGAATAGTGGACTTGAGCGGGCCGATAGCTACACGCTCAACCCGCACAAGTGGTTGCTCACCAACTTCGACTGTTCGTTGTTCTACGTGGCCGACCGCCAACCTATGCTGGCAGCCCTAAGCGTCGTTCCCGAATACCTGCGGAACGCGGCCACCGATGACGGAGCGGTGATCGACTATCGAGATTGGCAGATTTCGCTGGGTCGCCGGTTCCGTGCCCTCAAGCTGTGGTTCGTGATTCGCACCCACGGCATCGAAGGGCTCCAATCGTTCGTTCGAAGCCACATCGAGATGGCGAACGATTTCGCGGCGAAGATCGAGGCGCACCCCAAGTACGAACTGGTGGCGCCCGTGTCGCTATCGCTCGTCACGTTCCGCCACACCGACGGCGACGCCGAAAACGAACGCATTCGTGACGCGATCAACTCAGGAGGCGAGGCCTACCTCACCCACACCCGCCTCAACGATCAAACGGTGTTACGAATGGCCATCGGCGCCGTACGCACCGAACAAACCCACGTAGACCACCTCTACAACCTCCTAGCAACCCTCGCCTAAAAGATTTGTACAGGCTGACAGACCGTCACGGTCTGTCAGCCTGTACAAATCTTCTGGGAGGTTGGGTTAGGGCTGGTCTAGCCAGCGGAGTACGGCGAGGACTCGGCGGTGGTCGGTGGCGCGTTGTTCGAGGCCGAGCTTCACAAAGATCGACGAGGTGTGCTTCTCGACCGTGGCGTTGCCGACGCTCATCTGCTCGGCCACTGCACGGTTGGTGAAACCCTGGGCCATCAATGCCAGCACCTCACCTTCTCGATCGGTGAGATCGTCGATGGGGTTCCGTCGTCGGGCGAAGAGTTGCGCGACCACCTCGGGGTCGAGCGCAGTGCCGCCGGCGGCCACTCGTTGCACGGCATCGACGAATTCGGAAACGTCGGCGATGCGTTCCTTCAGCAGGTAGCCCACGCCGCCACGGCCATCGGCCAAGAGTTCTCGAGCGTACCGTTCTTCGACGTATTGAGAGAGCACCAAAATCTTGGCGTCGGGGTGGTCTTTGCGCAGCTCGACCGAGGCGCGAATACCTTCGTCTGTGTGAGTTGGGGGCATCCGGACATCGACGATCGAGAGGTCGGGCCGATGCGCTTCCCACTCTCGGCGGAACGACTCGGCGTCGTCAGCCTCGCCCACTACGAGAACACCCTCATCTTCGAGGAGTCGGCCAACGCCGGCTCGGAGCAGCACAGAATCTTCGGCGATCAGAACTCGCATTACAGGGCGTGCACTAGATGGACCGCACTAGAAAGACTGGCTGCCTTCGCCCAGTAATGGGATCTCGATGTACGCAGCAGTTCCGCCTGCGAGAGGGCTCGACACGTTGAAGGTCCCGTCGATCGCGGTGATCCGGTCGCGTAGACCCAGCAGACCCGAACCAATGCCGTGATCGGCGCCGCCAAGGCCGTTATCGCTGACCTCGATCCTGAGGATCTCGTGATTTCCGCGAACCGTGACCCAACCCTGAGTTGCTTGTGAGTGCTTGGTGATGTTCGTCAGCAACTCGCTGACGGCGAAGTATGCAGCGCTTTCGATGTGCGCTGCTGGGCGGGTCATCATGTGCACGTCGAGGTGGACGGGCACCGTGCAGCGAGCAGCAACATCGCTTAGTGCTGCATCGAGACCCCGGTCGGTGAGTACCGCTGGGTGAATGCCCCTAGCTAAGTTCCGCAGCTCGATGATGGCTTCTTTCGCATCGGAGTGAGCACCGTCGATGATCTTGGTGAGTTCGGGGTCGCCGCCTTCTCGTTCGATGCGGCGCTTCGCCCGACCGAGGTCGAGAGCAACCGTGGCGAGCCGCGCCTGAGCACCATCGTGGAGATCGCGCTCGATGCGCTGGCGCTCGGCTTCGGCTGAGGTGACGGACAGATCTCGGTTTTGCACGGCCACGGTGGCACGTGCGTTGAGCGTTCGGCTGCTGAGACCGAGCAGGCTGCGGGCCATCGAGACCTGAAGGGAGGTCAGCGTGAGTAACAACAGCACCGAGACGATCGGTGAGCCGAACGCGAAGAGCAAGGTATTGAAAAATGAATCGGTTGCGATAGCGATGATCCACCCGATGACGGTGATGCCGAGCGGCATACCGAATGCCAGTGGCGCCAGAATCGTACGGAGGAAGATGAAGGCGAGTTCGCGCCAGTAGCTCGCGTCTTGCATCGTCGTGAGCGCGAAGGAGATCAGCCCTTTGGATGAGTGCTGGCGGACGGGCGGTTCGATGGTCTCACCCATGATCGAGTTGATGAGGCCCCGTTCGACGTCGCCCGCTAGGCCGGTTGCGAGAAGGGCGAAGGGGAGCAGCAGAAAGCCAACGCCGACGAAGAGGAGGCTGAAAATAGTGCCGTAGACCGCTCCAATGAGGACTATCCAGAGGACCGCCATAGGCAGCGAAACGAGTGCGTAGGCACTGCTTTGTACGATGCGCGCAACCATGCGCCGGCTTATCGCCAGCGGCAACTTCGACTCTTTCGAGTCCGGAACTACGGCGGTACTGATAGTTCCAGAGTAGTCCGCGACGTGGCTCACCGCATTTGAGGGTGGAGGCGGCACCCGCTGCACTTCACGCTTGTAGGAGCGGTAGCGGCCCAGTTTGTCGACGAATTGGTCCCCGATCAATGTCATAGAGACATCCTGAGCAGTCCAGCTGCGTCTGTAAACCGAGTTGGCTGGAGTGCGATGGTAGGGAAAACCCCACCCTCTACGGTTCTCCTCGGGCGTAGCTAGTACCCAGGCGCAGCCAATGGACCCGCAGCCCAAAGCATCGCAGCGGAAAGATTCGCAGCCAAAAGATGCGCAGTTGTCTAGAGCTGCTCGAGGTGCACCATGGTGCGGGTGCCGTTGGACAGCATCTGCTGGCGGGCAACCGTGAAATGTCCCGACGTGTGTTCGAGAAAACCGTCCAGGCTGTAGTCGAAGCTCTCGGGGTCGGTCTTGCGAGACAACAGGTGTTGGACCTTTTCATCATCTCGGTGAACGAACTCGACGATGAAGTCGGCGTTCCGATCGGCCATCCAGAGGGCGATTTGGCTCAAGGGGACGTTGCCGGTGAAGGCAACGTGATGGAAGACCGCAAGGGCCATGATCAGGCCCGGCTCGATGCGGTCAAAAAATCCTGAGCGTTCCATCGAACGCCAGCCCATGGACGGCGATGGGTTCGTCGCATCTTGTACGAGCGGAAGGATGTTGGCCGACGGCTTCGACACGTACAGACGATCGACGACCAGGGGGTCGCCGTCTGCGGCGATCACCGTGTCGACGTGTGTAGATGCGATGGCCGAGAAGTAGCCATCGTTCGCGCCGATATCGAGCACCGATTTCGGCTTCACAGCGGAGATGACTTCGTCGACGAACGTGCCCTTTTCGTCGAGGGTTGCGCTCGTGTAGTGGCCGCGTTGGTTGTAGTCGCTCCAGGTCGAGACGCCGCCCGGCGCATCGAGCGAGAGGATGGTCTTGCGAAGCCCGTCGAGGATGTTGATATAGATCTCCGTCGTCATCTCGCTCGTCGAATCGGATACCTCATCGACCGACAAGTCCGACTTGGTCGCTGCCACGTGGGGAAGGAGCACATACTTGATGACGCCCTTCTTGCGTTTGTGCGAGCGAAGAATTGCGTGTGCATCGTTGAGCGAAACCCGTCCGAAGCCGCCACGAAGCAGGGGAGCGAGTCGGGCGTCGGTATGGCTCGTGACCATCAGTGGGTAGAGGAAGTGTTCGCAGAAGTCGGTGTACGCCCACCATGGATCGCTCTTCTCGCGGCGCACGAAGGAGCCGTGATCGATAAAGACTGGCCGTCCCTTGCTAAAGACCAAGTTGAACGATGTGGCGTCGGACATCGTCCATCCGTTGCGTGCGCAGATCAAGAGCATTTCGAGGTGGACGAGAGCTGCGTCGCGAAGCATCGACCACGTCCACTCCCACGGATAATTCCAGTTCGTGATCGCTTCGTGACCAAAGGTCACCTCGCCGTTGTCGGCCTCGGTCGTCCAGGTCGGAGCGTGGAGATCGCCACGGGCGATCATCTTGCGATACGGGACCGATTCCATAAACTCGAGTGCTTGTGCTCCAGCCTCGGACGAGAACACTCGGGTGACCTCGTCACCCTCGCTCTCTAGGACGTGTGAGTGAGGATCCCGGAAGGACGACGCTGAGCGCGGCGATTCGAAACGAGAAGAAGTAGAAACCGTTGCGTCTGACACCCTTCCCTAATCGGCAAAAAGTGTCGAATGTAAAGCCACCTCGGTGGCGAGCTGAGGTGGCTCTATGCGGCCTGTTGCTCGATGTAGGTCTCGGCGAAATCGTCGCTGAGATCCTCGGTTTCGTGGTCGACGGTTTCAGCTTGCGCGGCTGCGTCGGTCTTTTTGCCACGGCGTCCGTAGAAGAACGACTGCGCAGCGACCTTTGCGCCTGCCATGCCACCTGTTGCCATTGCGGCGATTGCAGCGGCTGTTCCGGCATCGATGTATGCAAGCATGGGGACTCCTTTAATGAAAACGCCCACTCGCAGGGCATCTGCTGAAGATTCGACACGCTCGGCAACGCGATACATGAGCTATTCGGCCCCAACGGGCCACTTCACGGGGTTTTGCGAGCGCTTACTCGCCTGAATTCGCTGCGGTATCGAAGAGATCGAACCCCTCGTTGGTCCTACCCTCGGTTGCCTCTAACTCGGTGAAGAAGTAGCGGGGTTCGAGCAATGTTGGGCTTTCGCCCGTGAGGCATCCGACGATTACGGGCGCAGTGTTGATCACCGACTCGGCAGCGATGTCGGAGGACCGACATTCCTGAGGCAGGTAGGTGGCACGGAAGATGCTCAGTCGCTCCTGTGCCATGGCGAGGGGCCAATCCGCGGTGTTGCGAATGGCTTCGAACTCTGAGCCGTGATCGGCTTGAATGAAGATGAGGGCTGTTGGGTCGATTTCGATCAACCGATCCATTGCCGATACGAGGTCTTGTCCAAGGCACGCAGCCTGCTCCGCGTAGAGCGGCCTGAATTCTGGGCGGAATCCATAGGTGAGCCTGGTACCGGGGGATCCTTGTGCACGAAGCGAACAATCGGGTTCATACCGGTATGGCTGATGCGGGCTGATGATGTGTGCAAATGCAAAGTAGGGCGACTCGGAGGTGCGAACTGCGCGTTCTTCGATGATCTCTTCCACGACGGAGGTTGGGCTCGAGAGGTCAGTGAGCGACTGGAGACCGAGTTGCCAACGCAAGGGGGAGTCGCCCCAAACCGCTCTAGTAGATTCGCCGTTGCCGCTCGTCTGTCCCAAGCAACGATCGGCCAACTGCGGGTCGCAACTGCTCGGCGCCCACACGTCTGAGTCGGAGTACCAAAATTCGTATCCGATCGCTCGGAGCGAATGGACGAGCGCATTGTCACCGCGAATCGCAGTGGTTCCCCGATTCGCAACCTCGGCTAGGGTCAGCGGTTCGTCAGCGGTGTGGTGGTAAACGCCATTGAAGGTCGACGGGAGGGAGAGGATCGTCTGGCCGTAGTTGCTTGTCGCGTGCTCATCTCGTTCAAACCCGAGACCTTCGAGGTTGTCGATCGAGTCGTCGATGTCGAACGCAATGTCGTGTTCGGCGAACTGCGTTGTCGTGGTGTCGGGGTTGGAGAATCCGTCCAGCACGAAGATGTACACGTTCGGACGGACTTCTGGAGTTTCGCTAAATGCGAGGGCCGTCGGAATCTCATTCGCCGAGCCATCGACCTCGGTAATGCCCGTCGCTACCAGCGAGGTTCCGATCAGCACGGCGGTGAGGCCGGTGATGGCCACTCCAGCGATCGTGACCATTGTTCGAGAGTTGCTCAGTAACCAAATCGTGATCGTGGCAAACACCATGCCCGTCAGGATCCAGAAGGACACGAGCGTCAAGATTCCAACGTGATTGGGAACCCACGACAACGAGAAGAATCCGTACCCGAACGCTCCGACGAGTCCGCCAGCAACGTGAGGAGCGATGAACCTTGAGAGGAGCAATACGAGCAGCCCTGCGACCGTTCCGGCAACCAGGAATCCAACGATGAACGGACCTTGCTCGGCAATGTCGAATCGATTGCCGTGGAGGAGCAGCGCGTTCGGAGTAATGGTGAGGCCCACGCCGAGCAGGATGCTCGGGACGAGCGTTCTCGGCAGCGAATCTGCAGTCAACAGGCGTCGAAACCATCCGAGCACCTTGTTCAGCGGTCCTGCAGAGCCAGCTGAATCTGCCCTTGCGGGTGCTGGTGATGTGGGCGATGGTGAAGGCATGGTGATGAAGACGAGATGCGCGGCGTTGTCGTTTCGGCGCTTTGGCAGTCCGAAAGTTGGACGTCCATCTTGTTCGATCGGATGCGGAGGACTGCTGTAGATGGGCTATTCGGACCGCAACACACTCGTGAGGGGATCACTGGTTCTCGACAGTCGGTTCTCGACAGGTAGGTCCGGAGCGGCACCGACTAGATTGACCGACGGAAAAGGCCTCCCGGAGGGGTTGAGAGGGCAGAGGTAGCAGTAATGGACATTGGCAAGGGCAAGACTGCTCGCCGTGCTTACGGCTTCGACGACATCACGATCGTTCCAACGCGGCGGACCCGAGACCCTGAAGACATCGACCTGACCTGGGAGATCGACGCCTATCGCTTCAACCTGCCGTTCATGGCGTCCGCAATGGACTCGGTCGTCAGCCCCGATACCGCTATTGAGATCGGGCGGCAGGGCGGCGTTGGTGTGCTCAACCTCGAAGGGTTGTGGACCCGCTACGAGAACGCCGATGAAGTGCTCGCCCAGATCGCACAACTCGACGACCACGCGTCGATGCAGGCAATGCAAGAACTGTACGAATCACCGATCATTCCCGAACTCATCGTCGAACGGATCAATCAGATCAACGACGCTGGAGTGGTCAGTTGCGCCGCGATCAGCCCAGCTCGCACGATGGCACACATCGACACGATCCTGAAGGCCGATCTCGGTCTGCTGGTCATTCAACAGCCCGTAATCTCGGCCGAGCATGTGTCGACCATCGAGGCGGACACGCTCAACCTCAAGACCTTCATCCGCCGACTCGAACTGCCGGTCATCGTGGGTGACTGTGCGAGCTACTCCAATGCGCTGCACCTCATGCGTTCGGGCGCTGCCGGCGTGTTGGTCGGCGTGGGCACCGGTCGGGCCTCGACGGTTCGCTCGGTGCTCGGCATCGGTGGCCCGCAGGCCACCGCGTTGGCCGATGCCCGCGCCGCCCGCATTCGCCACCTCGACGAGACCGGCGTGTACACCCACATCATCGCCGATGGTTCCATGGCCAACGCTGGCGACGTTGCGAAGGCCATCGTGTGTGGAGCCGACGCAGTCATGCTCGGCGCTCCGCTTGCGGCCGCCACCGAGGCACCCGGCCGCGGCTGGCATTGGGGCATTCAAAGCGTGCATCCAACGGTCCCGCAAGGCGGCCGGATTCCGATCGAACCCGTTGGCTCTCTCGCGCAAATCATCCATGGCCCGTCGCACGCAGACGACGGCTCTGTAAATCTCGCTGGCGGTTTGCGTCAATCGATGGCGATGTGCGGATATACCGATCTCAAAGACTTTCAGAAAGCAGAGGTTCTGGTGAGCCAGAAATGACCGTGACCGATCCAACCGAAGAGTCGGTACTCGTCGTCGACTTCGGCGCCCAGTACGCGCAGCTCATCGCTCGTCGGGTTCGCGAAGCCAACGTCTATTCCGAGATCGTTCCGCACACCATCACCGCAGATGAGGTGCGGGAGAAGAACCCGACCGGCATCATCTTCTCGGGTGGTCCGAAATCAGTGCACGTCGATGGCGCCCCGATGATCGATCCAGCCGTGTACGACCTCGACATTCCGGTGCTCGGCATTTGCTACGGCGCGCAAATGATCGCCCATCAACAAGATGGCGTCGTTGGGCGAAACGAACGCGGCGAATACGGACGCACCAAACTCTCGGTCAAGTCTCATTCTGGAGAGATGCTCGCCGACACTCCGGGAACGCAAACGGTGTGGATGAGTCACTTCGATGCAATCACCGAGATGCCCGAGGGTTTTGCCGTGACGGCGTCGACCCCCGACGCACCGGTCGCCGCATTCGAACACGCCGAGCGTGGCCTCTATGGCGTGCAGTATCACCCCGAGGTCGTGCACACCGAACATGGCCAGACCGTGATCGAGCGCTTCTTGACCAATGGCTGTGGTGCCGAGCGCACGTGGACGATGGCGAGCGTCATCGATACCCAAGTCGAACTCATCCAGAACCAGGTCGGATCAGAGGGCCGCGTGATTTGCGCGCTGTCAGGTGGCGTCGACTCGGCTGTTGCCGCTGCGCTTGTGCATAAGGCTGTCGGCGATCGTCTCGCCTGTGTCTATGTCGACACCGGCCTGATGCGAAAGGGCGAATCCGACCAGATCGTCGAGACGTTCGAGCGAACCCAAGGCATCGAACTCATTCACGTCAGCGCGGCCGACCGCTTCTTCGAGCACCTCGACGGGGTTATCGACCCCGAAGCCAAGCGCAAGACGATCGGCGAGCAGTTCATTCGTGTATTCGAAGCTGCCAAGGCCGAGGTCGTGGGTGCGCAGTATCTGGTGCAGGGAACGCTCTATCCCGACGTCATCGAGTCGGGTACGAGTGACGCAGCGAAGATCAAGAGCCACCACAACGTCGGTGGGCTGCCAGACGACATTGAGTTCGAATTGGTCGAGCCGCTTCGACTGCTTTTTAAAGATGAGGTGCGGACGGTTGGAACCGAACTGGGCTTGCCTGACGAGATCGTGTGGCGCCAGCCGTTCCCCGGACCTGGCCTCGGCGTTCGGATCATCGGCGATGTCACGCCCGAGAAGGTTGCGGTCCTTCAAGAGGCCGATTTCATCGTGCGCGAAGAGATTCGCAACGCCGGCCTTGAGCGTGAGATCTGGCAGGCGTTCGCTGTGCTGCCGGGGGTGAACTCTGTGGGTGTGATGGGCGACGAGCGCACGTATGGCGACGCGGTCATCATCCGTGCGGTCACGTCGGAAGATGCAATGACCGCCGATTGGGCCCGCTTGCCGTACGACCTGCTCGACAAAATGTCGAACCGCATCATCAACGAGGTGCCGGGCGTAAACCGAGTCGCCTACGACATCACCTCAAAGCCTCCTGGAACAATCGAGTGGGAATGAGATTGCGAGAGACAATCGAGTGGGAGTGATCGATAGCGATGGTGCAGAAGCACCCGAGCTAGGAGTCGATCCGGCCGAAGACGCGATTGCGGCGATGGCCGGGTTCGGTCGCGTTCTCTTGGAAGTCGACGATGAGCACCTCGAGCTCGAAACCCCGTGCGCTGGCTGGGATGTGAATGCGCTGATCAGCCATGTCGTGTTGGGTGATGTGTCGGTGCAGATGTTGTTCAACGGCGATCCGTTACCCGAGACGATGGTGATCGATACGTCGATCCTCGGTCCGAATCCGGTGGCGACGTGGCGCGGCACTGCACTCACCGCAATCGAGGCGTTCCGAGCTCCGGGAGCGATGGAGCAGTTGGTACAGCACCCGACGGGCGAGCGTCAGGGGAGCGTGTTTGCTCGGTTCCGCCTGGTCGACTTGCTCGGTCATACATGGGACTTGGCCCGTACCATCGGCGTCGATGCCGAGCTTCCCGAACCTCTTTGCGAAGCAGCGCTCGACTTCTTGTACCCAATGCTCGACGAGCTACGAGACTCCCACGTCTTTGCGCCCCCAGTAACCCCACCGCCAGACTCCAGCGCAGCAGTCAGGTTCTTGGCCCTAATCGGCCGTACCGCATAGCCGCCCTCCCCTCCGGGGGCCGTTCCAGAGCCACGGAGGCGGTGCGTCGGAGACGGAGTCAGCGGAGGTGGGTCAACCCAATTCTAACGTCCAGGCCCCCGCTGGTTGGCGGCCGTCTTCTGTTTCGGTCCGGCCAAATACGTAGGTCGTTCCGTCGAATTCGTCGATCGCCCAGAGTTCGGTGAAGCCATCGACCACGAGGTCTGCTGATGCCCGGGTGGTCCAGGTTCCGTCGTCGGGCAAGAACTGCCAGATCGTGCCGTCGCGGTCGGTTGGCGATTCGCCGTCGTTGGGGTCGAGGCGTCGATCGGCGTTGCCCACCGCAATCACGGTTCCGTCGTCGAGGACGGCGACGTCTCGGACGAGTCCGGTGTCGACCCCGTCGTCGGTGCGGAGTGGAAGAGGGTGGATGAGGCCGACTCCGGTGGGGTCGGAGATCACGGCGATCGGCGTGGGGATGGTGTCGACGTTCTGTTCGCCGACGGCGATGATTTCATCACCGTTGATCGCCACGGCCCAGAATCGGGTGTTGGTTTGCGGGGCGATGAGGTCGGCCCACGTGTCGCCACGTCGAATGCGAACAGTACCGACCTCGCCGCCATCGACGGTCTCTGAACCAACCGCAACCGCAATGTCACCCTCGACGGCGATATCGCTGATGACACCCGGGGCGTCGGTGCCAAGGTCGATCTGAGTCCAGGTGGGGTCGTCCCACGAGGGCGCTCCGGTGACCTCCCACAAGCCCGGAACGGCAACGCCGAGGTCGGTGCGGCTTCCGCCGACGAGGAAGGTGCGCGGTTGAGACGTGTCTTCGACAGATGCCCGGAGGAGGTCATCGACAATGCCGGTGAAGTCGGCGTTGCTCACCTCGGTGAACTCACTAGCGCGGTCGCCTGTCCATGCAATGCCATCTCGGCCTGGAGTGTCGCCGACGGCGAGGAAGGTTTCGCCGTCGATTACGCCGATGTCCCACATGCGGTGGACGCCGCTGTCGCCGAAGTCGCGCTGTACGCCGAAACCCTGGGTGCCGAACGTCCAGACGATGGAGCGTTGTTCGTCGACCCGTTCGCCGTCTCCGGCGCTGCCGACAATGGTGAGTCCTTGGCTATTCGCAACCGAGCTGAAGACGACCCCGTCGGATCCGGGGGGTTGGGCAAAGACGTTCGTCGCTATGGGTGCGAATTCGGGAACCCGTTCTGGAACGGCTTCGACATCTTCGACAACAGTTTCATCGACCGGGTCATCGGCGAGTTCGTCGATCTCGCCGTTCTCGGAATCGATCAGGGCAAAGGCTGCTCCGGCACCGGCGACGAGCAGCAGTGCGATGAGGAACAGGACCCACGGGGCCTTCGAGCGACTCGATTCGTCGGGTGGGGGCGTGGCTGTCGCTGTCGAACCGGTCGGCCGATTCGCGTTCGTTCCAGATGATGCGGGGGAGGCAGTGCTGGGGCCTTGCGAGGCTGGTGCTCTGGTCGGAATCGACTTTGAACCAGGGGGGGCTGCGGGTTCGAGGTCGGGTTTCGCCAGGATTGATGTGGCGTGTTCTGGGCGGGGTTCGGCGACGGTGATGTTGACGTCATCGGGAGGTTTCACGACCGGCGGAGTGGGAACGTCGGGTTCGGTGCCCACGAACGCGGCTGTCGCTCCGGCGGCGGCGACGCTTCCCGCAGCTGTTGTCGATCCGGCTGCTGCTGGCCACTCCGGAGCGTCGGAAGCTGGGCCTACATCGATTGTTGGGTCGAGTCCTGCGCCAACATCGATCGTTGGGTCGGGGTTGAGGTGGGCCTCCATGTCGAGGGCTTCGGTCGGGGCTTGGATCGTCTCGGTGCCTCCGGGCCCAGGGCCGGTGTCAGCAGATCCGGGGAGCGCAGGTTCCCGGTACATCGGTGTTGCGGTCTGGCCGAGTTCGCGCTCGATTGCGTTGAGTCGTTCGCCGAATCCAGCTGCGCTCTGCGGACGGTCTGCCGGGTCCTTGGCCAGAACCTCGTCGAGCAGGTCGCTGAGGGGTTGGGGGATATCGAATGGCGCAAGCGAGGGCGCTGGGATGTCGATAATCCGACGGATGATCATGGCCTTGTTGTCGGCCGCAGCCGAGGTGAATGGCGCACGTCCAAGGAGCATCTCGTACATGGTGATGCCCAGTTGGTAGATATCTCCGCGGCCGTCGAACCCGCTGTTGTGAAAGATCTCGGGCGGGGTATACGCAAGCGTGCCGATGATCGACTGTGCAGCAGTTACTTGGCTCTGCCCGATCAGGCGGGCAATGCCAAAGTCGCTCAACTTCGCGTTGTCTTCGGAGAGCAACACGTTGGCGGGCTTCACATCGCGGTGCAGGACACCGCTCCGGTGTGCCACGTCGAGTGCTGAACAGAGTTGCACGGAGATGCGAAGAACGTCGGTCCAGTGGACGGCACCTTGGGCCCGCAATCGATCGCGAATCGTGCCGCCGTCGACATATTCGAGGACCATGTATTGCTCGCCGCCGTCGGTCTCGCCGTTGTCGAAAACGCCGACGATGTTGGGGTGTCCGTTGAAGGCCCGCATGGTGGTGCGTTCGCGTTCGAACCGGCGAAGGTCGCTTTGCTCGCTCGAGTGCGCGTGGAGAACCTTGATGGCGAACCGGGCGCCGGTGTCGTCTTTGGACGCGAGGTAGACGGACGCGAAACCACCAGCTCCCAACGATTCGATAAGCGTGTAACCCGAAATGCTGGGCAATGTCACGGCGACGATTCCCCTCGGTATTCGTGCTCGTCTAAGCATGGCAGGTTTTCGGGCCTTCGCGGCGGCGATTGCCATACGGCGGGTCGGGGGTTCACCCCTGTTCGATAACGTGACCACAATGGGTTCTTGGGAAGCAATCACTACCTTTGTTCAACGGCTTCCACCCGACCAGAGGCGACTGCTCGCATTGAGCCAGGTCTGCCTCGTCATTTCGGTCACCTTGGAGCTGCTGATTCCTCAGCAAATTCAACGGATTATCGATGACGGCATCCGTAACGAAGACGTGTCAGCCATCATCGAGATTTCGATCCTCATGCTCGTCTTCAGCCTCGGATCGCTCATCTTCGGTATTGCCGCATCTCGCTTGACCTCGGGCGTTAGTACCCAGGCTGCGCACGAATATCGCATGGCTGGCTACGAGCGTGTCACCGGTCTGTCCTTCGGCGACCTCGACCGGTTCAAGACCGGCGCGTTGTTGGTCAGGTTGACCTCGGACGTTTCGGTCGTGCGCTCTGGTTCGATCATTGGTGCATCGATGCTGATCCGAGCGCCGGTCATGCTCGTCGGAGCGGTCGGGTTGATCGCCTTCGAGACCCCACAGCTCTTACTTCCCACACTGGCGGTCATCGGTGTTATGTCGATGATCATTTTTTCGATCGTGCCGGGCCTGAGCCCGCTGTATCGAAACCAGCAGCAACGCCTCGACGGCCTCAACACGGTCCTCCAGGAGAACCTGACTGGAGTGCAGGTGGTGAAGAACTTCGTTCGTCAACCTCTCGAGGTCGAGCGGTACAAGTCGCGAAACGACGACCTGTACGACGCGGCGCTTCGTCCCGCTCGCCGCATTGCAATCATGGAGCCAAGCTTCATGACGCTGCTGTTTTTGGCGGTGGCCGGCGCCTTGCTCCTCACCGGAAATGGGGGAGACGAGTTCCTGACGCCCGGCGAGCTTGCAACGTTCTTCAACTATCTGCTGACCGCGATGCTCCCCATTGCGTTCTTGGGCTTTGTCCTTCCCGAAATCGGCCGCATGGCGGGTTCGATGGGACGTCTACTCGAGGTCGTCGACGCCGAGCCAGAGGTTGGCGAAGCCGATAACCCAACGATGCTTGCATCGGTGCAAGGACGCATCGAATTCGACGACGTAACGCTGCGCTACTCGACGAAAACCGCAGATGGTGAGGTGGCTCAGTCTCCAATCGTTCTCGACGGCGTCTCGTTCGTGATCGAACCGGGCGAGACCGTCGTGATTCTCGGGGCGACCGGTTCGGGCAAGACCTCGCTCATCAGCTGCATTCCTCGTTTCTACGATGTCACCTCGGGCGCGGTGCGAATCGATGGCCACGACGTCAGAGAGCTCGCACTCGATGACATTCGCTCGAACGTGGCGGTGGCATTGCAGCAGGCCAATGTCTTTACCGGATCGATCGGGCGGAACATCGCCATGGGAAACGCCTCGGCATCGGACGAGCAAATCGCGAAGGCCGCAGAGTCGGCCGATGCGCTGTTATTCATCACTGCGCTGGACGATGGTTTCGATGCCAACGCGACCGAACGAGGGAACAACCTGTCGGGAGGGCAGCGCCAGCGCATTGCTCTGGCTCGAGCGCTCGTCGCTGAGCCAAGGGTTCTGATCCTCGACGACACCACGTCGGCAGTGGACGTCGCCACCGAGGCTCGGATTATGTCGAACCTGGCAGAACGCTATGGCGACACGACAGTCCTGATGGTCGTCCAGCGAGTCACTGCTGCGCTGAGCGCCGACCGCATTCTGCTTCTCGACGAAGGCCGACTGATCGGAAATGGCAACCACGCCGAGTTGCTCGAAACGAGTGCGGCGTATCGCGAAATCGTTGAAAGCCAGCTCGGTCCGCTCGACGAGATTGAAGGCCTCCTCGCCCAAGGCGGTGTGAACACATGAGTGGTAAGCCCTCTACCGCAGGCGCAATCACCACGCTTCGTCGGCTCGCTCGATACCTATTTCTGCGTCCTGTCATCGCCTCGGCGTCGGGTCTGCTGCTGCTCGTTGCGCTCGTTGCCCAGTCCGTGCAGCCGCTGTTGTTCGGGCGCGCAGTGAACGACCTCGCCGAAGGCAATACCGACGGTATTGCCGGCCAGGCAATGCTCATCATCGTGCTCGCGCTCACCACCTGGCTATTGCGCTGGATTGCAGCGAACCTCATCGCTATCGCTGCCCAGCACGCAATGCGGGTAATCCGAGAGGAACTGTTCGAAAAGATGCAGACCCTGTCGCTCGGATTCCATCAAAGCCGATCGACGGGCGAGCTCATGAGTCGCATCACGTCGGACACGGAGGTGATCAATACGTTCCTCTCGTCGTCGCTCTTTGGCATTGCGTCGTCGGTTATCCAGTTGGTCGCGGTCACGATCATCATGTTCGCGATCGACATTCCGCTCGCGATCGTCGTGATCTTGCTCGCACCCGTATCGGTATTCCTCATGACCCAAGTGGCCAAGCGCGCCGGTCGAAACTTCTCGTCGCTGCAAGCATCGGTGGGGGAGATCAACGGCTTCCTCGAAGAGAGCGTGACCGGCCAAAAGACGTTGCAGGCGTACGGCCAGGCTCGACCGTCACTGGCCGAACTTGAAACGCTCTCGGAGCGAGCTCGAGACGCCGATCGAACAGCTACCTTCTTGACCTTCAGCGTCATGCCGTTGGTACGGCTCGTCTCCAACTCAAACGTTGCTGGGGTGGCTCTCGTCGGCGGTATTCGCGTCGTTCGCGGCGCAACGACAGTCGGGTCGGTCGTGTCGTTCCTTGGCTACTCCCAACAGTTCGCCCAACCAATCGGTCAGATCTCGAGGTCGATGAACCAGGCAATCCAAGCTGCTGCAGGAGCGAATCGAGTCTTTGAACTCCTCGACGAACAACCATCGATCGTCGACGGAGCTGACGCCGCCCCGATCGAGCACGCCGAAGGCGACGTGGTGTTTGACGACGTCGACTTCTCGTATGAGGCCGGCAAGCAGATCCTGTTCGACAACTCGTTCCACGCCACCCCAGGTCAGATGATCGGTCTCATTGGACCGACAGGCGCGGGCAAGTCGACCATCATCAACCTCATTGGACGCTTCTACGAGATCGACGACGGCGAGATTCGACTCGACGACCAACCGCTGGTGACCCTCGCCGTCGACGACCTTCGCCTCCGGGCTGCAGTGGTCTTGCAAACGCCGTTCCTCTTCAGCGAGTCGGTCATGTACAACCTCAAATACGGACGCACCGACGCCACCGACGAGGAGAGCATTCAAGCCGCCAAAGATGCGAACGCACATCGATTCATCAGTCGCCTCCCCAACGGCTACGACACCGTGCTCGCCGAAGGCGGTAACAACCTGTCGCAAGGCCAACGCCAGTTGATCACCATCGCCCGGGCAATCGTGGCCAGGCCAGATGTGCTCATTCTCGATGAGGCCACCTCATCGGTAGACACCAGAACCGAGCGCGATATCCAGGTGGCGATGCGCCGACTGATGGAAGACCGCACGTCGTTTGTGATTGCCCACCGCCTCTCGACCGTGCGAGATGCCGACAAGATCATCGCCCTCGACAACGGGGAAATCCAAGAAATCGGTACTCATGACGAGCTTCTCGACAAACAGGGCTTCTACTACGGCCTCTTCATGGAGCAATTCAGCAAGGCGTCCTAGCCGGGGCTGCAACATCCCTCGCCGGGGC
>CAZBTI010000015.1:7157-21252 GCA_964494395.1 uncultured Acidimicrobiales bacterium | reverse complement strand
GCCGGGGCTGCAACATCCCTCGCCGGGGCGGGCACATTCCTCGCCGGGGCGGTTACATCAAATCTTCGGCGGCCTGACGTACCTGACGATCGCGATCGGTGAGCGCAGCTTCGAGCGCATTGGTGACCTCAGGGGTATCGAACGGTGCCAACGCAAGCACTGCCCGTCGGCGAACCGGTGCCCGGTCTTGCATCCCGGCCAGAATCGCTGGAAGTCCATCCATGTGACCGATCGCTCCAAGAGCAGCGATTGCTGCCTCTCGACAAATCGACACGTCGTGCTCGGTGGCGGTAGCAATGAGCGCTTCGATGGTCTCGGTCTTTGGGGCTTCCCGCTCGCCGAGCGCCCAACAGGTTGTTTCAACAACAAGGTCGTCCCCATCGGACAACCCATCGATGAGCGAGATGTGCTGCCGGTCGAAAGCCAATTCGACCGCACGGATACGGACATCACGATCTTCATCGGAGAGCGCGCCAATCAAAATCTCGTCTTCCAAGGCCTCAAGGCGCTGCAAACAGCCCAGTGCGAGGGCACGCGAGTGTGCATCTGGCCCTCGTTGAGCCTTCAGGATGGCGGGTACGTCACCGTTTGCCTCAGAGACAATGAGCTGATGTCGTACCGTCATCGCTCGGTTTTGATCAATCCGCAGTGAGTGGTACCCATGGAGCCAGTGTAGGAATGCATCCGTGTCGTAGTAAGGGCAAAGAGGACTAGTCCAAATATGGAACCGGTGAGCCAGAACCCAGTGGAGAACAACATGTCGTACCAGGTCGTATATGAGCGCGAAGACGGATCGTCAGCGGTCGATTCGTTCAATTCCCTCGATGCAGCGGTCGCAACCGCCGAGCGTCTGAAGAACGATTACGCAATCGAACGACCGCGCATCTTTGAGACGCACGAGATCCGCTACGACTTCCAGCCGTACTTCCGGATTCAGGTCGTCGACGACGCAAGCGCCGAGGTAGTCGGCACAACAGCCGTTGCCGGCAGCACAACAACCATGGCCGGCGGTGCAGTGGCTGGCGGTGCAGTGGCTGGCGACGCCGTGGCGGGAGGGTCCCCGTTCGCCACAGGCGAGACCAGCGAGTACAAGCGCTACGGCGCAGATGGATACGGAGCCGAAGTTGCAGAGGTCGACGACTACGAACTCGCAAACACCGGAGGTCAGGAAGTCGGCGGAGACCTCGGCACGTTCGACCAGCTCGACACTCCCGACCCTGGTCTTCCAGATGTCGATGCTGGCATGCCAAACGTTCCTGATGCCGACCTCCCCAACGTACAGACCGGCCTTCCTGACGTCGATGCTTCGATGCCCAACCCCGACCTTCCCAATGTTCCAGACGCCGATGCGGGCATGCCAACCTTAGACGCGCCAGATCCCGACATCGACCTCACCTCGACTGGCGCCGGTGCTGCTGAAGGAAAGAAGCCGGGCTTGTTCAGCAAGTTCGTCGACAGCCTCGACGGCGGCTCAGGGAGTGGCGCCGACAACGTCATCGATGACCTCGGTAGCGCGACCGACCCGGGTTCGAACCGCGGTTTGTTCGGCCGCTAGAGGCCGCCGTAACCCAACCTAGGGGCTGGCCGGCCCAACTATTTGGGTATTAGCTGCTGATTGCCTGTTCGAGGAGAAATCCGACGACGAGGAGCACAGCGCCGAACGATCCAGCGACGAGAACACCCAGAAATACAAGCAACGCCAGTAGGAAGAATACCGAGGTAATCCGTCGCAGTACCGATGGATAGGCGTCGGATCCGTACTCAGCCTGAGCGGGTGCTTGAAAACCAACTCCTAACTTTTGTAGGAAACTTCGCTCTGGTTTTGGCTCGATGGGAAGTTGTCTGTGCGACGATGGGTTGTCTGAACGTGGTGCAATACTTGTCACGTGAACCTACGATCCTCTACCTAGGGCTGTGTCGAGAAACCGTACCGGCCTCCCATCATCAAAAGTCGTCCACACCGTCAAGATCTTGAGAAGTCGCAAGATCTTTGAAATCCCCCCGAAACGAGGAACTGCAGAATGAGCGATGCGGTCGAAGCGCCCACCGTAGCCGATGGGATCGACTATCGAGGTGCACCGGATCCTCAACGTCGTCCGCGGCTTGGTCGCAAATTCATTGGTCTTTGCTTCTTCGCGGGCCTCATCGCCGCAATCGCAGCCTCGTCGATCGAGGTGAATTACTTCTCGATCGAGCCCGGTAACACGTTCGAGACCGAGGAATTTGTGACGGTGGACGGGACCGAGGCGTTCACGAGCGAGGGCGAAGTCTCTTTCGTGACCGTGACCCAGCGCCGCCTCACGCCGATTACGTGGGTGATCTCTTCACTGCGAGACTCTGATTTCATCTTCCACGAAGACGAGGTTTTGGGCGACCAGACAATCGACGAGCAGCGAGAAGAGAACACGTTGCTGATGCTTACCTCGCAGAGCAACGCAGTGGCCTCGGCGCTCAACGAACTCGGATACGAGACAGCCGTCCCCGCTGGCGCGGTCATCATCGATGTCGTCGAAGGCGGAAGCCTCGACGGTCTCCTGGCTCGCAACGATGTGATCTCTTCGGTCGATGGCGAAGAGATCACCGAGGTGGGGCAACTCTTTGACTTCCTCACCACGCTCGATGCGGGCACCGTCGAAATCGTCGCCGCCCGACCGGGAACCGAACCTCGCACGATCGAGGTTGAAATCACCAATGACACGCGAGGCTTCATCGGAATCGCAGCTGCTCAAGACCCCGACGGCGAAGGCAATGGCGCGTTCATTGGCGAGGTAATCGAGGGCGGTGCTTCGGTCGGCATCCTCGAAGCAGGCGATCGAATCATTGGTTTCGAAGGTGCTGCTATCACCTCATTTGAAGAACTGATCCCGGCGCTCAGCGACCGTCGGGCCGGAGAGACGGTCGAAGTCGAGGTTTCTCGGGCGGGCGAGTCGGTCACCGTCGAGTTGACCCTCGGTGTGCGAGCGCTTGAGCGTGCAGGCGTGCTCGCCGCCGATACACAGTTTCGAGATGCCGACCTTCCTTTCGACGTCGGCTTCACCACAGAGAATGTCGGCGGCCCATCGGCCGGACTTGCGTTCAGCCTCACCGTTCTCGACGTCCTCACCGAGGGCGATCTCGCTGGTGGGGCAAACATTGTGGTCACCGGGTCGATCGACCGGAACGGCAACGTTGGCCGTGTCGGCGGACTTCACCAGAAGTCGTTTGCCGCTCTCGACGATGACGCCGACATCTTCATCGTGCCCGAGGGGAACCTCGAAGAGGCACAAGCAGCGGTGAGCGAAGGCTTGAGGATCGAGGGTGTTTCTACCCTGGCCGAAGCTCTTGAACTCATTGCCGAGTTCGGCGGAAATGCGGGCGAACTTCCGACCGATGGCAGCTTGTAACGTAAAGGGTCATATCTGAGCGAGCCATCGCCTACTGTGGGTGGCGATGACCGGATCAGATGCTCTCTCACCCGAAGAAATCGCCAAAGTTTCGTTCGAGAACAAACGCCGTGGCTACGACCCAGCAGCTGTCGATGCGCATTTAAAGGTCGCTGCCGCAACCGTGACCGGCCTCCAAGACGAGGTGGGCATTCTCGGTGCGAAGGTCGACGCACTCACGGTTCAAGTCGACGCGGCCAAGCAGGCAGCAAAGGATGCAGCGCAGAGTCCGCTCGAGCTTTCCGATGACGAGCTTGTCGATCGCATTGGTGTTGAAGCTGCTCGTCTGTTGGCCGACGCTCGCGTCGCTGCAGAAGAGCGAATTGCTGAGGCCGATGCTGATGCTCGACAAATCCGTGCCCAGGCCGAGAAGCTCTACGCCGAGCGGTCCGAGGAGGCCGATGGCGAAGCGCAACGCATTCGCACAAAGGCGCTCGAGGAGGCCAATGCAAGGACCCTCGAGGCTGAGACATCAGCGGAGATGATCCTCACTTCAGCCCATGCCGATATTGAGGTTGCTCGTTCGGAGAATGGTTTCGATCGGGAATCGATCGATGCCGAAGCAGCCGCCATCATTCGTGAGGCCGAGGTCGCTCGTCGCCAGATTCTTGGCGACCTTCTGCGCCGGCGAGGCGCAGCAAAGCGACAGATCGAGCAGCTCCGTGCTGGCCGTGAACGCCTGCTGCAATCTCACGAGACGGTGCGCCGAGCGCTCGATGAAGTCACAGCAGAGCTCTCCATCTCGATGTCTGAAGCTCGCGCTGCGGCCAACGCGGCGGGTCATTCGATAACAGATGGTTCGATCGAGGAGCTCGAGGCCGAACTCGAAGCCGCTCGCATGGTTGGACTGCTCAATACCGGCGACGTGCCGGTGGTTCGTTCGCCAGCCCTACCAACTTCGACGTCGGCGAACACCGCGGGCGTCGAAGATGCAAACGAGACCGCAGAAGCACCTGCGGCCGATGCTGCATCTGACGAAGCCGTAGAAACCCCTGACGCAGAAGTTCAAGCGGAAGTTCACGCAGAAGAGGTCGCGGTCGAAGACGGCGAGAAGACAACCGTCGAATCGCCAGATCAGGGCACTGGAGACGGTAACTCGGACAATGTCGTCGCTCTCGATAGCGCTCGGGCCGATGTCGATACCGGTTCTCATCCTGCGAATCGTCGGACGACGAATGGTCAAAAGGCGGCGGCTATGAACGACGAGTCTGGGGAAAACGAAAATTCGGTCGATCGTTTGTTTGCGTCCTTGCGTGACTCGAACGAGGCACCCGCTCCGAAGAAGTCCACCGGGAAGAAGGCTCCGAGCGGGGGAGCGGCTTCAAAGAAGAAGGCCGCTCGGTCCAAGGTCACGATGCTCGACACGGCAGCCGCAGCGTCGGTTGGATCTGAGGCTGTCGAGTCCGCTGTCGATTCCGTTGCGCTCAGCCGCCGGCTGAAGCGAGTCCTTGCCGACGAACAGAGCCGAGTGATGTCGACGATCAAGCACGCCGAGGTCATGCCCGACCTCGAAGGCGTGTTGTTCAGCATGGCCGATCATCGATCTGGCTACTGGAACGAAGTTCTCGACCAACTCGATGACCCAGAACGTGCAAGCTCTGGTGCGCACAAGGCAATCGATGAGTTGGTCGAAACGATTCGACGCCGGGTTGGTGGTTCACTCGACGATGCTGACGGTGACGCAGATACTGCGCTGACCTCGCTTCGCAGCATCTACCGAGGCATCAAGACACAGCTGATTAGCGAGACTGCTGAGGCGGTATCGGAAAGCATGCTCGTCACGAGCTGAGCGGCTGTTTGACCCATCGATTGACGGATCGAACTTTGTCGTTTCTGGCCGTAGCACGTATCAATTTCGGTCAACGCCGCAATTTCGCCGGTGCTGCCTAAGACTCGCGGCGTATCAGCGTTAGCCTAGGAACTTCATGGCTAACGCAACCGAAGAAGAGACGGGCGTTCCGCGCCAAGGCCGCGGCCGCGTCTTCGCTGTCGTCCTCCTCCTGGTCATCCTGGTATTGCTCGCGTCTTTCCGCGGGCTGCTCACGCTGTATACCGACTTCCTGTGGTTCGACGACATTGGTCGGGTCTCGGTGTGGTCGGGCATCCTTACAGCGCAGATTCTCTTGTCGGTGGTGTTTGTCGCGATCTTCTTCGTCCTCGCATGGGTGAACCTGGTGATCGCCGATCGAATCGCGCCCGCGCTCAGGCCGCCGGGTCCTGAAGAAGAGCTCCTCGTTCGTTGGCACGAGACCGTCGGCAGACGAAATGGCCTTATCCGCTTTGCGATCGCCGGCTTCTTCGCCCTCGTCGCAGGTGCTGGTGCTGCAGCCGAATGGAACGATTGGATTCTTTTCAACAACCAGATCGACTTCGGCACAGTCGACCCCATCTTTGGCCGGGACCTGTCGTTCTATATCTTCCGACTGCCGTTCTTGACCTTTGTCGTCAACTGGTTCTTCGCGGCCTTCATCATCATCGGCATCATTACCGGGATCTGGCATTACATCAACGGCGGCATCCGTATCCAGACCGTCGATCGGCGCTCGACCCCGCAGGTCAAGGCGCATATCTCGGTCATCCTTGCGATCCTCGCTCTGCTCAAGGCCGCCGACCTCTACCTGCAACGCTTTGAGCTGCTCACCTCGACCCAAGGGTTCCGCCGCGGAGCGTTCTTTACCGACCTCAATGCGCAACTCCCCGCTATCCAACTGTTGCTCTTGATTTCGCTGTTCTCTGTCGTGCTCCTCGTCGCCAACATCTGGCGTCGTGGCTGGGCGTGGCCGTCGGTGGCCGTTGGCCTTTGGGCACTCATCTCGATCCTCGCTGGCGGCGTGTATCCAGCGGTCATTCAGCAGTTCCAAGTATCGCCCGACGAGTTGACTCGTGAGCGCGAGTTCATCGAGCGGAACATTGCCGCTACTCGGGTGGGTATCGGCCTCGACAACGTCATCAACGGCGACTTTGAGTTCGGCGACGATCTCCTGACACGCGAGCAGGTTCTGTCCAACCCAGGAGCGTTCGCAAATGCGAATCTGCTCGATCCCCGCATCATCGACGACTCATTCACCCGTAACCAGCAGGACCTTCCTATCTACGACGATTTCGACGGCAAGGTCGATCTCGATCGGTATGAAGTCGATGGCGAACTCCGACCAGTCGTTGTGGGCGCCCGAGAGATCGCGATCGATCCGAACGTGTCTTGGCAGGTTCGCCACGCGAACCGAACCCACGGGTACGGCTTCGTGCTCGCCCCGGCTAACGAGTTCAGCAGTAACGGCGAGCCGCTGTTCCTCATTGGTGACGCACCGATCGAGAACGAACTCGAAGACACCGTGCTCATCGACCAACCGCAGATCTACTTCGGCGAGGGTGTCGACACCTACGCAGTGACCGGCACGACCGAAGTCGAATCCGACTTCACCCCTGGCTTTGCCTACGACGGCGAGGGCGGCGTACCGATGTCGAGCCTGTTCAACCGGTTCGCATTTGCCTTCCGATTCGGCGCTCTCGAGCCACTCATTTCGGGAATTATCACCGAGGACACCGAGGTCCTATTCGAACGAGACGTGACCGATCGTGCCCGCCGGATCGCACCGTTCTTGCAGTACGACTCGAACCCGTACCCGATCATTCTCAACGGTGGTATCTCGTACGTCATCGATGCGTACACAACCTCAGATCAGTTGCCGTACTCCGAGTTCGCAGACGTCGGAACTATCGACCCCGACGCCGATCTCTTCCGCAACTTCAATTACGTCCGCAACTCGGTCAAGGTCGTCGTCGACGGTTTCGACGGAACCGTTGCCTACTACGTGGTCGACACCGAAGATCCGTTGCTTCGTGCGTATCGCCAAGAGTTCCCAGAAATCTTCAGCGATGCATCCGAGATGCCCCAGGAACTTATCGATCACCTGCGTTTCCCAGAAGATCTCTTCAAGGTGCAGACCGCCATGTGGGGCCGTTACCAACTCGACGACGTGAACGAGTTCTTCACCGGCGACCTCAGCTGGGCTATTGCGTCGAACCCGGGCGACTCGGGCATCGAGGGCGGCATTA
The DNA here is from genome assembly GCA_964494395.1 of uncultured Acidimicrobiales bacterium. Lineage (GTDB taxonomy): Bacteria > Actinomycetota > Acidimicrobiia > Acidimicrobiales > SHLQ01 > SHLQ01. The sequence continues at coordinate 13,774 of CAZBTI010000015.1, read as the reverse complement.
TTGCGGTCAATGACCCGGTTACCGGCGCACCTACCCTGTCGGCGAACCGTCCGGCCGATCCGTACTACCAACTCACCCAGCTTCCCGACGAAGACGAGGTGAGCTTCGTGGTCTCGCGAACGTTCGTGCCGCTCAGCCTTCCCGAGCTCAACGCCTACTTCATTGGACGTGTTGATGAGCGTGGAGTTCCCGAGCTTCGCCAATACGTGTTGAGTTCCGGTAGCAATGTGTCGGCTCGAGGGCCGGTGCAAACCGACGAGCTGCTCAACTCCGATCCGGAGATCTCCGAGGAACGAACTGAGCTGGGCCGTGATGGTTCTGAGTTCCTCTCCGGAAACCTGACGCCGCTGCTCGTCGAAGATTCGGTCGTGTACGTGCGTCCGTTCTATGTGCGTGGTGAGCGCGCGGCAGAAACACCCAATACGGTCACTGAACCGCAGGTGCAGTTCGTTGCGGTGGTCCAAGAGCAGCGTCTCGGGTTCGGCTCCACCTACGAGGCTGCCTTGTCGGAGCTGTTCAACATCACGCGTGAAGAGGCGATGGCTTTGGTCGGCAACCAGGAGATCGAGATCGACCCAGAGGACGCCCCACCTGAGGGGCCATCGGGCAGTCTCGATCTCGAGCGTTTGCCCGAGGAGTTCTCGTCCCGTCTAGAAGACATCTTCGATCAGTTCACTGAAGCTGAAGAGGCCCTTCCCGATTTCGCCGAGTTTGATCGGCTTCGTACAGAAGCGCTTGAAGATCTCGAAGACCTTCAGAGCGAGGTCGACGCGATCGACGTTGGTGAAGAGGTCGTCGACGACGACCCAGACTCTGCCTGATCGATAGGTTTCGACAACTCGGTCTCGGCCGATCGGCCGTGACAGACTCTTGCTAGCGGGTTGGTTGCCAGCCGGATTGGCTTCCCGTGCGCGCTGGCTGGGGAGCTTCGACATCGTTGGTGAGACGCAGGTGACCGGTTGGTTGTTGGTTGATGATCAGGGTGCCGTTAGCGATCTGTTCTTCGATGAACGCCAGGCGCTCGGTCACGTAGTTGAGCTGGTCAATGACGGTGACGAGCGTCAGGTCCTCCCCGGATGCAAACGGGTTCTTCTGCGAGTGCAGAGGAATCGGGGTGGAGGAGTTTGCGGTCATTGATGTACGGCTTTCGACAAAGCCCACTTGCAGCCCCTCCGGCGGTCTTATCGTAGTCTTACCAGCGCTGCTCTCAGCGGATGCTGCGCAGCACAGCGCACAGCTCGCCGGGGTTGGGGTGGGTTGACTACGGTGCCTGCATGGAGAACGCACTCGAACAGGTCGACGCAGCTATTGATGCGCTGCTGGCCCAACACGATCCGACCAGCATGGCAACTGCGGAGTTCCGTGGCCACCAATACGACGCTGGTTTGGGCATCATCCATTTCCCCGTCGGTCGTGGCGGTATGGGGTTAGCTCCGTCGTTGCAGCGTCATATCGAGAAGCGGTTGGTCGAGGCTGGTCGCGAACCCGAAGATCCGACCTCGTTCTTTCGCCATCTCGCTGGTCCAACTATCGAGGCTCACGGTTCTGAAGAGGTGAAGGACCGCTTCCTCCGCCCGATGTTCACCGGTGAGGAGAAGTGGTGCCAGCTGTTCTCCGAGCCAGGGGCTGGTTCTGATTTCGCTGGCTTGGCCGCAAAGGCCATGCGCGATGGCGATGAGTGGATTGTGAACGGCCAGAAGGTGTGGAACACGCTCGCCCATTTGGCCGATTTCGGCATGTTGGTGGTTCGAACCGATCCGTCGCTTCCAAAGCACAAGGGCATGACCTACTTCGCAGTCGATATGCGAAGCGAGGGTGTCGATGTGCGACCGCTGCGTCAGATCACCGGTGAGGCCGAGTTCAACGAGGTGTATCTCACCGATGTTGCCATCCCTGACGATTACCGCATTGGCGATGTTGGCGAGGGGTGGCGTGCTTCGCTTACGACTCTGATGAACGAACGAACGGCGATCGGCGGCGGAACGCCAAAGCGCGGCGGCGGTTCCATTGGTGACCTCGTCGAGGTGTGGAACAAGTTGCCCGCCGAGTCACAGACTCCAGTTCGGCGAGACACGGTGATGAAGCTGTGGACGAAGGCCGAAGCGCTTCGCCTCACCAATATGCGCGCATCGCAGAACCGCAAGGTTGGAAACCCCGGCCCCGAGGGTTCGGTGGCAAAGACGATGTTTGCCGAGTTGAACAAAGAGGTTTACGAGGTGACGGTCGATCTGTTGGGCTTGGCCGGCCAGGTCGACTACGACTTCACCTATCGGGCTCCCGAGACGCTCGATGTGTCGGGTGCGGGTAGTGGACCTCGGTATGCGTTTCTTCGGGCCCGTGCCAACAGTATCGAGGGCGGTACATCGGAGATCATGCGCAACATTCTGGGCGAACAAGTCCTTGGCCTTCCGGGCGAGCCTCGGGTCGACAAGGAGATTCCGTGGTCCGAGGTGCGGCGGAGCTAGTGGACGACCACGAGATAATTCTCGCTCAGGAGTTTCTGGCTCAGGACGTCGTCACCGACGCGCTGGCCGAAGGGTGTGGGGACGGCGCGAGCTTCATTTGTGAGTGGGTGTTCGATCAGACAGGTAGTGAGGTGTGGGCAGTCCTCGCCGATTGGTTTATCGGTCGGCCGTTGCGCATCTTGTTCGTGCTGTTTTTGACATGGGTCATCGTGCGCGTGCTGCGGCGCGTTGTACGTCGCTTCGCTGCGGGCGTTGCCGAGCGAAGCACTACTGGCCGTGCTGCAGAAGAACTCGAGGTTGGGTCTCTTCGCCGACGCGTAAATTTGATCACCCAGGCTGGGGACTCCAACGATCGGTCTCGGCAACGGGCGGTCACCCTCGGCAAGCTGCTCGAGAGCTTGGTGTCGATCGTGATCTGGACGATTGCGGTGTTCATCATCTTGGGCGAGGTCGGCATTTCTCTCGGTCCACTTATCGCCAGTGCCGGTATTGCTGGCATTGCGATCGGTTTCGGTGCGCAATCGATCGTCAGGGACTTCCTCGCCGGAATCTTCGTGGTGATCGAAGACCAGTACGGCGTGGGCGACATCATCGACGTGTCGTTCGCAACCGGCGAGGTCATCGAGGTCGGGTTCCGCACCACGCAGTTGCGCGACCTCGAGGGTGTGTTATGGACAATTCCGAACGGCGAAATCCAGCGGGTCGGCAACTATTCACAGGTGTGGGCGCGGTCGGTGTTCGACATCAGCATCTCCTATGACGCCGATATCGATCATGCATCAGCGGTGATCAAGCGAGTCCTCGAGGAGATCTGGCACCACGGTGCACCGCACGCAACGATCATCGATGAGCCTGAGGTTCTTGGGGTCGAAGAGTTGGCCGCGAGTGCTGTGGTGATTCGAGCTCGGGTCAAGACCGAACCATCGGAGCAGTTCGCTGTTGCCCGCAAGGTTCGAGCGGAGATCAAGAAGGCCTTCGACGCCGAGGGGATCGAGATCCCGTACGACCACCAAGTCATCGTGTTGAAGGAAGATAAGCCAACGAATGCCGCGAGCTAAGCAGCCCCGGAAACTAAGCAGCCCCGGAAACTAAGCAGCCCCGGTAAAGAGTTCGAAAAGCTGACGGGTTGGTTCGTCGGCTGGAAACCACGTCTCGATGTAGAGGCCGTCGACCCGGGAGTTCTGTGGTGCGGCGAAGGTGGTTGCGGTGGAGATGAAGCGCGCTTCGACGTCGTCTTTCTTGACGTGTACGACGAGGGTGGGTTCCGACGGTGCTGAGAGGTCGACCTCTCGCCATTCGCTGCCAACGGTGGGCATAGCGAGGAGTTCATCGAGCAGGTCTCGCAAGTCGCCATCGTCGGGGGAGGCGAGAATTTCACGCTGGATCCGCCACAGCAGATCGCGGCCGACCTCGGCGAAGTTCACGATGTAGTGATGGGCCCCTTCTGGGTCGAACGTAAGCCGCGCGAGATTGCTTCGGTCGACGGGGCTATCGGCGAAGAGCACATCGAACAGCAGGTCGGCTCCGCTATTGGTGGTGACGACGTTGTACAGCCTGTCGATTGCGATCAGCGGGTAGGGCTCATGATGTGAAGCCAACAGGTCGAGAGCGATTTGCACGCTCTCCGGTAAACCTTCATCTTCGCTGTCGTAGATGGCATCGTGGCCCGCAGCGGTAAGCATTTCGTCGATATGTCGCAAGGGCACGCCGAGGGTGTTGCCGAGCACCAGGACCATTTCGGGGCTCGGGGTTGAGCGGCCGGTTTCGAGAAAGCTGATGTGGCGCGACGACACGTCGGCGGCGAGAGCGAGATCGAGTTGGCTCAACCCTCGAGAATGACGCCAGTGCTTGAGTAGGGCGGGGAAGAGGCCCCTGCCGAGTTGTTCACGTTGCTTGTCGACCATTCGGTCACCATATGTCCCGGTTGTTCTTGGCGCACCTACCTCATCAGTTCGTCGCCGTACGACGGGAAGTTTGCGATCATGACCTCATGACGAACACGATTACCGCCTCAGACGCTGTCGAACTCTTTCGCGCTGAGCCTCATTCATATCTTCCGGTCTCCACTGGGGAGGTTGCCTACCGGCGCGTCGGTTCGGGGCCCGACGTGCTCTTCGTTCACGGGTGGCCATTGAGCGGCGCTACCTACCGAAAGGTGTTGCCGTTCTTGGCCGAGCATGTGACCTGTCATCTGATCGATCTACCCGGCGGTGGTTCGAGCCGCTACGACGCCGATACAGACTTCACGCTCGCAACACACGTCGAGGCGGTCCGGTCGGCCGTCGACCAACTCGGTTTCGAGAGTGTCAGTCTGGTCGGGCACGACAGCGGAGGTCTCCTGGCTCGCCATGCAATGGCAGGCGATGGGCGGCTTCGCTCGCTGGGTTTGATCGGCACCGAACAACCCCAAGCGATCGGGTGGCGGCTTCGCTTGCTGTTGGCTGCAATGAAGTTGCCAGCTGCAGCGTCGGTCCTCGGTGTGTTGGCAGCGAAACGAGCTCTACGGCGAAACGACTTGGCGTTCGGGAAGATCTTCGCCAACAAGGATTTGCTCGATGGCGAGTTCGACGAGTTCTTTCTCGCGCCGCTCTCCAACGATCAGGCGTTGCGCAAGGCATCCACGACTTTCGCCAGAAACTTCGACACGAACTACGTCAAAGACCTCGAGGGGATCCATGGCCGCATCGATGTGCCGACGGTGTTGGTGTGGGGAGCTGAGGATGCGTACTTCCCGGTGCCCTTCGCCAAAGAGATGGCTGGCCAGTTCGCAGATGCTCGCCTCGAAGTGATCGAAGGTGCTGGACTCCTCGCCCATGAGGAGCGCCCCGATCAAGTCGCTGAAGCCCTCTTGCCCGTCTTGACCTAAGCCGAGCTCGTGTTTCGAGCAGGGGTAGGTATCCGGCCTGGTCGGCTGGTTTCGGGGGTGGCTCGATTGTGGCCGTGGGCGCGATTGCCTGCGGGCGGGGGGATTTCTTCCGGTGTCGCTGGTCGTGTTGACCAGACTCGGCGGGCCCTTCGGGCGTCTCCATCGCCTTCGCTATCAGCGCTACCTCGGTGGCCGGCATTCGGTGGCTTGCTTGCCCAGATGAGGGTGCGTTTGCTGTCGTGCAGCTGATCGTGACAGCTGATGCACAGCAGTGCGAGCTCGTCGATGTTGGTCTCGCCCTTGGCGGGTGCGTTGAACGGCATCATGTGGTGGGCTTGGCAGAAGCGGGGCGAGCGGCCGCAGAGAACGCAGCCGTTATCTCGTGCGATAAGCGCAGTGAACTGGGCTGGCGTGGCGAAACGGCGTTGACGGCCATGCCAAAGAACTTCGCCTCGCTCATTGAATACGGTGCCGCCGATGATGCTTCCGCATGCGTAGCGTTCGAGAACGGTATCTGGGAGGTAGCCGGTGCCGTCGGGGCACGTGGCACGGATCTGCGCTTCGGCATCGGCGTCGACCACGATGTTGACGTGCATCATCGATCGCGGGTTGGGCGCGCTAGGCGTTGAGCTACTGAGGCCTTCACCGAGGATGATTTCACTCGCTGCATCGAAGAGTCGCTGATGGTAGGAGCGGGGGTGATCTTCGGGAGCAATATCGCGGCCACCGTCGGCCTTGTATATCTCGTCGCCTCGCTGGTCGATCCGTTGCTTGAAGTTGCTGATGGTCTCTTCCGGCCCGTACAGGGTGAGGGTGGCGCAGCCCGAAGAAGGGTCGTGCCCTTCTATTACCTTGCGGCGTTTTTGTTGCCTGTCGTATCGGGTTTGGGCGGCGTTCTCTTCGCGGTCTTCGAGCCAGCGGCGGGTGATCTTGCCGGCATCGTCAGGCTTTGCGTTCTCGATGTCGTCGAGAAGTTGCTCGTCGTTCGCTGCGTCGCCGCCCGACTTCTCAGAAGCAGCGGCGATGGCGTCGAGTTGTTCTTGGCCAATATCGCCAGATGCCAGCTTGGTGCTCAAGGTGGGGTTGGCGTCGACCGCATCTGATCGTTTGGCTGCTCGTGATGATTCTTTGCGAGAGCGGGTACCGCCTGCGCTCGATGCCCGACGGCGATCGCGCTCGTCGAGTTCGGTCATTTTGGTTGCTTCGATGGCTGCGAACTCTCGCTGTGCTCGCTGGGCGAGGGCGACGCCATCTTTGGCTGGGAGCGAACGGCACGCGGCCAGCGC
>CAZBTI010000015.1:0-7057 GCA_964494395.1 uncultured Acidimicrobiales bacterium | reverse complement strand
CGACCCTTTGCCTGCACGGGCAACGCGTCTACGGTTGGGAGAACTTGCTTCACGACCTCGGGGGAACGAATGAGCTTGGCAATCGATCAAGGCAGTGATGACGTTGTTCTGATCAACGACACGATCGACAACGTGCTTCGGGAAACGGTCGATCGTTTCCCCGAGCGCGACGCGTTGGTGGCGCCGCACCAGGGGATTCGGCAGAACTGGACCGAGTTCGCCGAGACGGTCGACGACGTAGCCAAGGGCCTCATGGGTCTTGGGGTCGAGGTCGGCGATCGGGTGGCGATGTGGAGCCCGAACTACGCCGAGTGGATCTACATCCAATTCGCCACAGCGAAGATTGGCGCAATCCAGGTCAACGTCAACCCGGCGTATCGGACGAGCGAACTCGAGTATGCGCTGAACCAGTCGGGGGCCCGCATCTTGGTGACTCGCACGAGCTACCTCACGTCGGAGTATCAGGTAATGGCCGAGCAGGTGGCTCCGAACGTGCCGAGCCTCGAACGCGTCATCTATTTCGACACCGACGATTGGGCCGAGTTGCTCGCAGCGGGAGCCGATGTCACGAACGAGGCCCTTTCGACTCGGGCGGCATCATTGCACCCCGACGATGCCATCAACATCCAGTACACCTCGGGGACAACAGGGTTCCCGAAGGGCGCAACGCTCAGCCACGTCAACATCTTGAACAACGCGAACTCGGTGGGAAGCCAGTGCGCCTACGACCACACCGATCGTGTGTGCATACCCGTGCCCTTCTATCACTGCTTCGGGATGGTCATGGGCAACCTCGCGTGTGCGGTCTATGGGTCGGCAATGGTCATCCCGTGCCCAACCTTCGACCCGGCTGCGGTATTGCGGACCATTGAAGAGGAACGCTGCACCTCGCTCTACGGGGTGCCCACGATGTTCATCGCGCAATTGGGAGACGACTCGATTGCAAGCACCGACCTGTCGTCGCTCCGCACCGGGATCATGGCGGGCTCACCGTGCCCTATCGAGGTCATGCGCCGCGTGATTGACGAGATGAACATGTCGGAGGTAACCATTGCCTACGGACAGACCGAAACGAGTCCCGTCTCCACCCAAACGAGTACGACAGACCCGGTCGAGGTCCGCGTGTCTACCGTTGGCCAAGTTCTGCCCCACGTCGAAGCGAAGATCATCAACCCCGAGTCTGGGGAGGTGGTCGCACGCGGTGAGTCCGGCGAATATTGCACCCGCGGCCCGCACGTCATGATCGGCTATTGGGAGGATTCGGAGAAGACCGCCGAGGCGATCGACGAGGATGGCTGGATGCACTCAGGTGATCTCGCCACGATGGATGAGGCGGGTTACGTCAACATCGTGGGTCGTATCAAGGACTTGATCATCCGAGGTGGCGAGAACGTCTATCCGCGGGAGATCGAAGAGTTCCTGTTCACTCACCCGGAGATCTCCGATGCGCAAGTGATCGGAGTTCCCGACGCCAAGTACGGCGAGGAGATCGCCGCATGGGTGCAACTCGAATCAGGTGCTCAACTCGATGAAGAACAGCTTCGTGAATGGTGCCGGGGTAAGATCGCACACTTCAAGATCCCTCGATACGTGTCCTTCGTAACGGATTTCCCAATGACGGTGACCGGCAAGGTTCGCAAGGTCGAGATGCGCGAGAAGACCGTCGCCGACTTGGGTCTCCAGGGAGTCGAAACCGAGACCGCCTAGCGCTTCTTTGCGACCCAGACCGACCATGTGAGGATCTCCCGATCTCGGGCGTGGTCGTCCTGCCAGCGCTGCTGGTCGGCGAGGTACGAATTTGATCGTTCGCCGGGGTGGAGCCGCGCCCAACTTTCAACGGAGCTTCGAGTGCGAGCGAGATAGTCGTCCCATGCCTCATCGGAGGTGTTGACCCGGCCGACGATGTCGAGCCCGTGCGCGTCGAAGTGGCTCTCGAGTTCATCGATCGATTCGACGGCGCCATGGCTTTCCGTGACGGCAGCCGCGTCGAGGCCATCACGTAGATGCATGTCGCCAATTGCAATGCGGCCACTGGGGTTAGCGCGCTGGGCGAGTGCTCGGACCGTGCCGCCGAAGCCGTGCCAGATCCACGAACCACCGAGGCAGGTGGCGAGATCGAAGATGCGGTCGTTGGCGTAGTCCTTGCCCTCTGCGAGCTCCCAAGAAATGTCGAGGCTCTCTTGTTGAGCGAGCTCATGGGCTGTGCGCAGCATCCATGGCGACAGATCGACTCCGGTTGTCGAAACCGCGGCCGCGCGACGGATGCGTCGAAGCAGTTCGCCATGTCCGCACGCAATGTCGAGCGCATGATCGCCATTCGATGGGGAGAGCATCTCGACGACCTCGTCGACGTCGGCCGAGGTCATCGGGTTGTCGATGGTCATCTCGTGATGAAACGCTTCGAAGATCTCGAATCGATCCCAAAGCGAGTCGATATCGGTGTCGTCGGCTCGTGCAATGTCTGCGTGAAGGTCAGGCCAAGACTTCTCGTGGTTGTCGCCTTGGCCAGAGTCCATGTCGAGAGCGTAGGTCGCCACTGACCATTTGGTTCATGCTCGTAGCCGTCGTCGGAGTTGGCGGGTGGTAGAGCGAACATTCAATATGAGCGGATGGTCGATCTCGCTGGAGCGCTCTCGTCGTATCAGGACGACGGTTTCGTGGCTCCGATCGCTGTGCTCGATAGCGCTGGAGCGGCCGAACATCGAGCAACGCTGGAGGCCGCAGAAGCTGAGCTCGGGCCGCTGCACTACATCAACAAGATCCACACGGTGATGGCATCGCCATACGAGCTCGCCACGTCACCGGCGGTTCTCGATCTCGTCGAGGCGATGATCGGCCCCGATGTGTTGCTGTACAACTCGAACTACATCATCAAAGAGCCCGGGTCAGCAGCGCATATCTCGTGGCATCAGGATCTCACCTATTGGGGTTTAGACGACGATGATGCACAGGTGTCGATGTGGCTCGCGCTCTCACCAGCGACCGCTGAGTCTGGCTGCATGGTGATGGTTCCGGGGACGCACAAGGGTGGACGTGCTGCGCACGTCGAGGTACCCGGTGATGACAACATCTTGTTGCTCGGTCAACAAATCGAGGGTGTCGACGAGTCGGCTGGCGTTCATTGTGCGCTTCGCCCGGGCGAGGCGTCGTTTCATCACGGGTGGACCGTTCACCGGTCGGCCCCCAATGTGAGCGCCGACCGCCGTATCGGGCTGAACGTGCAGTACGTGGCGCCCCACAACAGCCAAAACGGTGCCGCTACGACCGCGACCCTTGTGCGCGGTGAAGATCGCTTCGGGCACTACGAATCAGAGCCAAAGCCCGAAAGCTGGCTCGATGAGCAAGGCGCTGAGGCGCTGTTCGCTGCTGACCGCGCCATGAAGGACAGCTTTACAACCAAGTAGCGCTGTCTATCGGTGCAGGCGGTGGTTGGGTTAGCCCCAGCCGAGGTTCATCCAGCCCGTAAGCGTTTCGCCCGGTTGGAGAACCTGCGGTTTCCGGTTCAGGTCGTTCGGTGCGCCCGTCTGCGGCTCGATCGCGACGGCGTGATCCATCTGATTGAACACGACCCAGTGGTCGAGGTCCGATGTCAGCGAGAGGGTGAACGCGTCACCCCACGACAGGACGGGTTGTTGGGTGACCTCGACGAAGGTGTCGTCCCATGGGCCGGGGGGTGGGGTGAGGAGGGTTCCGGTGACGAGTTGTTCGTCTTCGACTTCGTACATCTTGTCGGCGGCGAACTCGATAGAGAGCGGCTCGCCCCGGTCGAGCTCGCGGCGGTACCACGGGTGCCAGCCGAGCTGAGCGGGCATAGGAACGTCGCCTGCAGTGATCGTCATCTGGATGTGCAGCGCATCGTCGGACACGGTGAACACTTGCTCGACCGAGCCGCCGAACGGCCATGGATTGGCCAGTGGCGTTCGAATGGTAGCGGTCGATTCGGCTTCGGAAACGATGTCCCACTCCTGGCGCAGCGCAACGCCGTGGTTAGCGTGCGCCCCCGAGGTGATCGGGAAGTTGTGCAGTGCGCCGTCGAAGTACAGGCGGCCAAAGCCGAGGCGACCGGCCCAAGGAGCCATTGGGAACGAACCCCAGCGGGTGATCTTCTCACCTTCGGTGACCAGTACTTCCATGCCATCCACAACGAGTGATGCGAGGCGTCCACCGGCTTCGGGTTGGATGAGGGCGGTGGCACGAGAGGATTGAATCTGCATGGCGCCGATTCTAGTTGAGATGAATCGTTGTTAGTCCCAGACGGGGCGCAGGCGTGCTGCGCGACCGGTGCGATGATCTTCCAAGGCCTGGGTTCCGATCTTGAGAATCGGGCTCATCGTCAACACGAAGAAGATGGTGGCGGGGCCGAGGTCGCCACCGAGCAAGACGCCGGCTACCACGATGGTGCCTTCGATAGCGCGACGGACCTTGAACGGGTCACGTCCACGGTCTTCGCCAGCATTCATCAGTAGTTCCATGGCACCGCCGGTGAGGCCGGCGTGGATGACCATGGCAACGCCGCCAGCGATAGCGACAGTGCCGAGGGGCACGAACAGGATTCGCATGGCCAGATTGTCGGGGTCGTTGATGAGCGAGAGCCATACATCGACCCAGAAACCGTTCATGAACGAGAACAAGATGCCGTTTGCGGTCGGGCGCCGACCGAGAGCCGTGGCGACGAGCAGGAGGAAGCCGTTGAAGAGCCACGAAGCCTGACCCAACGTGATTCCGCCGAGGTCGCGCAAGGCGGTGAGCAGCACGTCGTACGCGGGCACGCCGAGGTTGGCGTGGACGAAGAGGGATACGCCGAGGCCGATAAAGACCGAGCCCATGATGAGGCTCGATGTTTTGCGAGCGGTCGTGCGCGTCTTTGGTTGTTTGGTGATTCGTTCTGCAGCGACGCGTCCGTGGCGGGAGAGGCCAGCGAACCAGTCGATGCTTGCGCGAGCGTTAGCCATGGCGAGGTCACGCTTTCGGTTATCGGGGGGTGAGGTGGTCGTAATTGCCATCACTATCTAACGGCAACTTGCGACGAAATATGTCGTGTCTAGATGGTCGCAGCGGTCACATTTGAGTGGTCGGCGGTCACATGGCCCGCCCTGGGATTTGCGGGTCAGTCGTCCATCTTGGGCTTGCGCCGCATTTGCTTGCGCTGACTGTTCTTTCGCTTCGCATCCACGCGTCTGCGCTGCGAGCCTCTCGTGGGTTTCGTCGGCCGGCGCTTCTTCACCGGCGTCAGCGCTGTGCGGACGCGCCCGGCCAAGCGTTCCTCGGCAATCTCGCGGTTGCGCAGCTGTGAACGTTCGTCGTCGACCACGATCCGAACGATCGGGCCGAAGTGGTCGATCAGCGTATTCCGCTGGTGCTCGGTGACCACATCCGATTGCTCGAGATCCCAGGTGAGTTCGACTCGAGTCGCGGCCTTATTTGCGTGCTGGCCCCCAGGCCCACCGGACGCGGTGAACTTCTCGGTGAGTTCGGCGTCTGGGATGACGAGGGAGTTCCACACATGGACCGGCACAAGCCCAGTGTAGGAACGGCGAATGCCCCTGCTCGGGCAATCCGCTCCTAGTCGGCTTCGTCGTCGAAGACCTTCTTTGCAGCGTTCATGAAGTTGTTCAGCGCGTCGTTGACGTAGCGATCGGTGTCTTCGAAGACCTTGCCCGCCTGAGCAGAGAAGTTCTTCCCCGCTACCTTGATGTCGTTGCGGACCTTGAAGTCGTCGCCCTCTTTGGCGTAATCGCCAGAGAGGATGGTGTCGTAGTCGCCCGAGTCGACCCAGTTACGGAGCTCGGCCACACGAATGACAGGGAAGTCGTGTGAACGCCCGAGCGTTGCCATGAGCCGGTAATAGCCGGCGAGGCCTTCGAGGTTGCGGTATTCGTCGGCCTGTTCGACAAAGGCCTCGACGCTCAGTTCGTCTCGACGTCCGCGGACGCCACCGGCGAGTACACAGTTCAGGCCTTGCGAAGCCTCGAGGTCTTGGACGGCGAGGAGGCCAGCGCGGTCGCAGCTGATCTCGGCTTTACGGCTCCATTCGAGAAGCGCAAACATGATCGGCACCGCTGCTTGGCCAATGATGGGCGACACGCGGCTCGACATGCCGAGCAGCATCGCAAGCAGCGTCCGGTAGAGCGCATGTTCACTCATGATGTGGCCCACTTCGTGGCCCAAAACGGCTTCTACCTCGTCGGGCTCTGCAAGCTCGATAAGGCTTGAGTTGAGCACGATGAAAGGGTTGTCCATCCCGTATGCGCCGGCGTTCGTAACTGGAGTTTGAGAGATATAGAGCGGCGGCACGTCGGTGTCGAGCACCTCGCACACGTTGACGAGCGAGTCGTGAATTTTCGAATACTGCTTCGGGCTCACTTTCACCGCAGCTGCGGTGAACACGGTCGAGATGTTCTTCTCACCGAACATGCCAACAAACTTGCGGAGCAGAGAGTCGAAACCGGGGATCTGTTTTAGCGAGGACAGCGCCGCCCGGTCGGTGGCGTGTTCCCAAGCTCGTGGGCTGATGTCCTGGAGATGTACGCGACCCGACTTGTGCAGTTTGGGTCCGTCTGAAGATGACTTGTTTGCGGCCACGTCAGTCGCCCCGTCCGAGCTTCTTCTTGGTTTCGCCGGGACCGAGCTTTGATCGGGCGGTCAGGTAGACCCCGCCAACGACGCCGAAGATGCCACTGAAGAATGCGATTGGAGACAGGACGCCACCGATCAGTGGCAGTCCCCCTACGAGCGGAGCGACGACGATGAGTAGCGCTAGACCAACAACGAGTAGCGAAGCTCCGGGTTTGTTCAACAACGTCTTCATGAAGCAACTTTCGGTAAGCCCGACGAGCTTCTTGAGGGCGCCGAGCGAGCGAGTTTCTGGCTACGACGTCGCCTCAACTTTTCAACCCACTAGATCTCATGAGAGTCCGCCGCTATACCCAACCTGCCAACTTTTAGAGCGCAGCGCCTATTCGTGCTGTGGTTGGAGTTGTGGCCAATACCGCTAGGGTATTCAGTCGCGGGGTGGAGCAGCATGGTAGCTCGTCGGGCTCATAACCCGAAGGTCGCA
>CAZBTI010000014.1:22247-39156 GCA_964494395.1 uncultured Acidimicrobiales bacterium | reverse complement strand
GATGGACGGCTAGCGCAGTATCGGCAAAATTACGCCGGAGGCGTGCCGATACGAAGCTCGCCGTGCTTGAAGCGCTTTGCGAGGATTTCGAGGTTTCGTTTCCAGATTGCTTTTAGGATGATCGAGCCACCTACTTCGCCTACTGGGCCGCCGAGGAACCAGGGGAAGGTGAGTTCTTCGGCCCAACGGAACAGGGTCCGGCCGCCTGGGAGGGGGGAGAGGGTGAACGCACCCTCCCCAGTCACGACTCCGCTGTGGCGCACGCCCATTGCGGCCTCATCTGCCCACTCGGTGATCTCCATCTGATCGGTGAGTCGGATGGGCCCGACCTTGGTCTCGCAATCGAATGAGGTGCCAACACCTTCTCGGTGTTCGGAGGTAAACCAGATGGCTTCGGCGTCGTGCATCCAGTGCACGTGGCTGGCAATGTTTCGAACATCGCTCCAGACAACATCTGGCGGCGCGTCGATTTCGGTTTCCACGGTGATTGCGACCATGGATTCAGGTTACGGTCACCGCATGCCCCAGCACCGGACCGAACACCGGGTTCGTTTTCACGAACTCGACCCATACGACCACGTCAACCACGCAATGTATGTCACCTACTTTGAGATCGGCCGGGTCGAGGCTCTCGTCGACGTCAATCTCGGGCTCGACGCTCTCAAAGAAGACGGCTTCCAGTTCGTCGTGACAAGGGTCGACGTGCGGTTCAGGAGTGCAGCGACCGGGGGCGATGACCTCGTTATCTCGACCGGCGTGTCGAAGTTCGGGCGGGCATCGACCATTTGGCAGCAGGAGATCCACCGGGGTGAGGAACTGATCGCGTCCGCAGAAGTTACGATTGCTGTCACTGATCGCACGGGCAAACCCGTTCGGCCGGAGCCCTACATCTTTGAGCGCCTCGAATCGCTTGCGGTTTAGACCGCGACGTACACGCTGACTGCGTTGGGGTCGTCCTCGGTGAACGGACTCTCGGCCCAGTCCGCGAAACGATCGCCGAGTCGGAAGTCGACTGCGGCTGCGATCTCGTCGAGTTGCACTGGAGTTGAGTAGCGGATCTTCCACGGGCGCATTCGGATCCCCGCTTCGGATATCTCGATGTGTTGCCCCGTGATCTCCTGAACTTCTGGATCGCGAACCGTCGCCGTCAGAACCGCCGTATCGACCGTGAGGGATCGGGTCGTGACAAGGCGGTCGAGATGAGGGTCGGGCGCCGCGGGAACCATGGCTTCGACGATGAGACGTCCCCCCAAGCGGAGCACCCGTCGGCAGTCGGCAATGCACTGCTCCTGTGCTCCGGGCGCGTTGAGGTTAAAGAGCGTGTTCGTTGCGACCAAGACCGTATCGAACGACTCGGCGGCGAAGGGGAGGGCCGACATGTCCGCTCCGATTGGAAGTGAGACCAACGGATCTTCGACCCCGTGAAAGCGCTCGAGCATGGCCAAAGAGGCATCTACCCCCACGACCTGGTGGCCAGCGTTGGCCAACGGGGTCGACAATCTGCCAGTCCCGACCCCGAGTTCGAGGATGCGCTGGCGGTCCCCGAATCGATTCACGAAGTCCGCTGTTGCCTCAGCGTCTGATACTTCGCCATACCAATCGTCGTATACGTCAGCGAAGCTGTCGCCGTAGCGGGACGGCCCAAAATCGGAAGATCCAGTCCCTACTATCTTTTGTGGATTGCTCGTCACCGACTAAGAATGCCTAGTGAGCGAGGTTCAATCCAACGCCAGCGTGGGTCGTCCACTACCTGTTCCTACCTTGGAGGAGCTTCCCCCGCTCGTTGCGCGCACTCCGCTGGCCATTGTCGATGAGGCACTGACGTTTCTGCGAATCAACCCGGCCCTATTCTTCGGACTCGCCGCAACCGTCGTGCTGCCGCTGCAGTTGCTCATCTTGGTGCTGCCCGGGTCGTCACTTCGAGGGAACCGACCCGACCGTACCGTCGACATCTTGATCTCCAGCTTTGATCAGCCATCTGCAATCGCCAATGGCTTCGGAACGCTGGTCTTCGAATCGATCGCGCTCTTTGCTGTCGCCACTATCTATGGACAGCTCACCGCAGCGTGGTACTCGCGCACGTCGATGACGACAACCGCGCTGCTTATGGCGTTACTGAAGCGCACTCCAGCGATCGTTGGGGCGTGGACTTTGACCCATATCGCCATCGTCGTCGGGGGCATACCCAGCCTCGGAATCCTCGCGGTGCTGATCGGCACGTTCTTTATCGTCGCCGCGCCGGTTATGGGCGCTGAAGGTCTGGGCATTATGGAAACGCTGCGACGCAGCCGTCAGCTGTCCATGGCGAAGCTCACCCATGCGCTCGTTGTGTACGTTGCGGTAGCCGTCGGTAGTCAGGTGATGGACTTCTCGCTGCGCCTCGCTCCTACCTTCATCCTCGATCAGCTGAACGTACCGGTCTGGATCACCGGGGGAGTGTTCGACGTCGTAGCTTCGGTCATCGTTGTTGCATTTACTGCAGCCACATCGGTCGTGCTGTACCTCGATTTGCGGGTGCGATACGAGGGCATCGATCTCTACATGGCGCTTGGCAAGAGTTTTGATCCGACCAAGTTCATGGGGCGTCGTGGCTGAGGTAACGAACGACGAAGCCGACGATCTCGCCGACGAGATCCTCGGTCGGGAGGAGTTTCTCAACGCGAGCGAACCTGGCGTTTTTCAGCGAACCGTCGACCGGGTGCTCGAGGAAATCTTCGAGGTCCTCGGCCGAATCTTCGGCGCCATCTTCGGCGGAGCAGGTGGCGCTGCCGGCACCGGGATCGCGATCGTCCTCTTGGGTCTTGCACTGGCGTTGCTGGCCTTCGCCATCTACCGAGCTTTCCGAGATCGGGTCCCTAAGGAGGCGGAGTCGGAGAGCGGGGCGCGGGTGGTCTTCGACGAAGTAGTCGAACCAGAGCAGTTGCAGGCAGCGATGGATCGTCACGCCGCAGCGGGAGAGTGGCGTCAAGCCGTTATTGCTGGTTTCCGCCTGGGGATCGTGAGACTTATCGACGCCAACATCGCACGCGAGATTTCTGGGGCGACGACCGGAGACTTTGCAGATTCGGTGAGCGCTCGCCGTCCCCAACTTCGACCAACCTATGACGAGGCAGCGCGTTCATTCGAGCGCGCGTTCTACAGCGATTTGGACATCGACCAAAGCGATTGGGGCCGAGTTCAGAACCTCCTCGATGAGCTGCAAGGGTCAGTAGCTGAGGTGACACCGTGACTGCGTCATCGTCGATCAGCTCTTCAAATGGCAGGGAGCGTTCCTCCCCAGTCGTGCTGTTGATCGTCGTGGGCATTGTCGTTGCGGTGTTCCTCATCGGGTTCTTTTCGCAGGACGATGGAGCGGATTCGGTCGGCGGATTCGCCGACCCGACCGGCACCGGTCTTGAGGGGCTCCTCGGTTACCGACTCCTCATAGAAGAGACCGGGGGGTCGGTAGTGCTCGATAGTGACCTCCCCGGCGAATCGATCGACGTCGCAATTTTGGCCACGAACTCGGCCATCCCATTCCTTGCGACCGAAGGTGAAGACTTTGTCGAGTCGTGGGTTCCGATGCTCGAATGGATCGAGGCGGGCGGCACACTCATCACCTCGATCGACGTGGCCACCGGGCCCGCCTTGCGAGTGCAGTCCATCGATGAAGACGAATTCGTCCAGCGCGGCGTATGCACTATCGATGCCCTCACCGGGGTCGACGAGATTCGGACGCTGGAATACTCACCAGCGATCGCAACCGGCAACGACACGTCATGCTTCGGCGATGAAGACGGAGGGTTCGTCGTCGTTTCCAACCGCGGCGAAGGAGAAATCGTCAGGCTCGCGTCTATGGCGGCCTTGATGAATCGGTCGCTCGATGACGCGAGCAACGGGGCGTTCGCTGCACGTCTCTCAAGGCTCGAGGACGCACCAACCGTGGCGTTTCTCCCCGAACCACCCATCTTCTTCGAGCCAGCCGAGGGCGTGACCCCCAACAACGTCGGGGATACAGCGACGAATGGCGATCAGGTGCGACGCGATGGGCAGGGAAATCCGATCGAGTTCACCGGTGGCGAACTGACGCCACTCGACGATGAGGGCAACCCTGTCGGGGCTGGTATGCAGACGCTGTGGCAGCTCATCGAGACTCGGGTCAAGGTGCTCTTCGCCGGGCTTTTCATCGCCGGGCTGATCTATGTGTTGGCAGTGTCACGGAGGATTGGATCGCCGGTTCAAGAACCACTCCCGATCGAACTTCCCAGCTCCTCGTACGTCGAGGCCGTCGGTCGACTGTACGCACGCACACCAGACTCTCGGATTCGATCGAGCCAAATCCTTCGCGACGACCTTCGAGTCGACCTTGCTCGCCGGGTCGGGATGTCTGCCGATGCAACAGCAAGCGACTTGGCCACCGCAGTTAGCGGAGGATCGGGCCGGGACGCACTTCTGCGGGCGCTCGATGGACCGCCTCCAGCCACCGACGAAGAGTTTGTTGCGCTGTCCAAAGAACTAATCGAAATTCGAGAACGAGTTGATCGAGGTGGGGTGGCGACACTCGCTCGCCCGAACGACATTTCGTTCACCGACGAAAGGGCCTCCAGTGGCTGATGAACAACCACCACCAATCCCAACTTCGGAAGGCGCTCCAACGCCACCACCGGTAGATCCGCCAAGCAACATCACCCCACCACCGGCACCTGCACCAGGACCTCCCGAGGTACAACCGCCGGAGGTTCCCCTGGCGACGGCCGAGCCCGCTGTCGATGTGCGACCGGTTGCTCCCGAGGAGCAGGCCAATGCTGGCGCGACGGATTCGCAGATGTCCATGGTCGATGCTGTTCGCGGCGAAGTCGCCAAGGTCGTCGTTGGTCAAGAGGGTGTTCTCGCAGGCTTCCTCGCTGCGCTTCTCGCCGACGGTCACATTCTTCTCGAGGGAGTCCCGGGTGTCGCGAAGACCCTTCTCGTCAAGACGGTGGCATCGACGATGAGCATCGAGATGGCTCGAATCCAGTTCACCCCTGACCTCATGCCGAGCGATATCACCGGCCAGCTCATGTACGAACAGGCAACCTCGGAATTCACCTTCCGCGAAGGCCCAGTGTTCACCAACCTTCTGCTCGCCGACGAGATCAATCGAACCCCGCCAAAGACACAAGCCGCGCTTCTGGAAGTGATGGAAGAGCGTCAGGCCACCGTCGCTGGTGTGCCGAGAGAGCTCCCCGAGCCGTTCATGGTGATCGCCACACAGAACCCGGTCGAGTACGAGGGCACCTACCCGCTCCCTGAAGCGCAGCTCGATCGCTTCCTCGCCAAGATCTATGTGGGCTACCCCGAGCGTGACTCCGAACAAGAGGTGCTCGAGAGGCACCACCGAGGCCTCAACCTCCATGAAGTGGCGTCGAATGGCGTTCAGGCGGTCGCAACCGCGGCTGACTTGGCCAATGCCCGGGCCCAGGTTCGGGCAATGCAGGTCGATGACTCGATCCTGTCCTACATCACCGAGATCGTTCGCGCGACCCGTACATCGCCCGTTGTCGACCTCGGCGTGTCTCCGCGTGGCGGAGTGGCGTTGCTCGGTCTCTCGAAGGCCTGGGCGTGGATGTCAGGCCGAACGTTCGTGACCCCCGATGACGTCAAGTTGGTCACCAAGCCAGGCCTACGTCATCGCCTCGCAGTGCAACCCGAGGCGGAGCTTGAGGGCGTGACCGCCGACATCGTGCTCGACGGTTTGCTCGAATCCGTTCCGGTCCCTCGATAAGCGACACGTAGACCCTTTCATGATCTTCCGGCGACGACTCGCCCTGTTCGCAGCACTGCTGTCGCCAGCGGTGCTTCTCTCGCTAGATCAGCCATGGCTGATCCTCGTTGGAGTTGTGGTGGTTGTCGCCGCGGTGTGGCTGATCGACTTTCTGCTCACGCCCAATCCATCGCTTATCGATATCGACCGGAAGTTGCCGAGCTCGGTTGCGCTGGATCGATCCGGTACGGCGACGTGGGTCGTGACCAACAGGGCACAACGTCCAGTATCGATGACCTTCTCCGATGACTTCGCGCCATCGTTGAACGTGACCACCCGACGAGTCGATCTCGACCTCGCGGCCGGGCGGACCGCAACGATAGAGACCGACATCGAACCAGCGCGTCGGGGTCGGTTCGAGGTCGGCGAACTCGTCATTCGGGTGGACGGCCCGCTCGGGTTTGCTGGAAGACAGCAAACCAGGTGGCAGCCAGAGGAACTGCGAGTCTTTCCGAGATTTCCGAGCAGGGCCGAGGCTGAACTGCGGCTTCGACGAAGCCGGCTCGACATGGGTCTGCGTTCAGCACGCATGCGCGGTGGCGGTTCAGAGTTCGAACAACTCCGTGATTTCACGGTCGATGACGAGTTCCGCAAGATTGATTGGTCAGCCACTGCGCGGGCCAATCGAATGATCGTCCGGACGTACCGAACCGAACGCAACCAAACCGTCATCAACATCATGGACAACGGACGCTTGATGGCGGGTCAAGTCGCCGATGTTCCAAGGGTGGAGCATGCAATGGACGCCATCATGGCGGTCACCACAGTCGCGGTCGGCCTCGGTGACCGAACGGGTTTGCTCATCTTCGACAACGATGTGCGGACCGCCGTCTCGGCCTCTGCACGATCGACGCAGTTGAGCCAGGTAACGAACTCGATGTACGACATCGAGCCGGAGCTAGCTGAGAGCGACTACCACGCAGCGTTCACCGAGGTGCTGCTCAGGTTCTCTCGTCGAACGATGCTCATCATCCACACCGAACTGGTCGAGCAGACGATCGGTGAATTTTTGCTCCCGGCGTTGCCGCTCCTCACGCGGTCACACATCGTCGTCATCGCTTCGGTGCGAGATCCCGAGATCGAGCGGTGGGCCAAGGAAGTTCCCGAAGACGCCGAATCGGCCCATCGTCACGCGGCAGCGACTGCAGCACTCGCCGAGCGAAAGCGTGCAACAGCAGAATTGCGGCGTACGGGAGCGACCGTCATCGATGCCCCACCGGGGAAGCTCGCTGCCCGGCTCATGGACCACTATCTGGACGTCAAAGCCAAGGGCAAGCTCTGAGCCGTTTCGCGCCGAGGCTCGAGTCTCTTCGGCGAAGTGAAAGTCGTCCGCGGACGACTCTTGGGTCAGCCCTTCTTCGGGTTGTTGTCTAGCCCAGGTGGTGTACTTCGCCCATGCCGTAGACGGGAGTGTCGATACCTTCCATCCGAGCCTTCAGCTGGAGCGCTAAGTACAGCGAGTAATGACGTGACTGGTGCAGGTTGCCGCCGTGGAACCACAGGTTGTCCTGTTGGGTGTCCGAGGTGAAAAGCCGATTCAAACTTGGGCTTTCAGCAAGGGCACCTTGTCGACTCGCTCGAAGCGCGAAACCAGTGCCGATGGCGTTGTAGACGCAATCAACAACTGGGCAGAAGGTTAGGCGCCTAAAGCGGTTCGTCGACCGGTGTGATTTGGACCGCATCTCGAATGGCGCCGGTGTGGCCTCGAGCTACCGCAGTTGGGCCGAGCGCGATGACGTAGCCCCAGAACGCGGCAAAGGCAGCAACGCCGATCGACACACGGGCCCATGTGTCGAGAGGCGATGGAGTAACGAATCCTTCGATCAGGCCGGCGATGACAAAAACAATGACCAGCCCGATCACGATCGATGCTGCCTTCTGAGCCTCGTCGGCGAGCGCCTGCGATCTGGTTCGGTCACCGGGTACGACGAGCGCCCAACCCATCTTCATGCCGGCCCCACCAGCCACGATGATCGCTGTCAGCTCGAGCAGGCCGTGGGGCAGGATCAGGCCCCAGAAGCGTCCTGCCTCGCCAGCATCGTGGAACAGGCCGGCCGCCTGCCCGACGTTCGCTCCGTTAAAAGCCAATAGGAAGACGGTCGGAATCGCCCACGCGATGCCAGCGACGAACGCGAGAAAGGAAACACGAATGTTGTTGATGAAGACCTCTGTCGAGAACTCCGCCGCCGGGGCAGACGAGTAGTACGCCTCGAAATCGTTGCTGATGTAGGCCTCGCGAAGTGCCGGTGTGATGAACGCGTCGATCGCAGCTGGTGAGTTGCCGATCCATACGCCGACCGCGACCC
This sequence comes from uncultured Acidimicrobiales bacterium, assembly GCA_964494395.1. Classification (GTDB taxonomy): domain Bacteria; phylum Actinomycetota; class Acidimicrobiia; order Acidimicrobiales; family SHLQ01; genus SHLQ01. The sequence goes on along the minus strand of CAZBTI010000014.1, from coordinate 31,068 downwards.
CAGGGATGATCATGGCGAGAGCTGCAAAGAAGATCGGCAGTCTGGCTTCCCAGACCGCGGCAGGAAACGTGTTGGCGAAGAATCCTCGCAGAGCGCCACCCACTCGAGGCTGCGCTCCATAAATGACTGCCCGAGCGCCAGCGACAACTCGCGTCAGGCGGGCAGTGACCTGGGGGTCGGCGTAGGTACTGCGAACGTGAGACAGATGCGCTGAGGTCCGTTGGTAGCGGGCGAGCAATTCATCGAGCTCTTCGCTCTCGAGCCGTGAGCCGCGGGTGCTCGCCTTCTTGACGAGTTCCTCAAGTCGTTCCCATTCCGGGGTATTCGCAAGGACGTAGCTATCGAGATTTCCCACGAATTCAACGGTAGCGGGTCTAGCGTGGGGCGTGTGTTTCACCGACGCCTCAAGATTGCTGTGACGCCATGACGGCTGTCGTTTCGGCTGGCCGGGGGATCGTGACCCCTCAAGGGGTCGTGCTCGATCTTGAGGTTGCCGGTGTCGGGCATCGAGGCGCAGCCCGGCTCATCGACATTGCTTTCGTCGGTGGCCTGCTCGCAGCTTCTCTTGCGCTGCTCGAACTTCTCCCCGCCACCGCTGCCCTCGTTTCCCAGGTCATCACCGGCTTCTTAATCATCTTCGGCTACCCGATCGTCGGCGAGACCTTCTTCCGAGGTCGAACAATTGGCAAGTGGGCAATGGGGCTGCGGACCGTCACGCTGGAGGCTGGCCCGATCAGCTTTCGTGAAGCGTTCATTCGATCCCTCTTTCAACTGGTCGACATTCTGTTTACCTTCGGGTCTGCGGCGATTGTGTCCGTCATGTTCACTCAACGATCGCAACGGTTGGGCGACTTTGCTGCCGGAACCTTCGTGATTATCGATCCGCGATCAATAAATCACATTCCAGCGGTGCCGTTTACGCCGCCCATGGGGGCCGAGCAGATCGTTGCGTCGATGGACGTGTCTAGGCTCCGGCCCGAACAAGAGCGCCTCATTCGGTCTTTCCTGCTTCGAGTTCCGACGCTGTCGAGCAATGCCCGCTTAGAGCTGGGCCCTCGATTGGCCGAGTCCACATCACGGATCCTTGGACATCCCGATCTCTTTGGGCTCGTTCCCGAGTCGTATCTCGTGGCCGTCTTGGCCGCCCGCCAGCTCCGTGAAGGTGGGCTCGCAGAACTCGCCATCGAATAACGCCAAGCGGGCTCTTTTGCGGTGCGTCGCCAGCCAACTCAGCACCACGATCACCCAATACGATGGAGGTGTGCCCGCCTACCTCGATCACGCTGCTTCTTCTCCGCTTCGACCAGAAGCGCTCGAAGCGATGACCCCGTGGTTTGGTGAACGTCATGCGAACCCGACGGCATCGCATCGAGCAGGCCGTCGTGCACGGCAGGCCCTCGATGACGCCCGTGCAGTGCTGGCCGAAGCTACGGGCTTTGCCCGTGGTGACGTCGTCTTCACCGGAGGTGGCACCGAGTCGGACAACCTCGCCGTTGGGCGAGGGCACCTTCCTGGTCGTGTTGTCGTGAGCGCCATTGAACATCCCGCTGTGCTCGAACCCGCCCAGCGACAAGGCGCCGAGGTCGTCGGTGTCGATGCCGAAGGCGTGGTCGATCCAGCTGCCATTGCAGCGGCGTGCACTCCAGAAACCGAAGTCGTCTCGGTGATGACGGTCAACAACGAGACCGGTGTGCGCCAACCGATCGTCGAAATTGCTTCGGTCGTACATGAGATCGCTCCCGAGGCACTCGTCCATTCCGATGCCGTGCAGGCGCTGCCATGGCTCGACCTCTCCGAAGCAACCGTTGGGGTCGACATGTTGTCGATCACCGGGCACAAACTGGGCGGCCCGCAAGGCGTAGGTGCTGTGGTCGTCGCCGACGGGGCAATGCCCGACCCAATGCTGGTGGGTGGGGGACAAGAACGAGATCGGCGAGCTGGTACGCAAAACGTTGCGGGCATCGTTGGCTTTGCGGCTGCGGTCCGTGCGTCGCTCGATGATCGAGATGAACGGCTCGCACGAATCACCCAGCTCGCAGATCGCCTGCTCTCGGGTCTTCAGGGCACTATCGACGGTGTCACCCCGACCGTGCCGGTCGAACGGCGTGTTCCTGGGATCGTGCATCTCTCGATTCCGGGGGTGAAGAGCGAACCGTTGCTCTTTCTTCTCGACGAGAACGAACTCGCCTGTTCGGCGGCCTCTTCGTGCGCGAGCGGTGCGCAAGGCGCGTCCCATGTGTTGACCGCAATGGGAGTCGACGCGAGCAACGCAGCGCCGCTGCGACTGTCCCTCGGCTGGTCGACGACCGACGCCGATATCGATGAAGCGCTTAGGCTGATCCCTGCTGCGGTAGAACAACTCCGTGGAGGCCGGCATGGCTGAACGTGTTCTCGTGGGGATGTCTGGCGGGGTCGACTCATCGGTCGCCGCTGCACTGCTCCAAGATGAGGGCTACGACGTCGTCGGTGTGACGATGAAGCTTTGGGGCGGCGAGTCCGATTCGGGCTGCTGTTCGGTATCTGATGTCGACGATGCCCGATGGGTTGCGAACCAACTCGATATCGAACACCACGTCTTCAACTTCGGCGAAGAGTTCAACCACCACGTGGTCAACCCGTTCGTCGACACGCACCGCACCGGCGGAACGCCGAACCCGTGCATCGAATGCAACCGGCATATCAAGTTCGACCTCTTCTTCGAACGAGCTTCGGTTCTGGGCTTCGACAAGATCGCTACCGGGCACTACGCCCGAATCGCCAGGCTCGACGACGGCACCTTCCGTATGCAGCGCAGCATCGACCCACTCAAGGACCAGAGTTATGTGCTACACATGCTCGGCCAAGACGTGCTGTCACGAGTGCTCCTGCCGATCGGTGGCTGGCACAAGCCCGACCTTCGGGCCGAGGCCGAACGCCGTGGGCTTCTCACCGCCGGCAAGCCCGACAGCCAAGATGTGTGCTTCATCACCAAGGACGGAGGGCGCGAGGCGTTTCTCGGCGCACGCGGTGGACTGACCCCAGGCGTCATCGTGACCGAAGACGGCACCGAGGTCGGTGAAGTCCCCGCCACCGAACTGGTGACTGTGGGGCAGCGCAAAGGCCTCAACGTCTCGGGCATGAGCGAGCCGCAGTTCGTCGTCGACGTGAACCTCCAAGAGTCGGTAGTCACGATCGGTCCCCGTCGTTCGTTAAAGGACGACGAGACGGGCTTCGTGCAGCCCGTTTGGGCGAAGGGTTCGTTCACCGGCGAGGCGCTCGTGCAAGCAAGCGCTCATGGCACACCACTTCCAGCGATGGTCGAGGGCGATCGAGTCGTGTGGCAAGACCCACGAGACCGCATCGCTGCGGGGCAAAGCCTCGTGTTCTACGCAGGAGAGGGTCCCGACGCCACCGTCATAGGCGGAGCAATCGCCACCTAACCACCGTCAAGAACCCGGCTCATCACGGCTGCACCAGAGTGCCGCTAGGCGGTTACTCCAGGGCTTCGATAATTTCTGCGATCTCGTCGGTGGTCGTTCGAGGGTTGACGAAGGCAAAGCGATAGATGGGCTCACCATCGAGCCGTGAAGGGGTCACGAAGGCAATGCCCTCGTTCATCATCTTTTCGCTCCACGCCTGATAGTCCGCTGCGTCCCAGCCAATCCGCCGGAAGGCGACTACCGACAGGTTGGGTTCATGGGCTAGCTCGAGGTGATCGGCTGCCCGGATCATCTCTGCGGCGGCATCGGTCAGGTCGAGGGTGGCATCGATGGCCTCCTCGTACGCCTGCGTCCCGTGGGTGGCCAAGCTGAACCAGAACGGCAAACCTCGGGCCCGTCGAGTGAGGTGGACGGCGTAATCCGAGGGGTTCTTGTCGCCGTAGATGTCGAGGAACGAGAGGTATCCGGCATGCTGAGCGTGCGCGTCGACCGCTCGGGCGGGCTCGCGATACAGCAGCGCACAACAGTCGAACGGTGCGAAGAGCCACTTGTGCGGGTCGACGATGAACGAGTCGGCGAACTCAAGACCGTCGAACAGATTATGCGTCCGCTCGCTTGCAAGCCCTGCTCCTCCGTATGCGCCATCGACGTGCATCCAGACATTGCGATCACGGCACAGCTCACCGATAGAGCGCAGTTCGTCGATGATGCCGAGGTTGGTAGTGCCCGAAGTTGTCACGACGGCGAAAATGCGATCGCCGTGCTCGTCGAGGAGCGCAGCGACGGCGTCACCGGTCATCCGCCGATGCTCGTCGGTGTCGCACAAGATCACGTCGCAATCCATCACCAGTGCTGCTGCATTGATCGACGAATGTGACTCCTTTGAGGCGATCATCGCAAAGCGTGCTGGACGGTCCTCGCCCAAGCGCAAAACCGCCTCGTGACGTGCTGCCACCAAGGCGGAGAGGTTTCCCACCGTTCCGCCCGGGACAAACACGCCCCCCGAGCCGTCGGGCATTCCGCTGATGCGGCGGAGCCAATTGAGTGCTGCGTTCTCGGCGTAGATCGCTCCCGCTCCTTCGAGCCATGATCCGGCGTAGATCGACGCGGCGCCGACGACGAGGTCGAACAAGACCGCCGACTCGGTGGGAGCTGCGGGAACGAACGACAGGTACTTCGTGTAGTCCACCGAGAGCGAAGCAGGCTCAAGAACGTCGGTGAAGAGTTCGAGTGCCGTCATCCCGCCGATGCCATCTCGGGTGATGGTCTCGCCGCAAAGCTCATCGAGTTCTTGCTCGGTCTTTGGAAAGTTCAGCGGGATTGGATCCAATCGAGTTCGGGACTGTGCGTACTCGAAGATCTTCGACGCCAGAGCGTTGGTCTCCTCGTCAAACTCGTGCATAGGTAACTCCCACTTTTGTACAGGCTGACAGACCGTGGAGGTCTGCGAGCCTGTACAAATCTTGATTAGTTGGCGAAGCCGATCCGTTCGGTCAGTGCATCGAAACGGTTCTCGAGGTCGCGTTCGGTTTGGAGGTCGAGCGCTCCCCAGGTGAAGAGCCGGTTCCGGGTTTCGGTGTCGGGGAAGAGCAGCGGATTGTCGGCGAGGGTCGCTTCAAAACCTCCGAGAGCGCGGAGGGCATCGGGTGTTCCAAGAACCGGCGACACGTACAGATTGAACGCCGAAATCTGCGCAGCATTCACCGGGTCGTAGGCCCAGTTCATCCACGCCGCTGCTGCTTCGTAGTTCACGGCGTTCTTTGGAATGACCATGGTGTCGAACCAAGAGATGGCGCCTTCTTCGGGGATGATGAATCGAAATTGAGGCGAGTCGAGTTCGAGCGCAGCAGCTTGGCCCGACCACGCCATCGTGGCGGCGAGGCGCCCCGAGGTCAGCTCGCCAACGAAATCGTCAAAGACGACGCTTGCAAAGAAGCCTTGTTCGGCCAGGTTCTCGAGGAGGCTGAGTCCGGCGCTCGCCGACTGTTGGTCAGGGCGGGCTGGGTCGTCGCCGTTGACGAGCATGGCGAGGCCAACGGCTTCGCGCATCTCTCCAATGAGCCCTACCGAACCCCTCAGATCGAAAGACTCGAAGAGCTGCGCGACCGATGCGATTTCTCCGCCGACGAGATCTGGGCTGAACGCGATGCCCGTCATTCCTCCCTGCCAAGGCATCTGGAAGCGAGAACCTCGGTCGAACTCACTGGTCATGAACCGAGGGTCGAGGTTGACGTGGTTCGGGATGGCTTCAAGCGGCAGTGCCTCGACCCATCCGTTGTCGATCATGCGGCCCGCCAACCATTGGGTCGGGATGATGATGTCGAAGTCTGGTGTGCCGCCCTCGCGAAGTTGCGGTTCGATGATCTCGTTAAATCCGGAGACATTGTCGACGTACTCCTCTCGATAATCCAACGTGATGAGGCCCGTGTCGACACGGATCTGATCGAGGGAACCGAGGTCGATGTACTCCGCCCAATTGACAACATTCAGGTTTGTTGCACCGCTGAGAGGACGTTCTCCAGCAGTTGCGGTCGCAGCACAGCCAGCGAGGAACATGCCCGCCCCAAGTGCGCCGCTCCGCTGCAAGAAGGCTCGTCGAGAACGCAGCGCTCGTTCCGCGCTTACTCGAGGCGCTGTTGCTGAAGGCAGGTAAGGACGATCCATGATGACCTAAAAGTACTCGTTGATCCGGGGCCGATACCCGAGCCAAGCAAATACGGCGGCGAAGAAGGGGAGAACGAGTGCAGCGACGCTCAACCACGCCAACTGCGACGCGGCATTGGTCACCGACGCGTCGAATTGTTCTTGGCTGGTTTGTAGTGACGCTTCGAGGGTGGTGTTGAAACCGTTGAACGTCTGGTTGCCCTCTCCGCCCACGTCGGCCCGAGCGAATTCGAAGTTGCCCGCCCGCACCCGCTGGGCAATGACCCCACTTGCGAGGAGGTAACGATCCCAACGGGTTCGGAGTTCGGTAACCAGAGCCCTCTCACGGTTCGAATCCGAACTCGCTGCAAGGTCGGCAAACAAAAGTTCGATTTCGTCGAGTGTTGCCGGGTCGGGAAGCTCTGACGCATCCTCTCGAATGATCGAGTTGGTCTCTTGGGTCTTGTACTCGAACGCAGCGGTTTGCAGTGACGCGGTCAGCGCGATGTCCCCAAAGACTTCATCTTGTGCGGTATTGAGGTTTCCGGAGCGTTCGATCGCCGATGCGGAGAGCCAAACAGCGAGAGCAAAAACCAGAAGCGTCGATACGGCAAGACCGACGTTGAGGAATCGGTTCGTCAATACCTTCAGACGGAACTGGGCGACCAGCAACACGAGCAAGGTCACCACGAGCACAATGAGCGCAACGATCATCAGGTCGGTTCCCGCGCTGAGGTCTGAACTGAATTGTGACTGCGTACGAGCAGTGACCTCGCTTGCGTTTGCGAGCATGCCGTTCGCCCCGCCGGTCAGGTCGAGCGAGTCCTCGAGCGCAGCGTTGGCACCTGGCAGCGAATTCGAGTTTGCAAGGCGAGCTCGTTCCACGACTCCGGCGTATTCGGTGAGTTGAAGCGCGACCTCTTTGAGGGCGTCGTGCGTTACTTCGTCATCTCCAATACCGGCGGAGATGTCTTCGATCTGTTGAGGTGCGCGCGCAAGCGCAGATTCGAACAGCCGACGCTGCGACACATCTTCGACTCCTCCGTCGATCCCGGAGAGGAACACCGCTGTATTTGCAGCATCCGCCTCAGCGATGCTGGCGACGAGACCTTGGGTAGAGATGACGACCGGGCCCGTGCTGTTGACGATGCGATCGCCGCTGGACGTCATTGCTTGGACGGCCAGAAAGCTCAGGAGTGCCGAGATTGCGAGCAAGCCAATGATGGCGCCAGCCCACGTGTACAGAACATTCGGCGTTTTCTTCCGACCCGTCTTGACCTGCTCTATCTGCGCCACGGACGACATCGTAGAAGACGTTGGAGAACGGTGTGGGTGTTCTACGATTCCGACTGTGCATCCCAACGAGGTCGATCAACGACTCACTCACTACCGCGACCTCATCTCGCAGTGGTCGGCGAGCCTATATGAGCTCGATGAGCACGCTACCTACCGGCTGCTCGCCGCTGGCGATATGTACGGCGTGACCGGTGATCGAGCGAATAACATCGTCTCGACGGCGCCAGCACTCTGGTCTCTGCTCGGCCTCCTTCGAAACCGCGTTGAAGACATAACCAAGCTCGTCGAGGAGAGCGGTGTGTTCAACAACCAGACCGCGGAGATCGAACGCCTAATCACCGAGAAGGACATTCCGGTGTCGCGGCTCGGCATTCCAAACGATGCACTCACGTCGGCTCGAGCGTTCATTGCAGACGGTGATGAACACGAGATCGAGACGAATTGCGATGGAGTGGTCGTACTGTTTCGAAAGGTCTACGAACCAATTCGTGCAGTCGTAGCCGATGTGGATGCGGTGTGGCGCGACCTGATGCCTCGCATCGAGGCAGCTACGTCGACACTCGACCGAGCAAAGGCACTCTGCGCCCGCCTGTCGACAACCGTTCCAGAGGTTCGAATGGCGACGCAGCGGCTCGAGGCGGTGCGAGCATCGGTCTCCGATGATCCACTCAGCCTGTCCGAAAAGGTGGGTCCCGATCTCGATGCACTCGTTGCTTCGGCCGCTCGGGCAGCGGGCGCACTCGAGCACTCCCATGGATCGTTGAGTGAAGATCTCGCCAATGCTGACCAACTGCTCGCCGAGTTGCGGGTGCTTCGCGCCCGAGCGGCAGCGGCATATTCCGAAGCCATGGCCAAGGTCGTCCCCGATGGTGACCTCATCCGGGTGCCGTCGACTGCGGTAATCGATGGAAAGAATGGTCTCGCGCATCGCTCTCGACAGTTCGATGCGCTCTCCGAACCAGGAAGCGACTGGCGCGAAGCTCGCAAACTCGTAGATGAATGGCAGGCCTCGGCGAATCGACTTAAGGAGCAACTCGAGAAGGCGCTGAACGTCAACGCCTCACCGCTGGCACAACGATCGGATATGCGATCGCTTCTCCGTGCGTATCGCGTAAAGGCGTCGATGATTTCGAACCTGCCGGCCGACGTGGCAGACCTCGGTCAAGTTGCTCACGATGAGTTGTACACCGCACCCACCGATCTCGGTCGGGCGAAGGAACTCATCAATCGGTTTGCTACGCAGTTGACCACCTATGGTGGACGGACATGAGTGCGTGTACCCGTTCTGGTTGTGGCGGAGCTATTGCGAGCGATGGCTACTGCAATACGTGTGGCTATGCCGGTGCGCCTGCAGCCGCCTCTGTTCCGCAAACGCCCGCAAGCGCTGCACCACCGCCAACACCACCTCCTCCACCGTCAGGGTCTCCTAAACCTCCGCCGCCACCTCAGAGCACTGCGCACGG
>CAZBTI010000014.1:0-22147 GCA_964494395.1 uncultured Acidimicrobiales bacterium | reverse complement strand
AGCACTGCGCACGGCAACGCTGCATCGGTGCCTCGGCCGACAGCGGTAACCGGGGTCGGCGCTGGTGGTTTGTGCACCGCGTCAGGTTGTGGGGGAGCAATCGCAGCCGATGGCTATTGCAACACATGCGGACTCCAGCCGGCGTCATCTCCCGCTGGGTCAATCGCTGCCTCTCCATCTCATTCCGGGCACGGTCATTCGCACGGGGCGCCAGCCAAGACCACTGCGGGCTCAGCGTGTACTGCCTCGGGGTGTGGGGGATCTATCGCCGCCGATGGCTACTGCAATACGTGCGGGCTGCAGCCAACCGTTGAACCATCGGTATCCCAACCCGTATCGACAAACACCGGTACGGCCGCAGCAACGATTGCGGCACCGGTCGTGCCGGAGTCTTCTCGTCGGGTAATGGCATCGGGAGAACCAGCGAGCGCTCGTACAAGAACCTCTCGAACCACATCGACTCGCGCTGAACTCGGTGCTGGCCTTGTGCGCATTGCCCCGACGGTCGCTGGTGATCCGACCCAAGCTGTCATGAGCCAGGACAAGATCGAGAGCGTGCTGGGCGAGAAGCCCGAAGACGAGCGCTTCTGTTCTGCATGCGGCCAGCCGGTCGGTCGTGGCAACGATCACAGTCCGGGCAGGACGACCGGGTTCTGTGGAAACTGTCGAACCCAGTTCAACTTCTACACCAATAGGCCCCAACTCGCCGCAGGTGACCTCGTCGCAGGTCAGTACCGCATTCTTGGGCCGATCGCCCACGGTGGGATGGGTTGGATCTACCTCGGACAAGACACTGCTGTGTCCGACCGATGGGTCGTTCTGAAGGGTCTCCTGAATGAAGACGACGAAGATGCTGTGGCCTCTGCGGTTGCCGAACGGCAGTTCCTCGCCCGTATCGAACACGGCAGCATCGTGAACATCTACAACTTCGTGACGTGGGAGAGCGCCGGCTACATCGTTATGGAGTACGTGGGTGGTGAGTCGCTCAACGGGAAGTTGAAGGACCGTCGTCGGGCCAACGGTGGGAGCCCTGATCCGCTGCCGATTGCTCAGGCGATTGCTTATGTTCTCGGAATTCTCCCAGCGCTCGGCTACCTGCACGAACAGAACCTCGTGTACAACGACCTCAAACCAGCGAACATCATGGCCGTCGGCGACAGCGTCAAATTGATCGATGTCGGTGGCGTGATGCAAGCAAACGATCATTCCGCTGCGATCTTTGGCACCCAAGGCTTCCAAGCCCCCGAGGTTGCGTCGATGGGGCCGTCGGTCGCTTCAGATCTCTTCACCGTGGGGCGAACTTTGGCGGTGATGTCGCTGAACTTTGTCTTCCACACCGGCGAGTACCAGTACGAACTGCCAGTGCCGAGTGCTGAACCGCTCTTTGCACATTTCGAATCGTTGTACCGCTTCTTGTTGAAAGCCACCGCTGCGCACCCCGACGATCGATTCCAGACAGCGGGTGAGATGGCTGAACAGCTTCTCGGCGTGCTGCGAGAGATCGTTGCTCGTGAGGAGAGAACACCACGGCCAATGGCGAGTTCCCTCTTCGGGGGTGACCGCCTCGCCGGATTGCTTCTGGTCGACGACACCGAAAACTTTGCCGACTGGCGAGCCTTGCCGGTTCCGAAGGTCAATCCCGACGATTCGGCGGCTGCGTTCTTGAACGACCTGCCCGAGGTCAGCCCGAAGGACACTATCGAGCTCATCCTCAGCGGTTTGCATGAAAAAACGGTCCAGGACTCGGTCGAGATTCGTCTTCGACGCGCTCGAGAAATGATCGACAGCGGAGCTTCTCCAGACGAGATGCTCGAGAGTATCTCGCACACCGATGCATGGAACTGGAGAGCCAACTGGTATCGGGCGGTTGCTCATATGCGTGATGGCGAAGCAGAACTGGCCGCCGAGGAGTTCTCGGCGGTGTGGACTGAACTCCCCGGTGAACTATCTCCGAAGCTTGCAACGGCGTTGGCCGCAGAATCTGCAGAAGCCTTTTCCCGGGCCGCTCAGCTCTACGCCGAGGTCATCGCCGTCGACCCAAGTTATGTGTCGGCAGCATTCGGACTCGCACGTTGCCGCGTCGCCGACGGGGATCGTCGCGGCGCAGTGCAGGCCTACCGCGCAGTGCCAACGAGTTCTGCGACCTACACCGACGCGCAAGTGGCGTCGGCTCGCGTGCTCACCCAGTTCGTCGAGAATCATCCGCCGACATCATCGGATCTTGCGACCGCGTCGCAAACGATCGAGGCGGCCCGCATCGACGCAGCCGAACGTGGACGTCTTGCGTTAGAGGTGCTCGAACGTTCGCTCTCCGGCATCGAAGCTGGAGCGATCGCCGAAGACCCAAAGACGCTCGTATTCGGGCATCCGCTCACCGAAGAGGGGCTGCGACATAGTTTGGAAGAGGGGTATCGAGAGATGGCACGACTGGTTTCGACCGAACACGAGCGTTTCGACTTTGTCGACAAGGCCAACGCCATCCGGGTGCCTTCGTTTACATGAATCCCGAGGAGCCGACCAACCAAGAGGCGCTGTTCGAGACGGAGTCGCCAGCCCAAGTTTGCCCTGCGTGCGGCGAGGCCGGTGCGGCTGACGCGACGTGGTGTGAAGCATGCGGCGCAGACTTTGCTGGTCAGCACTCAGCGGTCGATGTCGACGGTCCGTCGTGCGTCGATTGCGGGGCCGACCATGACGAAATCATGGACGGCTATTGCAGTAACTGTGGCCGCAAACAACCAGCCGAACGCGACCACCTCGTCGAAGTCCTGGGTGACATCGCAGCGGTCACCGATCGAGGGAAGCAGCACCATCAAAATGAGGATCACATGGCGATTGGTCGCTCCGGGGATTCGCTCGTCGTGGTGGTGTGCGATGGCGTTTCGACGACCGACTACCCCGAACAGGCATCCCTGCTCGCAGCGACCGCAGCACGCGACGTTCTCCTCAATGAACTCGATTCGGGATCGATCGATATCGAAGCAGCATTGGCCACCGCAACCGCCGCGGCTCAGGAACAAGCGGCTTCGGTGGAAGAGAAGCCTGGGGGAGAGGGGCCGGCTTCGACCACCTTTGTTGCCACGGTCCTGCGTCCCGATCCGAGTGATCCAACCATTGTCCGCTCGTGGACTGCATGGCTTGGTGACTCCCGTGCGTACTGGCTGCAGGCCGCCTCCCAAGAGGGTGAAGCTTCCGTGGTCGTTACCCAACTCACGGTCGATGATGTTGTGGGCCCCAGTATTTCGCGCTGGCTGGGTGCAGACGCCGGAGATACCGTTCCCACCATTGTGGAATTCGAACATGATGCCGGCGGGCGTTTGCTCAGCTGCAGTGATGGCCTCTGGAAGTACGTTCCCGAGGCCCAAGAGCTCGCGCAGTTGATCTCCCGGGTGGAGCCGGAAGCGACAACGCCGCTCGACCTTGCCGAAGCACTCGTCGCGTTTGCCAACGAGCAGGGTGGGCATGACAACACCACTGTTGTCATCGCCCCAACATGACCCCCGAGATAACCACCAACATAAGATGGGTTTGGCCGGCGGCCAGACCGCCGAAAAGGAGCGTGGCGTGACCCAGTTCGATGCGAGTGTCTTCCAAAATGAGTACCTCCCGGAGGGTGGTGATGTCGTCGACGCTGTCGTCTCTGTCACCGCAGTAGAGGGCGGGGCACAGCCAGAGACTCATGAGCCAATTATCGAAGTGATCGCCGTCGATGTTTCCGGGTCGATGAACGAGGACGGCGGCGCGAAGATTCGAGCCGCTCGGACCGCAACCCAAGTTGCCATCGACACCCTCAACGACGGTGTGCTCTTCGCCGTCATTGCGGGTAACCACGAAGCGAAGATGCTGTATCCACCGCACGGTCAGCTCGTCGAGTCGACCGCGAAAACCCGCGCGGAAGCTCGTGACGCTGCCTCGCGGATTCACGCCGACGGTGGCACGGCGATTGGTTCGTGGTTGCGCGGCGCAGCGCAACTCATTCAAGGCCACAACGACTCTGTCGCCCATGTGATCCTGCTCACCGACGGCCGTAACGAACACGAAGAGGTCTGGCAACTCGACGCAGCAATTGCACAGTCCGTTGGACTATTCGAGTGTGATTGCCGCGGTCTTGGCGTCAATTGGGAGCCCGACGAACTGCGGAAGATTTCGAATGCGCTTCTCGGAACGACCGACATCATCGCGAATCCAAGCGAGATGGAAGCCGAGTTTCAGGCATTGACCCAAAAGACCATGGCGAAGCAGGTCACCAACGTGGCCCTGCGTCTTTGGACTCCAAAGGGTTCCGAGATCGAGTTCGTTCGCCAAGTCTCCCCAAATCTTGATGAGCTCTCGGATAAGGCTGTCGAGGTCGATGCGCTGTCCAGCGACTATCCCCTCGGCTCCTGGGCCGATGGTGAGAGCCGTGACTACCACGTGCGCGTGAAGATCCCGACTGGCACGATCGGCGACGAACGGCTCGCCGCCCGAGTGATGCTCGCTGTTAACGGCGAAGCTGAACCCGTCGCCTTGGTTCGCGCTGTTTGGACAAACGACGACGCGTTGTCGACCCGCATCAACCGCGAAGTGGCGCACTACACCGGACAGGCTGAACTCGCCGACGCGATTGCGACCGGCTTGGCCGCCCGGCAATCGGGTGATGAGAAGGAAGCGACGATGAAACTGGGGCGCGCCGTGCAGATCGCACACGAGGCGGGGAACGAAGGAACGGTCCGGTTGCTGCAGAAGGTCGTCGAGGTGGAGGATCCAAAGACGGGCACGGTTCGGTTGAAGCGCGGCGTCGAAGCTGCCGACGAGATGGCGCTCGACGTTCGCTCCACGCGAACGGTGCGCGTGCAACGAGAGAACTAAGGACGAATGGCGACCTGTCGAAACGGACACGTCTCGGAGTGGGATGATTACTGCTCGGTGTGCGGCGAAACCCTGACCGGGGGAGCACCCGCCGCAGTCCCAACAACGGAAGAAGTTTCTGAAGCCGTCGAGGTCGAGCAAGCTGAAACCGAAGGACCGACATGCGGTAACTGTGGTGAGCTACACAGCGACGGCGATGTCTTCTGCGAGGCCTGTGGCTACGACTTTCTCTCGGGCACGATGCCTAGCGAAGAGGGCGAAGCCGAACCAGCGCTGGCCAGCGAAGGTAATCCCGCAGCTGTCGCAATCGTCGAAGTCGATCTTGCCTTCTTTGAACGAATGGCATTTACCGGTGTGGACGCACCCGAGGTAATTCCCGAACCGGTGCGGATCGAGTTGCCACCGACCGACATTCTCGTCGGCCGGCATAGCGAGAGTCGGGGAATCTTCCCCGAGATCGACCTCTCCACCGTGTTCGGGGAAGACTCGCCGGCTACCGATCCGGCGGTGTCATCGAGTCACTGCCGGCTGCACCGCAGTAACAACGGTTGGACGCTCACCGACCTCGACTCGACCAATGGCACGTTCCTCGACGAATCGAACGACCCGCTCAAACCGGGTACGCCGATGAGCCTCATTCTTGGCACCGCTTTCAACGTCGGCGCATGGACGAAGATCACGATTACGGCCTGAGGGCTTATCGACCGATCGACGCCTCGAGCATCTCGCTAGCCGAAGCAGCATCTGCAGCATCGGCGGCTTGTTTCTTCGCGCTTCGCGTGGGGCCGAGCAACTTCAGGCTGATCAGTGCTCCGAGTAGTCCGCCGGTCGAGGACAAGAAGAGGTCGCCGATCGTGTCGCTGTAGCCAAGCTCAAGGCCTTCGCCTCCGAGGAATGGACCTTCTGTGGAGATAAACCACTCGGCGATTTCCCACCAAATGATCAAGAGGCCGCCGACGCCGTATCCGAGCATGATTGCGTCCTTCGAGTGAAAGACATTGCGGAAACGGAACGCTGCGTAGGCCGACACCAAAAGAATCCAGTTCGTGAGGTGCAAGATGTCGTCGGTGATATCGGCGGACTCATAGAACCCGGCGATGTTTGCGAATGTGTCGAGCAGGAACGGTGCGGCGAGAAGAGCGTCAGCGGTGTGGGGATACGGGTCCCACTGCCTCACCTTGGCGATGATCGGGACAAAGATCGCGGAACCCAAAAAGATGGGGGCTCGAAACTCCATGCCCTTGCCAACAGCGCCTGGTGGTTCGAGGACAATTGCGATGAAAAAGCATACGGCCAGGGCGACTTTGACAAAGATGTTGGCCGCCATGACCCAACGCTCACGGTCAAAATGTAGGACTCGCGTCGGATACGTCATCCACTCCAATCGGCTGGAGACAGGCGAGGTGTTAGCCGATCTGGAAACCGCGCTCGTTTGCTTCGGAGATGACCTTGCCGGGTCGGTTAGGGCTGACGAGGAATCCGCCGATGTCGGTGAGTTCGGTTTCAGGACCCCGCTGGTTCTTGACGATCTTCGATGGTTCGATCAATTCGACGCGAAGCGCAAGCCCCGTGGAATTGAGTGTGAGGTCCTCGTGAGGGGAGTCGATGGGCGCCGGGCCGAGGGCAGTGATACCGGTCTTGCGGAACATCTGCGGTTCGCGAAGGGCGGTCTTGTCGTGCACCACCATGCCGGCGGGCACGAACACCAGCCAGCGATGCGATAGTCGGTGCAGGATCGGTAGTGCCATGAACGCCACAGGCCAGCCGATCACGAGGGCGATGCCTCCGAGGATCCACTGTTCGGCCAGCAACAGGATGGGGCCGAGGGTGGAGCCGATCGCGATCGCGGCCCAGACGAGCTGAATCGGGCCCGCCATGATGGCCCCAGGGGTTGTAAGGAGAAAGCGTCGTTCGTCGCCGTACGACGAGCCGTTGACGAATGCGTCAGAGACTCCGGGGTGAAAGGCGAACACGGAAGCGATGCCGGAGCTCGCGATCCCGAGGATGAGGGTGGCATCGATCGTGCCGTCGTCGAGCAAGCTAATCACCGAGGCGAGCGCGGCGGCAAGACTCATCGGGGCAATGACGCGTGTGGCGGTGAGGGTTTCGGTTCGGGGGACCATCGATGCGATCATCAGCGCAGCCCACAGGACCCACAGGCCGATCGTTCCACCCAGTTCGAGGCCCCGGCCGCCTTGTTCGAGGGCCCGAGTGAAGAGGGGGAACGCAGTGAAGGGCAGGACCAGCCAGACGGCGCGAAAGATCCACAGTTCCATATCGCTCGTGGCGGTCTTGGACGCCGTTGCGGTTGCGCTAGCCATTCCTTTCAGGGTAGGTCACATGCCAGCGATAGCATCGCTGTGTGGGATCAATGCCTGAGGAACAAATTCACGAGCTGCGGAGCCAAATTGCTCGCCATATGCGGCTTTATCACGAGCAGGACGCCCCAGAAATCCCCGATGCTGACTTCGACATGCTGGTAAAGAAGCTTCGTGACCTCGAGGCCGAACACCCCGAATTCGCTGTTGATGACAGCGTTTCAGAACAGGTCGGTGGGGCGCCGTCGTCGATTTTTGCTCCCGTAGAACACGAAGTTCCGATGATGAGCCTCGACAACGCGTTCGACCTCGACGAGTTGCGCGGTTGGAGCGAACGCCTCGAACGGCGACTGGGTGAACCCATCACCGCGTATGTTTGCGAGCTGAAGTTCGATGGTTTGGCTCTGTCGATCCGCTACGAAAACGGCAAGCTCGTTCGAGCTGCGACCCGTGGCGACGGCACGACTGGCGAAGACGTCACGCATTCGGTCGAGACCATCGCCGATGTTCCGCACGAACTTTCAAGCAGCGACGTTCCATCGGTCGTCGAGGTTCGGGGCGAGGCCTACATGCGCCGCTCAACCTTCGACCGCCTGAATGAAGCCCAGGCAGCAGCGGGGCTGAAGGAGTATGTCAACCCCCGCAACGCCGCCGCCGGATCCATCCGTCAGAAGGACCCCGAAGCTGCTCGATCTCGCGGCATTTCGTTCTGGCCGTATCAGCTTGGACAAGTGGTCGACGGCCCCGGACTCGCAGCGCACTCCGACACGTTCGACTTCCTTACCTCCATTGGCTTCGGCGTCAACGAACACGCACGAGTGGTCGACAGCATCGATGGGGTAGTGGCGTTCATCGAGGAATTCCAGAACAAGAGGCACGACCTCGACTACGAGTTCGACGGCATCGTCATCAAGGCCGACGACCTCGAAACCCAGCGGGTGTTGGGAAGCACCTCTCGCGCACCGCGCTGGGCGATTGCATACAAAATGCCGCCCGAGGAGCGGGCGACCCGGCTTATCGACATACCAATTTCGATCGGTACGAACGGTTCGGCCACTCCGTACGCATTGCTCGAACCCGTTTTCGTCGGTGGCGTGACCGTCACCAACGCAACGCTGCACAACCAAGACCAAGTCGCTGCGAAAGATGTCCGGCCCGGCGACATGGTGATCGTGCGTCGAGCTGGCGATGTGATCCCCGAGGTCGTGGGCCCGGTGCTTTCCGAGCGAGACCCAGATTCGGTGCCGTGGATCTTTCCAACGAATTGCCCAGTCTGTGAGCGGCCGCTCGTTCGTCCAGAAGAAGCCGCCCGTCATCGGTGCCCTTACGCCGATTGCCCGGCACAGGTCCGTGGTCGCATCGAGCACTTCTCGCAACGCAACGCAATGGATATCGAACACTTCGGCGAACGCACCATCGACCTTCTGGTCACCGCCGAATACATCACCGACGTCGGCGATGTGTTCTTACTCGACCCCGAGGTGCTGTCGAACTTCGAAGGATTTGGCGAGACATCGATCGAGAACTTCCGAGCGGGCCTCGAAGCCAGTCGCACCCGGCCGCTCGGCAACGTGATCTTTGCCCTGGCCATCCCACACGTCGGCTCAACCAACGGCAAGGTCCTCGCGAAGGCCTTCGGGTCGATCGACGCGCTCGCTGCTGCGTCGGCCGAAGAGATTGCTGCCATCGACGGCATCGGCCCGATCATTGCCGACAGCGTGGCCGAGTGGTTCGAGTCTGAGAACGGCAAGACGATCGTCGACAAGTTGCATCGTGGGGGAGTGCGCCCGGTCGCTCCAGAGGTGTCGACTATGGAGCAAACGTTGGTCGGCAAATCGGTCGTCGTATCCGGTGGTCTCGCGAACTACGGACGTTCCGACGCCAAGACCGCAATCACCGAACGAGGCGGCAAGGCTCCAGGTTCGGTATCGAAGAGCACCTTCGCGTTAGTCGTGGGAAACGACCCAGGAGCCTCGAAGGTCACCAAAGCTGAAGACCTAGGAATCCCAATCCTCGACGAATCCGGTTTCGAACAGCTACTGCAAACAGGCGAACTCCCCACCTAGCGATGCAATCGGGGTCAGCCCCCAATTTCGTCGCTAGCAGCATCGGCTGCGCCCAAACCCGAGTGGCCAGATTCGAGAAAATTCGGCCGGAGGCCGTCTCGAATCAGGTCACTTCGAAACACCAGCGGATGCTTTGCTGGTCTTCGGGGTTGATGATTGGCCAGAAGATGGCGGTGACACAGTTGGACTGTGGGGGGAGCGCGTCGAGCACTCTGCCCTCGCCAGGTCGAAAGACGACGAGCCCGAGGTTGTCTTGGAAGTTCGAGTCGATTTCGTCGGTGGGGATTGGGATGTTTCGGCCATCGCTGGTCTCGATGGTGAGCGCTCCGGCGAAACCCTCGGCGAGGTCGATACCGATTTGGTCTCCCTGAAGAATCTCCGATTCACGTTCGGGGATCAGCGCGTCGATGGCAGGATTTTGGGTGACGGAGATGTCTTCGCCGTCTTGTGCGCCGCTCGTGGCTGCGAGGCCGAAAGCAACGAAGGCAACAGCAATCGAAAGCGCGATGATTGCCCGATCTCTCTTTGACATGTTTCAAGCGTAGGTCAGCTGTAGCGTGTTGCAGTGGCCCCAACGTCGTCTTCAACCATGGTTCTCGGTCCCGGTGCCGAACTGGGAAGTCGTTATGAGCTGATCCGCCGCATTGGACGCGGGTCATCAGCGACGGTGTTTGAGGCCGAAGACACAAGCCTCAAGCGTCGGGTTGCGGTCAAGGTGCTCCGTCCGGAGCTCGCGAGCGATCCAAAGTTCTTTGATGCTTTTGTGAAAGAAGCGCGGGCTGCGGCGTCGCTGAGCCACGCCAACATCATGGCGGTTCACGACTGGGGAGAGGACGAAGTAGCGGGCGAATCGATTCCGTTCTTGGTGTGCGGGCTCCTCGAAGGCGGTTCGCTTCGCGACATGCGCAACGAGGGCACGATTTGCTCGCCTAGTCAGGTGATCGCCTTTGGTATCGACGCTTGCAGGGCTTTGCATTACGCCCATGGTCAAGACTTGGTCCACCGCGATATCACCCCTGCGAATCTGATGTTCACCGCGGACGGAACGCTCAAGATTGCCGACTTTGGTCTCGCTCGTGCGCTCGCTGAGTCTGGTTGGACCGAACCGGGAAAGAGCTTTGTCGGCACTGCTCGTTACGCCTCGCCCGAGCAGGCAGAAGGCCTGTCGCTGACAGAAGCATCGGATGTGTACTCGCTCGGTCTGATTTTGATCGAGGCGTTGTCAGGAGCTACTCCTTTTGCCTCCGACACCGTTGTCGGGACGCTCGTTGCGCGGATCGACAGCGATGTGGCGATCCCCGGAGACATTCCCGAGACCCTCGCGAACGCGCTGCGAGAGATGACCAAGCGAGATCCTGTGGATCGCCCGACCGCGTATGGTGCTGGCGTTGGCCTCCTCGGTGCGGCCAAAGGATTGCGTCGGCCCGAGCCGCTACCGCTCGTTGGTTTGCCCGAGGCAAAGCCGGTCGAGCAGGACAGCCTCGACTCGGACAACCTCGGCCAAGACGGCGTCGACCAAGACAAGGCGGGTCAAGGCAAAGGCGATCGGAGGAAAGAAGTTTTTGAGCCGAAGGCGAGCGCCTTTGAGAATCCTGGAGCGATCGCCGGTTCGCGAAAGGCCGCTGGTGACACCGAAGTTATCGATCTTCGAGACGTCGATATCGACCCGGATGAAACCGTGGTTGACCTTGCCGATCAGACAACGGTGGCCGAAGTGCCAGTCGCCAACGCAGGGGACGAACCCGACAGCCGTTGGCCCGTCTTGCTTCTGTCACTTGTGGTGTTGGCCGCAGTGGGTTGGTTTGGTTGGGCGCAAGCGACGGGAGCGAACATTGCCATTGAGACCGTTCCAGATGTCACCGGCCTGACGATAGAAGCCGCTCTTTCGGAGTTCGGGTCCACATGGGAACTGGACGAAAAACTGGAGCGAGATCCAGAGACCCCTCAAGGCTCCGTGATCCGGACCATTCCCGCCGCTGGTACCGAACTCGAAGCCGGTGCCGAGGTGAGCTACTGGGTATCGCTGGGCTTGCCACTCGTTCGTGTTCCCGAAGATGACCTGCTCGGCCGAAGTGAGGAGCAGGCCGTGGCCACACTCATGGCGATTGACCTCGAAGTCGGGGAGATCGAACGGGTCAACAGTGAAGAAATAGCGGAGGGAAACGTGATTTCGATCGTGTCTTCGGCCCTCGAACTTCCCCTGGGTGGCACGGTCGACCTCGTCGTCTCGCTCGGACCTCAACGTCGGGTGATTCCGCAGGTCGACGAGACAACCGACCCGGAACAGCTCATCTTGGACCTTGAAGCTGCTGGTCTCGGCGTTGAGCTCATTGAAGAGTTCGACGATGAGATTTCTGAGGGAAGTCTTGTTTCGATTACGCCCCGGCCGGGACGGTCGATCCAACGGGGCGCCCAAGTTCAAGTCGTGACTTCGCTCGGCCCAACCCCGGTGGTCATTCCGAACACGTCTGGTGAATCCCTTACCAACGCCCTGGGCTTGCTCGAAAGTGCCGGATTCTTGGCCGAACTGATCGGACCTGACGGTCAAGACGGCGGCCAGTTCGCATCGTGCGCGGTCGTTGGGACCGACCCGCCATCGCCCCGAGAACTGCAGCCGGGCAACGTGGTCCGGATTCTCATGAGCGACTGCACGTAGGCGATATCATCAACTCCATGTCGAAGCATCCTTTTCTCTCGCCGGAGTGGATTACTGGAGCACGAGCGATTCGCGACGAGTTCGAAGGTCGCTCGAAGACTGAGGTCGAACCGGTTAAAGCCAATGTGGTCATTACCGATCCTCCATTCGATGGTGGTGACGTCGAAGGTCACGTCGACACGACCGCGGGTGCGGTCACGATTGATGAGGGCCACATCCCAGACCCTGAAGTAACCGTCACGACCGACTACGAAACCGCTCAGGCGCTGTTCGTCGAGCGCGACCCGGCCAAGGTCATGGAGTCGTTTTTGTTGGGCAAGATTCTGGTCACCGGCGATGTCGCCAAGGTGATGGGTTTCGCTGGTGTCGAACAGCCCACCGACCCAGATGAAATTGCGCTCGCAAAAGAGATCGCTGCTCGTCTGGCTGCCATCACTGCTGGCTAGCCTCTGGGGATGGCCGAATCAGAATCGCTATCTCGTGACGAGGTTGCACACGTAGCAAAGCTCGCGTTGCTCGAGCTGACCGACGAAGAGATCGATCTCTTCACTCCGCAACTCGCTGCGGTGATCGATACCGCACACGAGATGCACCGCCTCGACCTCGACGGAATCGAGCCAACCCATCACCCGCTCGGGTTAACCAACGTGACACGCCCAGACGAGGTCGTACCACCGCTCGACCGGGACGAAGTTCTTGCTCAGGCGCCCGAGGTCGAAGATGGCCGCTTCAAGGTGCCGCCAGCTCTTGGAGAAGCGCAATGACCAATTCCAGTGCGGCGCCAGCCACCTTTGGCGATGCCGCGTCGATTTCGAAAGCTGTTCAAAGTGGTGAGCAAACCGCAGCTTCTGTCGTTGCTAGTCACCTTGAACGTATTCGCGAGTTCGAGCCGTCCGTTCACGCGTTCAACAAGGTCACTGCGGAACAAGCAACTGAGCGCGCAGCGGCGATCGACGATCGTATTGCTGCAGGTGACGACGTTGGCCCTCTCGCCGGCGTACCGGTCGTAATCAAAGACAACATGACTACGCGTGGCGTTGCCACGACGTGTTCATCGAAGATCCTCGAAGGCTGGGAACCGCCCTACGACGCGACCGTTGTCGAGCGCCTCGAAGCTGCTGGCGCAATCATGGTTGGCAAGGCCAACCTCGACGAGTTTGCAATGGGCTCGTCAACGGAGAACTCGGCGTTCGGTCCGACGAAGAACCCTTGGGATCACGAGAAGGTGCCGGGTGGGTCGAGCGGTGGAAGCGCAGCTGCCGTTGCAGCTGGGTTTGCGCCGATTGCTCTCGGTTCCGACACCGGAGGCTCTATTCGACAGCCCGCATCGTTGTGCGGCGTCGTTGGGGTGAAGCCCACATATGGCGCGGTCTCTCGATATGGACTGATCGCTTTTAGCTCGAGCCTCGACCAGATTGGTCCGTTCTCGACCACGGTCGCCGATTCGGCAATGGTGTACGAGACTATCGCCGGATTCGATCCGCTCGATTCCACGTCTGCGAATCAGCCAGCGCTGTCGGTGTCTTCACTGCTCGACGCTGGAGTCGATGGGTTGCGGGTCGGCGTTATTACCGAGATGGCGGGCGAGGTAATCCCCGGGATTTCAGATGATGTGATCGACCGACTGGGCGTTGCTGCGGCATCGCTTAGCGCCGCGGGCGCGACTGTTGACCAGGTATCTGTTCCGTCGGCTGTCCACTGTCTTTCGGCGTACTACGTGATCGCTCCAGCCGAAGCCTCTTCGAACCTGGCGCGCTTCGATGGCGTTCGCTACGGAATGCGTGTCGACGGACCGAACACGGCAATGATGAACGCTGCCACTCGCACCGCGGGCTTTGGCGACGAGGTCAAGCGTCGCATCATGCTCGGCACCTACGGGTTGTCCGCTGGCTACCGCGACGCGTTCTATGGAAGCGCTCAACGCATTCGGACCAGAGTTCTCAACGAGTTCAACGCTGCCTACGAAGACTTCGATGTGCTGCTTGCGCCAACTTCACCAACGACAGCTTTCGCTCTCGGCGACAAAACCGCAGACCCGCTCGCGATGTATGTCAACGATGTCACGACGATCCCGAGCAACTTGGCAGGACAGCCCGCCATGTCGGTTCCGTTCGGTACGGGTGACGACGGCTTGCCGATCGGCATACAGGTTCTCGGTCCGCTCATGGGAGACGTGGTCATGTTCCAAGTCGCAGCAGAGCTCGAACGAGCAGCAAATGGAGGTGCGTGATGTATTACACCGTCGACCGCGGTCCTGACGTTCACGAGCCTTCGATTCCCGACGAGTGGGAACTTGTCGTCGGCCTCGAAGTGCACGTCGAACTCTCGACCAAGACAAAGCTGTTCTGTGGCTGTCCAAACGAGTTTGGTTCAGAACCCAACACCAATGTGTGTCCAACATGTTTGGGCCTGCCTGGCTCGCTTCCCGTTATGAACGAAGCGGCGGTAACTTCGGCAATGCGCCTCGGTCGGGCCCTCAACTGCACGGTGAACCCGTCGGTTATGGCGCGAAAGAACTACTTCTACCCGGACATGCCGAAGGACTTTCAGATTTCGCAGTACGACCAGCCGACGAACGAAGATGGCTACCTCGACACCCCCGACGGTGTGCGAATCAACATCGAGCGCGCTCACATCGAAGAGGACACCGGAAAGTCGACCCACGTCGGCGGTGACGGTCGTATCTCGTCGGCTCAGTACTCGCTCATCGACTACAACCGTGCCGGCGTTCCACTGCTTGAAATCGTGAGCTGCCCCGACATTCGCACGGCCGAAGAAGCAAAGGCCTATGTCAGCGAGCTTCGTGGCATCGTGCTCGCACTTGGTGTGAGTGACGCCAAAATGGAAGAGGGCTCGATGCGAGTCGACGCCAACATTTCGGTGCGTCCACGCGGATCTGACGAGTTGCGCACTCGTTGCGAAGTCAAAAACATCAACTCGATTAACTCTCTCGGTAAGGCAATCGCCTTCGAGGCAAGGCGGCACATCAGTCTCTACGACACCGACGAACGTCCGATACAGGAGACCCGCCACTGGGACGAAGAAGCTGGCCGTACTCGGTCGGGTCGCTCCAAGGAAAACGAAGAGGACTATCGGTACTTCCCCGAGCCCGACCTCACCCCATTAGTCCCGACCGCTTCCGAACTCGAAGCGATCGATGGGTCGATCCCCGAACTCCCTGGTGTTCAGCGCTCAAAGCTCGCCGAGGCTGCAGGGATCGCCGCTCCCGAAGCGGGTCTGATCGTCGATCGCGGCCACGCAGGCTTCGCTCTCGATGCCATTGCCGCAGGAGCCGACGGGCAACGAGTGGTGGTTCACCTCGACAACAACTTGGCGAGTGGTCTTGGCGAACTAACTCCCGAGTCCTTCGCCGATCTCGTGAAGATGGAGACTGGGGGCGAACTCTCATCGACTCAGACCAAGACGGTCTTGGCCGAGATGGTCGAGTCCGGTGGGTCGGCAAGCGACATCGCCGCGGCCAAGGGCTTTGAAGCCATGGATACCAGCGAACTCGATGGCATGGTCGACGAACTCATTGCGGCGAACCCCGACCAGTGGGCCCGTTTCTGCGGTGACGACGAAGGCGATGCCAAGAAGATGGCGGGCTTCTTCACCGGTCAGATCATGAAGGCCACCAGGGGTCAAGCCGACGGCAAGGTCATCGCTGGATTGTTGAACAGCCGTAAAGGCTCCTAGCGGCTACGACGCGGCGAGTTCGGTTTGCCCGGGCGCTGACCTATTCCAGTGGAAGTCCGACGCAGTGACTTGGTAGACGACGTCGTCTGAGTCGAGTGGCATGTCGTCGAACAGCGAGAGCTGATCGAGGTTCCACGTGATACCGACCAGCTCGGGCTCGGCGCCATCAACGACGCGCAATACCCGATACGAGTGGAGTTCGTAGCCCTCGTCGGGCACCGTCCACTCGATTAGAGTGCCGCCGTCTTGGGCGCTAGCGGTAACCGTTGGCGCTGCTGGCGGCTCGAGGTCGGTCACGGCATCGGCGCGATGCCAGCCGTGAGCCAAAATGTCCCCGTTCGCCGAGAGGGAGCGAATGCCGTACCAATACTGGGTGCCGGCCTCGACGGTGTCATCGGCGAACCGTCCGGCCCCGTCTGTCGTGTGGATGAGATTCTCTGCGGTCATCACTTCAGCAGCGGGTGGGGTAGGGGAGAGGGGGACCCGGTGGAGTTGGTATTCGACCGCGTTATCGGTCGTGGCCCAAGTCAATTCGATGCTCTCGGCGCTCATGTTCACCCGAGAGATCCAAGCCGAGGTGCTATTACTGACCGGTGTGGCTTGGGCGGCATCGGGGTCGATCGCCTCGAGCGGCGTAACGCCGCCTTCGCTCGAACCTGACTCGTCAGAAACAGCGGCCGTCGCCGACTCTTCTGGCGCGGAGATCTCCTCCTCTGACCGAGCCGCGTCCAGCGACGCATCATCAGATGAAACCGGTTCGGATGCATCCTGTTCGCTAACGGCGGATTCAACGTCAGCATCAATGGCCGTGAGGTCGTCCACCGCATCGGGTGACGAGCAGGCGGCGAGCACGAAGGCCAAGAAAAGGAAGCAAACTCTCGCACGTGCCATATACGTATTATACGAGCGCATCGGGTCGAAAAAAATTCCCCTGAAATCGATTAACACCCCCCAGAAACGCGCGCCTACGGTGCCGAGGCATGGGGTATACGGAGTTAGAAGTAAAGGCAAATATTGCTCGCAACGGCGAGACGCGCCGAGTGTGGCTGACCGCATTGCCGGGAATGCGGCCCGGAAGCCGAGTTCGGATTCAATCCGGGCCAGGTGAAGAGTGGTGGCGCATCGTCAACATGGGTGAGATGCGTCTACGCGAAGCAACCTCGGCAATCGAGTTGGCGAGCTAGGGCGAGTTTAGGCGCCCAACACCAGCCATTTATCCGAGCGGAATCGCCATGCCAAGGTGATCGCTCGAGTGCCCATGAGCACCCAGATCGTTGCCCAAAGCCACCCGAGGCCGAGCCCGAATCGTGGTGTGGTGAGCGCGAGTGGAACAAAGATGATCGCGGCGATCACCATTGCTTGCGCGAGGTACTTCTGATCTCCCGCACCGATCAAGATGCCGTCGAGTGCGAAGACCACGCCGTTGATCGGCTGCATAAGTGCGAGGTGGATCATTGCGGTTACGGCAAGAGCAGCGACCATTGGATCGTTCGTGAACAGGGTCGGTAGGAACGGTGCCCCGATACCAAAGATGACCAGTGCAACGAGGCCAACCGCCACACCCCACCCGAGCACTCGACGACCTGCCTGCCTACATCCCGCAGCATCGTCAGCACCGAGGAAGCGCCCGATCATCGCTTGGCCGGCGATGGCGACCGAGTCGAGTGCGAGCGAGGTGAAGATAAAGAACTGGAACGCGATCTCGTGTGCTGCGAGCGCTTCGGTGCTGATCCGACTCGCTGCTGCCACGGTGACGGTGAAGCTCACACGTAGTGCGAACGTCCGAACGAACAGCGCGCCTCCGACGCGCAGGAGGCGAAAGATCTCGCTGAGGTGGGGCGAGAGTTGCACGCCGTGGGTCGCAACATCTCGACCAATCCACCACAAATAGGCCGCAGCGGCGAGCCATTGAGCAACGACGGTGGCGAAAGCGGACGCCCCGATTTCAAAATCGAAACCGACGATCAGTATGAGTTCGAGGACGAGGTTGAAGATCGCGGTCACGACGGCAACGACGAGTGGCCTAGTCGTGTCCTGCAATCCGCGGAGATAACCCACGCCGCTCAACACGAGTAGCGACGGGGGCAGCCCCCAAAGACTTACGACGAAGTAGCGACGGGCCTGAGACAGCACTGCGTCGGCGTTGCCATCGTTGGTTTCGCCGATCAGGGCCAGGATCGGGTCGGCGAACACCCATGCAGCTAAGGCGAGGATGACGCCCATGACGAGCGCCAACCACAAGCCCTGCACTGCTTGATGAGCTGCCTTGAGTTGCTGTCCGGCGCCTAACAGCCGAGAGACAGCAGCGGTCGTTCCGTATGCGAGGAAGACCATGATGGCATGGATGGTGAGCAGCGTTTGGCTGGCGATGGCGAGGCCAGCAAGTTCGTTCGTTCCGAGCAGATTGCCGACCACGGCGGTGTCGGCGAGAACATATACGGGCTCTGCGATGAGCGCCCCGAGAGCGGGAAGCGCGAGGCGTGCGATTTCTCGATCGAGTTCGATGATTCGTAAACGCACGTGGGTAGGTTACGAGCACAGATGATCAAGCTGCCCAAATATGGGCGAGAGGGGCTACAACATGCTGGATTTGAACGGAGCATCGGCGCTCGTTACCGGAGGGGCTTCTGGTCTCGGACTCGGGTGTGCAAAACACCTCGCCGCCAGTGGAGTAAAGGTGTTGGTCGCGGACCTCAATGAGGAACTTGGCAACGCTGCGGCCACTGAACTCGGCGGAATGTTCGTAAAGGCCGATGTTGCCGACGCTGAACAGATGCAGGTAGCGGTCGATGCTGCTGGCGAGATGGGGCCACTTCGTGCCGCCGTCAACGCCGCAGGTGTCGGCCATGCAATGCGCACCGTCAACCGCAACGGCGACCCTTTCGACCTCGCAGCCTTTGAGACCGTCGTCCGCATCAATCTGATCGGCACGTTCAACGCAACCCGACTCGCCGCATCTGCCATGAGCAAGACAGAACCGCTCGGCGACAACGAGCGCGGCGCGATCGTCAACTTCGCCTCCGTCGCAGCTTTCGACGGACAGATCGGCCAAGCCGCATACTCGGCAACCAAGGCCGGCATCGCGGGAATGACCCTGCCGATCGCACGTGACCTCAGCGCCATCGGCGTTCGGGTAAACACCGTCGCTCCGGGTCTCTTCGACACGCCGATCTACGACAAGATGGTCGCCGAGGGTCGCGACCCGCAGGAGTTCAAGGACACCTTGGGGCAAAGCGCACTCTTCCCAAAGCGCCTCGGCTTTGCCGACGAACTTGCAACCCTTGTTCAAGAGTTGCTCACCAACAGCTACATGAACGGTGAGACCATCCGTATCGACGCCGGCATCCGCCTCCCACCAAAGTAGGAATCACATGTCTGAAAACACTGAATCCGAAGCGGTCATTCTCACCGAAGTTCGTGGCAAGACGCTCCTCATCACGCTCAATCGCCCGGAGGCGATGAACGCAGTCAACGCTGAACTCGCTCAGGCCTTGGCCGATGCGATCGACGAACTCGACAGCAACGATGCGTTGTCGGTTGGAGTCCTCACCGGAAACGGCCGCGGATTCTGTGCGGGCATGGACCTCAAGGCTTTCGCTGAGGGCAGCTTCCCGACTGTTCCCGGCCGTGGCTTCGGCGGCATCACTCGCCAAGCTCCGAAGAAGCCGGTCATCGCCGCAGTCGAAGGCTTCGCGCTCGCCGGTGGTCTCGAAGTTGCGTTGTCGTGTGATCTGGTCGTTGCCTCAGAGGGCGCAAAGTTCGGCATCCCTGAAGCAGGAGTTGGTCTCTTCGCTGGCGCTGGTGGTCTCTTCCGTCTGCCCCGCGTCGTGCCATACGCCGTTGCGATGAAGATGGCACTGACGGCCAAGCCAATCACCGCCGAAGAGGCAATGGGCTATGGCTTCGTCGTCGAGGTCACGCCGAAGGGTGGAGCAGTCGATGCAGCGCTCGCCCTCGCCGAGGCGATCGAGAAGAACGCTCCGCTCGCACTGATGGCCAGCAAGGACATGATTCGCGAGAGCCAAGGCCGCACCGAGGAAGAGCTCTGGGAGTATCAAGAGGAGAATTGGTACGACATGGTGTTCAAGTCTGAGGACGGCCTCGAAGGCGCCACAGCGTTTGCCGAAAAGCGGGCTCCGAACTGGCAGGGCAAGTAAGCCCACACGCATCGAGGAATTAGGTAACTCATGGCAACGTCGTCGATCGATGCCCATGTGTCGATCGACGACGCATGGCCACAACTACAGAAGCTTTCGACGTGGGAGGGTGTCGCGGAGATCGAGAATCTCTCCGACGCCACTCACGATTCGAATGGCAACCTCACCGGCTTTGAGTTCGCCTTCGAGACGGCCATGGGTCGTGTCGACGGTGTGGCGACGGTGACCGCCAAGAAGCCTTCGATGCAGATTCGTGGGGAACAGAAGGGTTTGGAGATCACGATCGATGTGATACTTCGAAGCCCAAACCCTGCGTCGGTGCCGACCACGGTGATGGTCGACGTGAGCGCCAAAGCAACGTCGTTCATCACTAAGCCAGTGGCGATAACGCTCAATTCGTTGCTCCGTTCGGCAATTGACGAAGAGGCGCAGAAGATCGCCGATCGCTTGAGTTAAGCGCATCGGTCGGTACTTATCCCGGGCCGTTGGCTCAACGACTAGTCGCATTTGCCGATGTATGGGCATGACGGAGTCCTCGGTTGTGCGCGCCCCACTCTCCTTGTTGCGGCAGGCGGTGAAGTACTTCGCTGCCGTTGCCGGTGTTGGAGCAGCCCTTGTCTTGGTTCTCTCCTGGTACTTCCACACAACGTCTGTTGAGGTTCAGGCACGTGTGAGTAACGACGTTGCCGCCGCCATTGCGGACGGCGCAGCGATCACGCTCGAGCTGCACGATGCGCCCCTAGGCGGAGAGTTGCTCGAACGCTTCGAACTCTCCAGCGACGACGTGGCGGTACTCGATGGCACAACCATCGTCGAGATCAGCAAACGAACCCGCACGCTTCCCGATAACTCACACATTCAACTGTGCATCGATCCCGATGGGGACGGGCACGTTGTCTGTTCGAGCGAGGAGCCACCCGACGACGGGCAACTGAGTGATGTCGACGTTGTCTCGTGCACGCGTCAACAGCTCACACCGAACCGTCGCTGGTTTTCGTCAACATCGGTCAGCTACGCGAACGCGAACTGTCAACAGGTTCAGGCGCCCTTGCTTGCAGGACCAGGTAGTGGCACCGTCACGGTCGACGACGCTCCAACGACTCTTGCTTTCGTCGACGAGGCCGACGTATCGCAGTTGATCAACCAAGCGCTGATCGATTTCGAACAGGGCCAAGATGCCCAACTCACCCTCGACGATGTCGAACTCTTCGTTGCAGGAATCGACCATGATGACGATCAACGACTCGTGCTCAACGCGACGGAGTTGACGATCACGAACGGAAATTCGATCGATCTCTCCACATTCCTCGACAACACCGATACGAACACCGACAATCAGGTGATCGGCGCGTCGCTCAACGGCACCACGCTCACGGTCTCGCTCACCAACGGGGGCACGTCTGTAGTCGAGCTCTCGTCACTCACGACCGATACCGATGATCAGCAACTCAGCTTGGGCGGCAACACGCTGGTACTCAGCAATGGCGACGATGCCGATTCGGCCGTCGATCTCTCTCGTTACCTCGATGACACCGACACGCTGTCGGCCCTCTCTTGTAGCAACTCGGAGTTCGCTGTTTGGAGCGGCTCGGCGTGGGCGTGTACCAACGTCAACGATCTTGAAACGCTGACCACCGTTGGCTACGACGTTGTCACCCAGACCGTCACCTACACGAACGAAGATGGCGTCGCCACGAGCATCCCGATTGCGACGCTTGAGACAACGACCGTGCTCAACAACACGCTGAGCGCCGGAAACATCATCGGCAGCTATACGAACGAAGACGGTAGTGAAGTCGACATTCTCGAGACCGTGACGACGCTGGTCGACAACGGCGACGGCACCTTCAGCTACATTTCTGAGGACGGAACGATCTCGTCGATCAACGCGTCTTCGCTCGAGACGCTGACCACGGTGACGAACACGATTTCCGCCGGAAATCTCATCGCGACCTACACCGACGAAGATGGGGCCAGCTTCGACATCCAGGAGACCATCACCGCCGTTGTTGACAATGGTGATGGCACGTTCAGCTTCACCCATGAGGACGGATCTGTTTCGACGCTCGACGCTGCTTCGCTCGAAACGCTGACCACCCTCACCTCGGTTGTCGCTGGCAACACGATTGCGACCTATACCGATGAGGACGGTGTTGCTTGGGACATCGACGAGTCGATTACGACGTTGGTCGATAACGGCGACCAGACCGTCACGTTCACCCATGAAGACGGCAATTCCACAACGTTAGATATCGCCGCTCTAGAGACGCTCACGACGGTAAATCAAGTGGTCGTCGGCAACACGATCGCCACCTACGTTGATGAGGACGGGGGCAGCTGGAACATTGATGAGACCATCACCACGCTTGTAGACAACGGCGATGGCACATTTAGCTTCACGCACGAGGA
>CAZBTI010000013.1:28318-39673 GCA_964494395.1 uncultured Acidimicrobiales bacterium | reverse complement strand
ACACATTGGCTTGTCTCAAATTGGCCAGTCATCTCACGACTATCTGCCATCCGATTTATCACCTTGCGAGTATTGAGCAGCGACAATTTTGGATTCTTGTCTGACTAGCTGATCGGCAGCGCGCGTAGTTTCCGGCAGTCGGTACTTTCCAGCAAGAGTCAGTACGAGGTCCACGCTTGAGTCCACGTCAATTAAGTGCCCGGGGGACACAAATACTGGGTTCACACCGGTCTGCGTACGTACCACGGCACCGAGCAACTCCCCATCATCGATGATCGGCGTCGTCGACCCACGCTCGTTACCAACGGAACCATGCTCGCCAACGAACAATTGCTTGGCGCAACCAAGCGTCGGAACACCTAGCTCCACACCAACATGAGAGGCCAAGCC
Source organism: uncultured Acidimicrobiales bacterium (assembly GCA_964494395.1). GTDB lineage: Bacteria > Actinomycetota > Acidimicrobiia > Acidimicrobiales > SHLQ01 > SHLQ01. The sequence continues at coordinate 39,283 of CAZBTI010000013.1, read as the reverse complement.
AGCTCGATGCGGATGAGCTATGCCATGCCCATCGCACGCCACGAACTTGGGGGAGTGTTTCAAGCGGTCGATAGCAGCGAGTACGACAGGAGCTTCTCGAAACGCCAACAGCCCCGGCTCGTAGCCAACTGAAACTTCAACGCGAACAGTGACCGCCTCCACGACCTTCAAGTTTGCTGTATCGATAACGACCGCTGCCCCGATTCCAATACCCCCACCGGGCGCTGCCGTGTCACCATCGGTTCCGACGTACGCGGCGTCAACACCGACCACGAAAGTTGGCGTGTCGTCCAACGGCGCTAGACGCACCAACCCCGCAATGCGGTTCTGCTCAGCTAAAGGATCAAACGGTAAGCTAGAAGCCAAACCAAACACCTCCAACGCTCAACACCATATGGTGAAGCTGCGAGCGATCACCCCGGGTCGGTGACCACACCGTCAGCGATTAGCTGTCGCCAAACGATCTTTGGCCAATCGCCACGAGGTACGTCTGGTCCGTACACGATGACCTCAGGCCGGCTCTTCAGGCGGGGGATTAGATCTTCGACACCTTCAAGGTCGCGATCCCTCTCGAAACTCACAAAACGCAAAGACGGAGACTCCACGATTAGGTCAACTAGCGGGGATAGGTCACGGCCAAATCTTCGCACTCCGATCAGGTCCTCGAAATTGTCATCGAAGAACAATCCGTAAGACAGCTGAGATCTCGGAGTGAGAATTTCACCTGATGGATACAGCCCCCAAGACTCGTAGTGGACCTCGACATCAGGTCTTTTGCGTTTGAACGCCAAGACCGTCATAAAGCTCGCTATGTGGTCTCGAGAGTGTGACGGCATCCGCACCTGCAGTTGTTGCAATGCTGGAAGTTCCGCTGCACACAGAACATCCAAGCCAGCCTTCTCGTAAGCGCCGACCTTCAAGTTCTTTACATCTTGGAATGCGCCGGCGCTCTGTAGCTTCTCGACGAGCTCGACCGACCGTTCACCTAATGTAAGTCTGAACTTCTCGGCTGGTGTTTCGAGCGTGCTGAAGAGTGTGTCGATGAACTCGAAATCACGGAGGTATGGGAGAACGAGATACGCAGAAAACTGTTCAGTGAGTTCGAGATACCCACCGCGGAAGGCGACATCAACAACGCCGCTTGCTGATACTGAGTACCTTCCGTTCGGATGATCTTGCGTCGACGACTCGGGAAACGAAAATTGCGTACTTACTTGCCGGCATGTTCCGTCGACTGACCAGGCTTGAGATTGAAAGGTGGCACCGAAGTTTGAATGATGTCGAGGTTCCCAATCCAGGCGAACCCTCCGAGATTGAACAGTGCCTGAATCGTGGAACAAGTAGGAATCGATCGGTTCGCCATCACCAACGAATGAAATCGTCCTGACTCCGCCTGAATTGGAAAACATGATGGATAGGCCGTTGAAGCGCTCACCATTTAGTGTGTCGGCCCCTTCAGTAAAGTCCGGCTGAGCCTCAAGTTCGAAAACAAGGCGATCACCAAATAGCGGGTCGTCGAGCTCATCTTGCGCAACGCCATCAACTATTCGGACTGGCCTGTAAGACCAATCCAACTCACCGGGCACGTATCCAATACCCGAGAACAGTTCCCCCTCCACAAACACAGGCTCGCCATCCAGTAGAGGCAACCGCAAACGGCGCGTCGGCATCGAAAGCGAATCGGGCCTACGAAACTCCTCCAAGACACCCTCCGGCCCAGCGACCTAACCGGTCACAGGCGAAATCCTCAGCTGGTTAAGAATACCAGAGCAGTGAAGGCAAGCTTCAAAGTCACCATTGTTAGCAATTCTTGTAGTCCCGACCGAAATGTTCTCGGGGAGAACGCCCTGTCGAACGAGGTCGTTGACTGCTTGGATTTCGGCGTGACTGCCGGGAAAGCGTGCTGCAAAAGCGAAGTCGTCCCCGCCACCAATCGGGAACGTGCCTCCGAGGTCCTCGTCGATATACCTGCCTATTGCTCCTGCGACTTCCTCGTCGAGCGGGTTGCCTAAGCCTGTGTACGCATCATCCAAACGCTCTAGATAGTTACCCGTATCTGCGAACTCGATTTGGCCATTAACACGCGGTGCGGCTTCGATCAGGTCATCGATCTGCTCCTGAGGAACACCAGGGCCAGCGCTGTTCCCCGAGGCTATGTTGTAACGAACCTGGGACTGAATCACGCTGCCATTTGGCCCGACGCCGGCCGCCACTGACTCCGCCGCCCGAGATCGTGCGGGCCGATCTACGCGCCGGAATGTGGGTGTCCCAATTCGCTCTACTCGAACAAGCCATGCTCGACGGCAAAATCTCACGACGGCACGTCGACCTATTGCGTCGAACAGACAACATCCGCGTACATACCGCGATGCATCGCGACCAACACCTCTTCATTGCCTGGGTCACCACCCTCGAATGGAACAGCTACAAGCAGTCCGTTGCGTACTGGGAAATGGTCAACGATCAAGACGGAGAGCAACCCGAAGACCACGAAGCCAAAAACAGTTGCAACATCACCCAAACCCCCGACGGCCGAGTCCGGATCACCGCCAACCTCGACCCCGCATCCGGCGCCATCGTGAAACATCAGATCGAGCAAGAGGCTGGCCGCGTGTTCGACGACGAACAAGAAGACGGCTTACCCGTACGCACCGCTACGCAACGACGGGCCAAAGGCCTCACCAACCTCGTGTCACGCGGCGCGAACCGCACAGAAACCTCCACCGAACCCTTGGTTCACGTCGTCATGTCACTCAAAGTCCTCCAACACACCATCGCCGAGATGGCCAAACCCGTCGAAGAACAAGACTTCACCACCTGCCTCGACGCAAACGACGTCGACGGCCGATGCGAACTCATCGACGGCACCCGTATCTCGCTTCGCTCGAACCAGCCTTTTTGCCCCAGGGGGCAAAAACGCTCTCCCACAAAGCCTGGGGCCCTTAGCTTGTGTCGCGCCAGAGCGTTTTCGTAGAGAGCGCAGCGAACGGAGAAAAGGCGGTAAGGGAGCGAGCCGCCAGGCGAGGGAGCGACGATCACCACAAACCGTTTAGCGAAACCCAACAAACAACGTTGAGCGACCTCCGCATGCTCTGCGACCCCGACAACAAAGCAAAAGCCGACGGACCACCCCTCGCCGAACGACACGCTCCCCTGCCCCAACACGAGCGCAAGCTCTTCTAGCTGAACGGTCTCGTTCGCAGCTCGACTTCGATTTCGGCGCCGTAGAGGCTCTTGTCGCCATCGGCGTTTGGGTCGTCGTGGCGGGTGATGTAGACCCGCTCTTCGATTGGTCCGTGGGTGAGGCCGGCGGTTCCTTCTTCGAGCGCTGCCTTCGCTGCGGTGCGGGCGACAGCGGTGGCTTCATCGATGACGGTCGCTGCGTCTTCGGACAGTTCGTTGTGGTCGGGTGCGACGATTCGGTACGAGCCGGGGCCGTCGGCGTGGACTTCACTGTGGCCTCGCCCGACGACGTAACCGACCGCCGCGCCGACGGCATTGGCAACGGCGAAGTCGTCTGGGAGAACAAGCTCGGCACCGACACGTTCGGCGACTTCTTGGTAGTACACACCCGCTGGTCCTCCCACGGCCACGACCGGGGTTTCGAGGTTGAGCGTGACCGAGACTGCGCCCAGCACTCCCCCGCCAGCAGCCGCCGCTGCGGTGACCGGGTTGCTGAGCGATTCGGTGACGGTGTCTTCGAGAGCTACGTCGAGAATGCAACCGGCGCTTCGGCGCACGGTCTCTGACCAGACTCGTTGACAGAACGCTTCGGTTTCTTCGCCCGTGTACCAGGCGAGCAGCTCGGCTCCGGCGCGGGCGGCTTCGTCGTCCCAGTTCGATTGCTTCTTCAACACCAAGGCGGCGTCCGATGGGGTGAAACCAACGACCTGGATGAGCCCCTTGGTGGCGAGATCATCGACGGCCTTGCGTTCGAGCGCTCCTCGAGCCACCTTCAGCAGGGGTTCTGCGGAGGTCGTGCTTCGGTCATAGACACGCTGCTCGACAGCCGAGAGGTCGACAGCATCGTCAGCTGCTCGTTCTTCGCTATCGACCCGCTGAACGAAGACCGCAGCGAAGTCTCGCGATGGAGGATCAGCGAGCTGGTCACGCAGGGTCGAGACGACTACTTCGCTATTGTTCGCAGCGCTGTTGTTCGCAGCGAGAGACAGCGGCACTCGCCGCTCTGGTCCGAGCGTGATTTCGGTCTTGTCGGTTCGAACCGCGCTGTCGCCTCCGAGGCCGGTGGTGCGTACGTCGATCGCTTCGACCATGGTTCGCCAGCCCCCGACTCGGGCACCGTCGGCTACGAGGCGTGGACGTCCGTCGCGAACCATGCCGACGTCGGTCGTGGTACCACCGATATCGCTCAGGATGAAGTCGTCGAGTCCGGTGAGCATCGCTGCGCCGACGATCGACGCGGCCGGCCCGCTGAGAATGGTCTCTATGGGGCGACGCTCGACCGATTCGGCGATCGCCAACGAGCCATCGCCCTTGGCGACCATTACCGGCGCATCGATTGCAAGTGTCTCGAGCGAGCGGTTCACCGCCGAGACAAGGTCGGTGATTCGAGAGAGCAACCGTGCGTTCAGCGCAGTCGTGAGGGCCCGGCGAGGTGCGTCGAGCGAGTCGCTGAGCGAGGAAGACACCGTGACCGGAAGCTCGGTGCGCTCGACGATCAGGTCGCGAATGGCGCTTTCGTGGTCGGGATTGCGCACGGCGAACGTCGAGGCGACAGCGATTGCGCGGACTCCCGAAGCGTGTTCCTCGAGTGCTGCTGCCACGGCCTCGGTGTCGAGCGGCGTCTGTTCTAGGCCGTAGTGGTTGTGCCCGCCATCGATACGAACGATGTGCGCATCGCTGAACGCTGAACCGATCCCGGTTCGTTCGATCATCTTGTCGTCGAACCCGACGAGCAGCACAAGGATCGGGCTGCCGTGGCCCTCGACCACAGCGTTTGTCGCAAGCGTGGTCGAAACAGAGACCAAGCCAATGTTCGACACGTCGATGTCGACAACCACTTTCGCCAACGCCTCGGAAACACCCACCGAGAGGTCGTGGCGCGTCGTGAGGGCCTTTGCCGCAGCGAGGACCGTGCCCGAGGCTGCCTCGATTGCGACCGCGTCGGTGTAGGTGCCGCCGGTGTCGACGCCGATGAGGAGCTCAGGTTCTTCAGATGCAGCCACGGCCAGTAAGCGTGGCAGACTTTCTGGTCATGGTCGAAGCTTTGCGAAATCCTCGTCTACAGGGGTTCGGCACCACCATCTTTGCCGAGATGAGTGCGCTGGCCCTCAAGACCGAATCCATCAACCTCGGTCAGGGCTTTCCTGACACCGACGGCCCCAAAGAAGTAGCCGACGCCGCGGTCCATGCGATCCTGAACGGGCCGAATCAATATCCGCCGCTCCCCGGCCAACCGGGCCTTCGCAACGCCATTTCGGAACACCAAAAACGCTTCTACGGCCTCACCTGGGATCCCGATACCGAGGTGCTCGTCACCGCCGGGGCCACCGAGGCAATCGCTGCGACCATCCTCGCCCTGTGCGACACCGGCGACGAGGTCATCACCTTCGAGCCGACATACGACAGCTACTCCGCGACGATCAAAATGGCGGGCGCAATCGAAAAACCCGTGCTACTCAACGCCCCAGATTTCAGCTTCGACCTCGCAGCGCTGACAGCGGCGATCTCGCCCCAGACCCGCGCCATCCTCGTCAACACGCCGCACAACCCCACCGGCAAAGTCTTCACCCGTGAAGAGATGGAGAGCATCGCCGCGCTGGCTATCGAGCACGATCTGGTGGTGATCACCGACGAGGTGTACGAGCACATGGTGTTCGACGGCGAGCACATCCCCATGGCCGGACTCGATGGCATGCGCGAACGAACGGTGAGCATCAGTTCGGCCGGAAAGACCTTCGCCTTCACCGGCTGGAAGGTCGGCTGGGTCACCGCAATCCCCGAACTTCGCAATGCAGTCATGACCGCCAAGCAGTTCCTGACCTTTGTGAGCGCCGGGCCGCTGCAACCCGCAGTCGAGACCGGTCTTCGGCTCGACCATGACTACTTCGATGGCTTGTGCAGCGAACTGCAACAGAAGCGGGACCGTCTACAGGCTGGTCTTGAAGCCGCAGGCTTCGACGTCCTCCCGTGTCAGGGCACCTACTTCCTCACCGCCGATATTCGCTCGGTCGCCGAACGCAACGACTTGCCAAATACCAGCGTCGAATTCTGCTTGGCACTCCCCGAAGCCGTTGGCGTAGTCGCCGTGCCGAGCGAGGTTTTCTACAAGACGCGCGAAGCAGGCCGCCACTTCATTCGGTTCGCGTTCTGCAAGCAGGACGAACTGCTCGACGAGGCAATTCAGCGCCTCGGTGCCCTGGCTTGACTAGCGCAGTGGCGATCTAACTGCGGCGGCGGCGGCGGCTCTGACGTTCGCTACGAGCGCGTCCACGCTCGGCAGCATCATCACCATCATCATCTGCTGGAGCCGGTCCTGGTGCGGGGATGTCTGGTGCGTCGACAGCTCCGTCGATTACGCCTCGCATGTAGTAGAGGTGCTCGGTCGACGTGCCACAACACCCGCCGATGATCTCGATGCCAGCTGCCACCATGCGCTTGACGTGCGAGCCCATGACCTCGGCCGAACCGCTGTAGACGAGCTTGTCGCCTTTGAACTCAGGCACGCCAGCATTGGCCTTCACGATGACCGGCGTATCTCCAGCGCCAGCCTTGATCGCAATGACCGCCGCTTCGGTGTCGGCCACGTTGTTTCCGCAGTTGGCTCCGACCGCGGCTACACCGACGGCGGTGAGACGTTCGGCGACCTCGGTTCCGGTAACGCCCATCATCGTGCGCCCAGCGGTGTCGAAGCTGAGCGTTGCGGTGATTGGCAAGTCGGTAACACGGCGAGCACCGATGATTGCGGCTTCGACCTCTTCGAGGCTCGACATCGTTTCGATCCAGAGGATGTCGGCGCCACCTGCGGCAAGACCTTCGGCCTGCGCGGCAAAGGCTGTGGCGGCGGTCTCGGGAGTCATGTCTCCCATGGGTTCGAGCAGCTCTCCGCTCGGCCCCATCGATCCTGCCACGATGACCTTGCGATCAGAGGCGTCGGCGGCCTCGCGAGCGACCATTGCGGCCGCCTTGTTGATCTCGAAAACTTGGTTGTCGAGCTTGTGGAGCTTCAGACGGAAGGCCGTGCCTCCAAAGGAGTTGGTCAAGATGACATCGGAACCAGCATCGATGTACTTCTGGTGGATATCGATGACCTTCTCTGGATGGTCGATGTTCCACGTCTCGGGCGGGTCTCCAGCGGTGAGGCCACGGGCGAAAAGCTCGGTGCCCATCGCTCCGTCGATCATGAGAGTCTGACGTTCCGCGATCAGTTCGGTAATGATGTTATCCACAGGGTCCAGCTGTACCAGTCGATTTCGTTGCGTGCCAAGAGCGTAATCGTGGCGGACCCTCAGCGGGCGTTCTATCCCGCAGAGTCGACTGCGCCGGGCAAGCTGTTCTGCTGGAAGAACTCCCACGCAATTTCGGTAGCGCTGATTTCGGTGTTGGTTACCCCAAGAGATGGGATCCCGACCGAGACGAGCGATCCCGGCCACGTATGGCCAGCGCCAGCAATGGCGTAGAAGCCAAGTTCGACGTCGTCGTTGCAGCCAGCGTACGAAGTGAGAGTGATGTTGGCGGTCACCGAAGAGTCTTCCGAACCAGTGCACCCGAAGTCGTCGGCAAACTGGCTGAACTCTTCGGGCATGACTTGTTCAAAGAATGGGTCCGATCCGAGGGATGATTCCCCGCCACCGTTAAAGGGGACGGTCGTGTCGTCAATTCCGTGGAACGCAAGGTACGGCACTGCCCGGGTCGGTTCGCACGAATCGTCGTGGGTCACTCCAGCGACCGATACCGCAGCCGCGATGCGTTCGCTGAGGTCGCACACCAGCTCAGAGGTGAAGAGCGACCCGTTCGACATGCCCATCGAATACACACGACCTGGGTCGACGCACACATTCTCAGAGACGAAGTCGATCAGGTCGATCGCCATTTGCACATCGTCACGTCCGGGTTCGTCGAACTGTGGGAGTTCCCACGAGTTGCGGTCGTCGCCAGCGGCGGGGAGACCGGTTACATGAACAGCGATAAACCCGGCGGTTTCTGCGACCAAGCCGGTGCCCGAGAACAGTGCCTGCTGGCCACCGTTGCTGCCGAGGCCATGGAAGTCGAGCACCATCGGGGTGGGCGTTGTCCCGTCGTAGCTGCTCGGGATGATGAACTGGAAGTCGTAGTCGAGGCCACCAGAGGTAAGGGTGCCGGTCTGCAACCCGATGTTTACCTCCGGGATCGCACTGCAATCGGCAACGAGCGAGGCGGGAGGGCCGATCAGACCTCTCTCGGCGGCTACCTCTTCCACGACCTCTGCAGGTTCTTCTTCGGCAACCTCTGGCTCTTCAACAACGCCTGGCTCTTCAGCGGCCACGGCGGGATCGTCCTCGGCGGTCTCAACCGCTGAGTCGTCCTCCGTTTCAGCCACCTCAGCTACTTCGGTGTCTGCCGAATCTGCGTCCGAAGCAGTGGAATCGGTGTCCGATCCTCCACACGCGGCAGCGACGAGAGCGAGAACGACGAGCAAGGATCGAATCTTCATAGGCCACAACAGTAGGCGATGGCTCGATACATGGGTGGGCGTAAAAATTCGTAAGCGCTGCAGGTGGCGGGATACCTGCAGCGCTTACGGATACAAGGACGGCTGACCGACGCGTTTGGTCGCGAGACTTCTGAGAAATCTTTTTGAGCCGCTAACCCGCCCGAACTACGGCAATTTCTCCGATGTCGAGGTTGAGGAGCTGACTCGATGGGCTGCGGATCGGCGAATCTTGTAGCAAAAATACGTAAGCGCTACAGGTGGCGGGATACCTGCAGCGCTTACGGATATAGGGACGACTGACCAACATATTTGGTCGCGAGATTCCCAAGAAAAACTTCAAAGGCAAAGAAACCCATCGATTTCAAAGGCCAAAACCACCCCAAGGGCTCACAACATCGCACGAGCAGACACCGTCTCCGACGCCCAGCCTGCGTGGCGCTTGAACGCTCCCCGAAGGGGACAAACAGGGAAATCATTCGTTATTCGCCAAAATCAGCGGCGGAGCCGCTTGGCGAATAACGAATTATTGACTATTCCAGGCGTCGTTGCAGGCTTGGGAGATGTCTCGGGTGGTTTCCCATCCGAGGACGTTGTTTGCTTTGGTGGGGTCGGCGACGCATTCGGCGATGTCGCCGGCGCGGCGGTCGGTGATCTCGTACGGGATGTCCATGCCGGTTGCTTCTTCGACGCCGCGGATCAGTTCGAGGACGCTGACACCCTTGCCTTGGCCGAGGTTGTACACCTCATAGCCGTCTTGATCGTCGAGATGTTCGAGTGCAGCGACGTGTCCTTCGACGAGGTCCATGATGTGGATGTAGTCGCGAACGCCGGTGCCGTCGGGGGTTGGCCAGTCGTCGCCGAAGACCATGACTTTTTCGCGCTTTCCGGTGGCCACTTCCATGATCATCGGCATGAGGTTGTTGGGCTTACCGAGAGGAGCTTCGGAGATCTTTCCGGACTCGTGAGCACCGACCGGGTTGAAGTAGCGGAGGGCGGTGACCTTCCAACGATCGTCGGATGCTGCGAGGTCGCGAATGATGACCTCGATCATTTCTTTGGTCGTGCCGTATGGGTTGGTTGCGCCGATGCTGGCGCCTTCGGGGATCGGGCACGACTCGGGGTCGCCGTATACGGTCGCCGACGAAGAGAAGACGAACTTGTAGATGCCGGCGTTGCGCATTGCCTTCAGCGTGGCGATAGCGGTCTCAAGATTGTTGCCGTAGTACTCGAGCGGCATCTCGACCGACTCGCCGACCGCCTTCAGTGCGGCCATGTGGATGACGGCGGTGACGTCGAAGTCCTGGATCACCTTGGTGACGAGGTCTACGTCTCGAGCATCGCCTTCGATGACGGGGATCTCTTCTCCGGTGAGTTCGGTAACGACACCGAGGGCGTCGGGCTTTGCGTTCACAAAATTGTCGACGACCACGACGTTGTGACCGGCGGTGATGAGCGCCATTGCGGTGTGACTACCGATGTATCCGGCGCCGCCGGTAACGAGAACTGTTTCGCTCATGAGGGGTTCCTTGCGTGTCGCAGGCAAACGCTGACTTCTACACCTATTAGTGACGGCATTTTTGGAGCTGTCTCGGATGGGCAAGACGCACTACCGTTCTGGCCGTGCGCCTTATTCTTGCCTCTGGATCTCCCCGCCGTAAGCAACTGCTCGAAGAACTCGGGCTCACTCCGATCGTACGAGCTGCAGATATCGACGAGACACCGTTGCCCGGCGAGCCTGCGGCCGACTATGTGGAGCGGCTCGCGATCGCGAAAGGAGCTGCTGTCGTCGCCGAAATGGACGATGTTGGTGATGAAGACTTGGTGATCTCGGCGGACACGATCGTGGTGCTCGACGACGAGTTGTTGGGCAAGCCCGAATCTGATGCACACGCAGAAAAGATGCTGCGTCAGCTGTCGGGGCGAACCCACGAGGTGATGACCGGCGTCGCTGTTCGCCGAGGCGGGACGGTCGAGTCGTTCGTCGAGCGAACCGTCGTGCGCTTTGGCGAACTCTCGAACGAAGACATCACCTGGTACGTGGGCACCGGAGAGCCTGCAGACAAGGCCGGTGCCTACGGGATGCAGGGCCGCGGCGGAGCGTTCGTCACCTCGATCGAAGGAAGCTACGACAACGTCATCGGCCTACCCCGCCACCGGCTTCGTGACATCCTCTCCCGCTTGGGTTAGATCGGACGAGGGAACCCAAAGACGAAGATCAAAAGGACATATGCGAGGCCAAACCCCAGGCCTGAAACGGTCAGGTAGGGGTTCGTCCAGCGCCACTTCTCTTGTTCGACCGGACTCCCGCCTGC
>CAZBTI010000013.1:22555-28218 GCA_964494395.1 uncultured Acidimicrobiales bacterium | reverse complement strand
CCTGCCCGGAGAGCCCATCGACGCCCGAAACCGGCACACTGGACGGGTGGAAACTCCGTCTTCTCACGCTGAGCTGCAGATCGGACCGATCACGGTTAGCCCACCCGTCGTGCTTGCGCCGATGGCTGGGGTTACGACTGCGCCGTACCGCACGTTGTGCCGGCGCTTCGGTAACGAGATGGCGTATGACGATCCAACGCCAGCTCCCGGCAACGCCACGACGGCGAGCGGTGGCCTCTATGTAAATCAGATGATCACCGCCCGTGCATTGATCGAGGGCCATAAGAAGATGCTGCACTCGGCGAAGTTCGCCGACGATGAAACGCCGCGAAGCATCCAGCTCTACGGCACCGATCCGTACTGGATCGGCGAAGCGGTTAAAAAGCTGGTCGGCGAAGGCCAGGTCGATCACATCGACATGAACTTGGGGTGCCCGGTTCCGAAGGTCACTCGCCACGGCGGCGGAAGCGCCCTGCCATGGCGTCAGGTATTGCTCCGCGACATCGTCCGGGCCATGGTCGCGAACGCCGAAGACATTCCGGTCACGTTGAAGTTCCGCATTGGCATCGACGAAGACCACATCACGATGCTCGACACGGGCAAGATCGCCGAAGACGAGGGTGCCGCCGCCGTTGCGCTGCACGCTCGCACCGCTGAGCAAGCGTATTCGGGCAACGCTCGCTGGGAGGCCATTGCCCAACTGAAGGATCACGTCACCTCGATCCCGGTCCTTGGCAATGGCGACATCTGGGAGGCATCCGATGCCATCGCCATGATGGAACAGACCGGTTGCGACGGCGTCGTCATCGGCCGTGGTTGTCTCGGTCGGCCGTGGTTGTTCCGCGAACTCACCCAAGGTCTGCGAGGTGCGAACATCACCCCGGCTCCCTCGCTCCACGGCGTGGCCAAGATCATGGTCACCCACCTCGACCTATTGTGCGAGTGGCTCGGCGACGATCGTGGCGCAAGAGACTTCCGCAAGCACACAAGCTGGTACCTCAAGGGCTTTCCCGTCGGTGGTCAGTTCCGAAAGGAGATCTCGATGATGACGAGCCGCGACGACATGATCGAGAGTTTGAGCAAGCTCGACGATGAGGAGTTCCCGCCCGAAGCGGCACGACTCACCCGTGGACACAGCCACGGACCAAAGCGCGTAGCACTCCCCCACGGCTGGCTCGAAACCCGCGACGACCCAACCCCTCCCGGCGTACTCGCCAGCGCCTTCACCTCCGGCGGCTAGGATTTGTGCAGGAAAACACCCCCTATACGGTCTGAAATCCTGTACAAATCTTCATGACCTTGGATATCGACCCCTTCTATGTGATGGAAGTTGTGGCAGCTGCCCAAGCGCGCGAGCAGGCCGGCTCCGCGGTCTTCCACCTCGAGGTTGGACAACCATCGACCGGCGCACCGCGGGGTGCAGTAGAGGTAGCCCACAAGCTTCTCGACTCTCACACCCTCGGCTACACGACGAGCCGCGGCATACCCGAGTTCGCTCCGGCGATTGCTCGCCACATCGCCGATCAGTACGACCTCGACATCGACCCCGGGCGAATCGCCATCACCCAAGGCGCCTCGGGCGCTTTTGTGCTCGCCCTCCTCACAGCATTCGAGCCGGGTGCCCGGGTCGCCGTAAGCGCACCGGGGTATCCGTGCTACCGAAACATGCTCACCGCTCTACACATGGAGCCGGTGATCGTCGAGGTCGACGCATCAACCCGCTACCAACCCACGATCGAACTGCTCGAAGCAGCAGGTCCGCTCGATGGCGTCATCGTGGCTAGCCCCTCGAACCCAACCGGAACGGTGTTGCGCCCAGACGAGCTGGGATCCCTAGTCAGCTGGTGCGACGCGAGTGGGGTGCGTTTCATCAGCGACGAGATCTACCACGGACTCACCTACGACGACGCGGTCACGGCAACGGCAACGGAGTTCTCCGATGAGGCGATCGTCATCAACTCGTTCAGCAAGTACTTCTCGATGACCGGCTGGCGCGTTGGATGGGCGGTCTTGCCAGAAGAACTCACCGGCCTGTTCGATCGGCTTGCACAAAACCTGGTGATCTGTCCACCAGCACTCGGTCAGCACATGGCCGTGGCTGCGCTCGATTGTCGAACCGAACTCGATGGCCACCTCGCCCGCTACGCCACCAACCGACAGATCCTGCTCGAAGGCCTTCCAAAGGCCGGCATCACCGACCTCGCACCATCCGACGGTGCGTTCTACGTGTGGGCCCGCACCGATCACCTCGCAGCCGACAGCAAAGCGCTCGCCGCTCAGTGGTTGAGCCAGCTCGGCGTTGCGGCGACCCCCGGTGTCGACTTCCACCCCACCGACGGACATCGCTTCATGCGCTTCAGTTTCTGCGGTACAACCGAAGCCATGCGCGGCGCTGTCGACGCCCTGCACAAATGGTTCCTCCGCTCGGTCTCTGGGTAACGCGCACGTTGTCGTCAATACGCGAGAATGCCACCGCCGTTTAGCGGTGGCATCCTCGAATTTCTCGTAAAGCTGTTACTTACTAGTTAGTACTAGCCCATTGCTTCCTCTTCACGGGTTCGGATCGTGACGACCATGAACGTGCCAAGAAGCAGTAGTAGGAGTGCGAATCCTGCTGCTATGAGGCTGCTTCGTCCGGTGAAGGCGAGGACTGGAGCTGCTGGTATTGGCTCTGGTGCGGGTTCGATGGTGATCGATGCGATGTCGTGATCGTCTTCGTCGCCGTCGTCGCCGTTGAGCACTCCGTCGGAGAGCACGTCGGTGTTGATGGCGTCTGCGATCGAGTCGACATCTACCAGGGGGTCTCCGGCTGGATCGAGGAACGGTTCACCATTTGCATCAACTGCGGTGGATCCAGTGATCTCTGCAATGTTGGAGAGATCGCCGGCTGCGGTGATGGTCATGGTGATATCGATCGAGGCCGAAGCTCCGGCTGCAATGACACCTTCAATGGTGGCTGTTGCTGTGCCGTCACCTTGGTCTGCCCATGTGGGGTCATTGAGTTCCAACCCTTCTGGGAGGTAATCGATGACTTCAACATCTGCTGCGTCTACGTTGCCTTGGTTAAAGACCTCGATGGTGAAGGTGACGGCGTCACCGATCGCGAGACCGGTGGTTGCCTGGCCCTCTGCCAGTGTCTTCTCAAGTGCCAAGTCATATACCGGAGTGAACCCGGTGTAGTTCGAGGCGTCCGCATCAGAGACCGGTCCAAGAGGTGCCCCGTTCTCGTCAACAGCTGCGTCGTAGGATGCAGCGTCGGTTGGCCATGTAGCTGGATCGTTTGGATCACAGCCGCATGTAGCAAAGTCAGGAAGTGCTGGAGCACCGGTAACGTCTGCGACGTTTTCGTATGGCCCATCAATCGCTACGCCAGTTCCTTCACAGGTAACCGACGCTCCTGGTGTCATCAACGGAATGATGTTCGTTCCGTCAAAGACTCCGTCGCCATCGATATCACAGCTCACGACAACGCCTTGGCTGTCGGTAACTGTTGCTTCGGTGAGAGCGACTGAACCAGTGTTGATAACAACGTAGGTCCATGTGACGGCTTCACCAAGGTTGATGGTTTCGCCTGGGGCTTCATCTGAATCGACACCGTTGGTTGCTTTCTCGATGTCGATTGCTGCTCCTGGCACGAGGCCGGTGTAGTGCGATGCGTCAGCGTCGTCTACTGGGCCTTGTGGTTCGCCGTCGGCGCCAACAGCTGCGACATATGCTGCAGCGTCGGTTGGCCATGTAGCTGGATCGAGTGGATCACAGCCACAGGTAGCGAAGTCAGGAACGATTGGGTTTCCAGAAACGTCTCCGACGTTTTCGTAAGGACCATCGACAGCTACGCCGGTTCCTTCACAGGTGACAGAGCCACCTGCTGGAAGGAACGCAATAACGTTGGTGCCATCAAAGACTCCGTCGCCATCGATATCACAGCTCACAACAACACCTTGGCTGTCGGTCACGGTGACGTCTGCAAGTGCGGTTGCACCGGTGTTGGTTACAACATAGGTCCACGTGACTGGAGCGCCAGCGGGAATTGGTTCACCAGGAGCCTCATCGGACTGGACACCATTGGTGTCCTTCTCGATATCGATTCCTGGTTCAGGGACAGTGCCGAAGTAGTTGGATGGATCTTCATCGTCAACCGGTCCTTGAGCCACGCCATCTACATCAACTGCTGGCGTGTAGGCAGCAGGATCAGTTGGCCATGTCGTTGGATCGGTTGGATCGATCGCCGGGTCAGAGAAGTCCGGAGTAACCGGATCGCCTGTTACCGACGAGTTGTTCGTGAACGGTCCAGGCTGAGCCAAACCAGTTGCTTCACAAGTAACCGAAGCACCAACAGCAAGGAACGGAATCACGTTCGTGCCGTCGAGGACACCATCGCCATCAACATCACAGCTAATACCGCCAACAGGCGCTGGAACATCGCTGACCGTTGCGTTCGCAAGACCGGTCTCACCAGTGTTGGTCACCTCATAGGTCCAGGTCACAAGTGAGCCAGCAGCGATCTCTTCGCCAGGAGCCTCATCGGACTGGACACCATTGGTGTCCTTCTCAATATCGATCTCTCCTTCGAGAGCCACACCGGTGTAGTTCGATGGATCCTCATCATCAACCGACGTCAACGGCAAACCGTCAGGGCCAGCTGGCGTTTGATACGCAGCAGGATCGGTTGGCCATGTAGATGGATCAGAAGGATCCGCATCAGGGTTCTCCGAGAAGTCCGGCACGATTGGGTCACCGGAAACCGATGCGTTATTCGTGAATGGACCACCAGTAGCAACACCAGTTGCCTCACAAGTCACTTGATCACCAGGCAACATGAGTGGGATCACCGCCGTGCCATCAAAGACACCATCGCCATCAATGTCACAGCTAATACCGCCAGCAGGAGCCGGGCTATCGCTAACCGTTGCATCTGCAAGAGCGGTCGTTCCGGTGTTCTCAACAACATAGGTCCACGTCACAGGAGCGCCAATGACGATCTCTTCGCCAGGAGCAACATCAGACTGAACACCATTGGTGTCCTTCTCAATGTCGATCTCAGCTTCGAAACACTGCGTGGTCATGATCGACACGTCATTCGAACGGATCGGGAGAAGAATCTGATCGACGCGTGCACCAAACGTGTTGGTCCACACCTCTTCACAAACAACACCAACCGTCGAAAGCGTCAGCTGAATCTCAAGCGTCTCTGCCGGGTTCAAATCACCCGGGATCAACGTATAAGAAGCAGTCACATCAGCATCGGATGCCGGGCAAGCGCCCGTTCCACCGTTCACCACTGCGCCACCCGCAGCATCACACCACGTGTTCGTGCCCTGAGTGAACGAAAGAAGAGGGTCACGAGAAACCGTGGCCGGCGCATCGCCAGTCACATAAGTAACGAGGCCCGCAGCGTTCGACACAGGAGTCACCGAAACAAACTCGACATCTCCAGTGAACGCTGATGGCGGAGTACGTCCGTCACCAATCGTTGCTGGGGAGCCGTCTTCGATTCCGTTCGCTGGAGCAGTGGTGGTTTCTGAACCAGGTTCGGAACCTGGGCCATCGCCATTGAATGGGAACACGTCGATGATCTCGATGTTCGAGAATGCCGTGTTGCCTTCGTTTTCGAGAGACAGAATGAACGACATGTCATCGCCCGGCTGAATCAACGAACAACG
>CAZBTI010000013.1:0-22455 GCA_964494395.1 uncultured Acidimicrobiales bacterium | reverse complement strand
AACGGAACGAGGTCGGGGAGGCCATCAGCACCGAGATCACCAAAGGAGTGACTCTGCAAAGCAAAGAGCTCTTGGTTGACCGTCTGGACGGCGAGGTCGGTCTTGACCGCAGCCTGGAAGAATGCCTGGAAGCCGGTGAAGGTGTCATCGGTAGAGTTTCGCAGCCATACAAAGCGGTCGGTGATACGAACACGTGCACGAGTAATGCCCTCGTAAATGCCATCGCCCGGAGCAGCGGTGTCAAACACCGCCAACGCCGCAGCGTCGGTTGCATCGACCCAGCCAGATGGACCAGCATCAGAATCGAGGCAGGTGAGCTCATCATCGTTCACACCGAACGCTGTACCAACGAGTTGCAAGGGAGCATCGGTAAATTCAACGGTGAACCCGAGGTCGGCCTTGAAGCCACCCACTGCATTGAGCTGACCACGGCCCGCTGGCCAAAGGCCTTGGGCTGACCCCGTGTACACGTGAGCCAACGGCCCAGCGTTCGATTGGGTTGTGTAACCGCCAACGCTATCAAAGAAGTTGAGACCTGCGAATGGTTCGGTCTGTGTGACCGGGATATCGCCAAAGGCGGTCAAGTTGTAGTGGGTCGTATCAAAGGCAGTACAACCCTGAATTGGAGCGTCGTAGGTATTTCCCACTGCATTCGCAGCCGTCAGAACCTGGGAGTTAATGGTTAGCGTTGCGCCACGAGGAGTCTCACCAATGAAGTCTCCTGAGGCCGTGTCCGCATGCACATTGGCTGCGCCGGGCAAGAAGAACAACCCACCTTGGGCGAGGGTGCGCAGGTCGGCACTGTGACGGGGCGTTGCCCCGTCGTCGTAGCGATACGACTCAAGCACCTGAAGCGGACCAGGGTAAAAGCGGATGTCGTGACCAATGGTTGCGCCCGGGCTGCCGCCGGTCGGCGCATCTCCAATAACCGCCCGCGCAATGTTGTCGGCTGGATCTTCAGGATCATCACCAAATGTTCCCCGCTCGGGAACTGGACCATTCGTGCCCGGAATGTCGATCGGCACGATGTCCTCTGGAGTTGCGATTGGAGCTGACTCGTCTTGCTGAGCAATGGCGTTGTCGAAGTTCGCTGCGCCAACTGCTGGGTTGTTGGGCAAAGCAATCTTGTCATTAACGTCGGCAAGCGGCAGGAAGAGAGCAATCTGGCCGGTGAGAGCTTGCATGCCAGCGCCAGCAACGTTCGGGGTGCCATCAGCGTTGAGCGCTGGAGCGGGCGTCGTGGTGAAGCCAGAGATCGAAATTGGAACGACCGGGTAACCAGCACCAGTCGTTGCAGGACCACAAGTCCATGTAGCGGCAACGATTGGGTATGGGCCTGTGCCGTCGTAAGCGCCACAGCTCGAACGGCCAGCAAAGCCAGCATCAGCCATTTGGGCTGGCGTAGCAATGGTGGCCGACGGGACCATGCCGTACGCGTGATCGAAGAAATCGATCGGCGCAGCATTGCTGATTGGACCAGCACCCAAGATTGGTGATGGGCCCTGCGAGAAGTCAACGAGGGTCAACGGGTACAAGAAGACATAGCCGTCGCCAGAACTTGTCTGCACAACCTCAGGCTCATCTTTCAACCAGTCCGCAATTGGAGCTTCAGAAACGATGAGAGGAGTATCCAGGCCATCGCTAACACCAGCAGCATCTTCGCCGGTGGTCAACGTCGAAACAATGTCGAAGGTCGTACCATCGGTCGACTCGTTCAACTGGGCAATCGGACGGATTGCGCCGTTCGAACCTTCGATCTGATCACCGAGTGAACAGATCAACGTCTGGTCATCGGGGAACGACGAAAGTGCGGGATCACAACCGGCGAACATGCCCGTGGCATCGGGAGCCCACGTAGCGAACGGTGGGATCACAACGGTGAGGAACACGTCAGTCGCCGCATCCTCATTCACGTTCCAATCCACACGAGCCGCAAACGTGTCATGAGTCTTCACAACATTGTTCTGCGCACTCGCATCCAAGCCTGGCGTATGTGCGCCTGCGCCATCATCAGCCGAATCAGCATCGAACTGCGTCCCGTCATAAAGAACAGTCGTCAGAACCTCGTTCTGCGACTGCGCCGCGAGTTGCACCGGTGACAACACCGTCGCAAACATCCCCAAAGCAAGCAACATGCTCGCCCTCTTCTTCAAACCACTTAGTCTCGCAGCCATCCATGGCTCCTTGTCCGTACGCTTTTTGCCTACCGAATCGGACTCATGTGGGGTTTAGTGAGAGATTTAGTTCAAGGTAACTATTTAATCCCCTAGATTTAGGTGTCGATAAATCAGCCGAAATCTGGCTTGCGCTTGGTGAGGAAGGCGTCGATGCCCTCAACCGCTTCCGGATGCAGCGCCTGGTTCGCGATCGAGGTTGACTCGCGCTCCATGGCTTCACCGAGTGCCGAGTTGGCTCCCTCGACGAGTAGCCGTTTCGCACCACCGAAGGCATTCGCGGGGCCCTTCGCCAACTTCGCAGCCAACAGTCGTGCGTTGTCGAGCACTTCATCGTCGGGGTGCACAGCGTTAATGAGCCCCCAGTCAAGCGCTTCAGCAGCAGACAGCACGCGGTTGGTCAACACCATTTCGGTCGCTCGACGCAGCCCAATCACCCGACTAAGGAAGAAACTCGAGGTGCCGTCTGGGGTCAGTCCAGCAGCGGTGTACGCCATCGTAAACTTGGCACTCTCGCCAGCGTGCACGAGGTCCATTGCTGCAACGAGGCTCAACCCAGCGCCGCCTGCGGTGCCCGTGATCGCACCGACCACTGGAGCGTTCATTCGCGCCATGCGGCTGATGGCTCCGTGGAAGTCGCTCGTCATTTCGTGCAGGTTCGCCGGCGTCTGATCGCCGCCATCTTTGAACTCGACCAAGTCCCCGCCGCCGAAAAACACCTTCCCCTCGCCATGAAGAACTACCGCGCGAACAGCCCTGTCGGTCGCCAACTTGGCCGCCGCCTGACGTAGCTCGAAGGCCATTTGTCTACTCAATGCATTCGCTGGAGGGTTCGAAAGTACGAGTTCCCACACGCCCCCGTCGGTCTCGTTAAGTTCGATGGTTTCGTAGTTCACGCCAATCTCCGTTCCAGTGGGGTTTCCCGATCGTAGACTCACCATATGGAGATCGCAGACTCAGTCATTGACCTCATTGGCAACACTCCCCTTGTGCGGGTTCCCAAGATCGCTAGCGACGTGAAGTGTGACTTCGCGTTGAAGCTGGAACTGACGAATCCGGGTGGGTCCTCGAAAGACCGTCCCGCGCTCGCGATGATCGAGGCAGCCGAAGCATCGGGTGAACTCAAGCCCGGCGGAACCATCGTCGAACCAACGAGCGGCAACACCGGTGTTGGCTTGGCGATCATCGCCAACCAACGCGGCTACAAGACCGTCTTTGTGATGACCGACAAAGTCGCTCCAGAAAAGGTCGACCTCCTGCGGGCATATGGAGCCGAGGTAGTGGTCTGCCCGGTGGCGGTCGCACCCGAAGATCCGCAGAGTTACTACTCCACCGCCGAACGACTCGTAAATGAAATTCCCGGCGCATATCGACCCGACCAATATTCGAATCAAACCAACCCTCAGGCCCACTACGAAACCACAGGCCCAGAGGTTTGGCGCCAGACCGACGGCAAGATCACGCACTTCGTTGCCGGAGCCGGCACCGGCGGCACGATCTCCGGCGTTGCGAAGTACTTGAAGGAACAGAACCCCGACATCAAGATCATCGCCGGCGACCCCGAGAAGTCGGTCTATTCGGGAGGCTCTGGCCGCCCCTATCTCGTGGAGGGCGTGGGCGAGGATTTCTGGCCGACCACCTACCACCCTGACCTCGTCGATGAAGTCATCCCGGTCTCCGATGCAGACAGCTTTGCCATGACTCGAAAGGTCGCCCGCGAAGAAGGCTTGCTCCTCGGCGGATCTTGCGGACTTGCGATCGTTGCTGGCCTCAAGGTCGCCGAAACATTGGGCCCTGACGACCTCATGGTCGTGCTCACCCCCGACTCAGGACGTGGGTATCTCTCAAAGGTCTTCAACGACGACTACCTCGCGCCGCTCGGTTTCCTCACCTCGGAGTCGGGAATCTGCATCAGCGAAGTGGTCAAGGCAAAGGGCGAGAAGAACGCCGAACTCATCTACGTAAACCCTGAAACCCCAGTTCGCGAAGCGGTTGAGCTGATGCGCAGCCGAGGCGTCAGCCAGGTGCCGGTCGCAAAGAACGAACCGCCTTTCGCCGTCGCCGAAATCTCCGGGGCGGTTTCCGAACTCCAGCTCATGAACGCAGCGTTCGCCGATGAGAGCGTCCTCGACAAGCCGGTCGAAATGATCATGGCCGCAGGCTTGCCAACGATCGGCATTGGCCAGACGGTGCAGGACGCGGTCGACCTCTTCGAAAGCTCGAACGCATTGCTTGTCATCGAGGGCGGCCAGCCGCTCACGGTCATCAGCCATACCGACGTCCTCGAGTTCCTGTCCCCAACCACGGAGTCTTAAGTCATGTCAGAACACAACGACGGGTTTGAGACTCGGGCTATCCACGCCGGCCAAGACCCTGAGCCGGTCACCGGAGCGGTCATCGTTCCGATCTTCCAAACGTCCACCTACGCCCAACCGTCCCCTGGCGATCACACCGGTTACGAATACTCGCGTACGGGCAACCCGACCCGCACCGCTCTCGAAGAGGCGCTCGCAAACCTTGAAGGCACCCGCTACGGCTATGCCTTTGGGTCTGGACTCGCTGCAGAAGACACCGTGTTGCGATCGCTTGTCGCCGGCGACCACATCGTCCTCGGTAACGACGCCTATGGCGGCACCTTTCGACTGATCTCTCAGGTCACCACCCGCGCTGGCGTTACGTGGAATGCCGCCGACCTCACGAATCCGGCGGCGCTCGATCGAGACTGGAACCCGGCCACCAAGGTCGTGTGGATGGAAACCCCCACCAACCCCTTGCTCACGGTGTTCGACATCGCCGCGATTGCCGAGGTGACGCACAAAAACGGCGCGAAGCTCGTCGTCGACAACACCTTCGCCACGCCATACCTCCAGCAGCCGATCGAACATGGTGCCGACCTCGTCATCCACTCGACGACCAAGTACATCGGTGGTCACAGCGATGTCGTTGGAGGCTTCGCCGCGACGAACGACGAAGAGTGGGCAAACGACATTCAGTACCTTCAGAACGCGGTCGGTGCGGTGGGTGGGCCCATGGATGCCTTCCTCACAACGCGCGGGCTTAAGACGCTCGGCGTCCGAATGGACCGCCATACCGAGAACGCCGAAGCAATCGTTGAGATGCTTCTTGCTCACCCGGCAGTCTCTCACGTGCTCTACCCAGGCCTCGACACTCACCCGGGGGCAGACATCGTGAAGCGCCAGATGAAGGCCGGCGGAGGCATGATCTCGTTCCGCGTCCACGCCGGCCTTGAAGCAGCGAAGTTAGTCACGATGAAGACCCGTCTCTTCACCCTCGCCGAGTCGCTCGGTGGCATCGAGTCGTTGATCGAACACCCTGGGGTCATGACCCATGCGTCAGCCGCCGGGTCTCCTCTCGAAGTCCCCGACGACCTCGTACGTCTGTCGGTCGGCATTGAGACTGGCGACGACCTCGTCGCCGATCTCAATGAAGCTCTAGATCAGCTCTAGTTCGCGTTGATTCCCGGCGAACAGGTGATATCGACGTTGGCGCCGAATTCCCGGTACCGAATCACATAGGTCTGCGTTCCGGCTGCGGGGTTGGCCACAGTGAACTGTGTTCCATTGACATCGGCAATGAAGCCATCGTTGTCACGAACAACGTAGTTGGTTTCGCCACGCACAGCTGTCCAAGCCAGCGCGACCGAGCCGTTGTTGTTTAGTACTGCCGAACACGTCGCCGCACCCTCGTTGGGGACGTTGACGGTTCCGCAGTCAACCTGCACGTTCGCACCGTTGGAGCGGTAGCGCAGCACGTAGTTCTGGGTTCCAGAAACCGGATCGTTGTCGACGAAGGTCGTCTGATTGTCGACAGAACCAACAAATCCGGTGAGTTCGAGTTCATCGGGGGTTCCGCCGTCATCACGAATGCTGTAGGTGGTGACTCCGGGAACAGCGGTCCAGGTGACCTCGACCAGCTGGTCGTTGTTGAGTAACGCATTGCAGGTGACATTGATTGGCCCAGGTGCGTTGACCGTCACTGTTGGAGCGCAGTTGGTGTCGACGTTGCCACCGTCGCGGTAGCGAATCACATACGTGCGCTGACCTTGGGTGGGGTTGGTATCGGTAAACGCAGTGGCGTTGTTGACCGTTGCAACAAAGCCGTCATTATCACGCACGATGTAGGTCGACTCGCCTGGAATCTCGTTCCAACTCAACACCACGTTGCCAGCGTTGTTCACCGAAGCCGAACACTCGAGCATGGTCGTCCCTTGGCCGGTGTCGATCGTGACCGATGGCGAACAGTTCGTATCGATGTTCTCTCCGGCAACACGGTAACGAATTACATACGTTCGCTGGCCGGATTCTGGGTTGATATCGGTAAACGCAGTGTTGCCGACCTCGGCCACGAAGCCATCATTATCTCGAACGATGTAGATGGACTCGCCCGCGATGGCGTTCCAGCTCAGTACCACGTTGCCAGCGTTGTTCACCGAAGCGTTGCACTCGAGCGCTCCACCGGTTGGCACCGTGATCTGCGAGGGCGAGCACGAGACATTGTTTTGCACACCACCGGGCGTGGAGCGCACGACATAGCTATGCGGACCAGGGGCGGCCGACGTGTCGACGTAGCTCGCTAACGTTGCAGGGATCTGCTCGAGGAACGTGCCATTCCGTCGGATCGCGATGTTGTTGACGCCATCAAAGCCCGAGAGGGAAAGGACCGGTTGAGCGTTTCCGTTCAGAGACACGGTGCACGCACCTTGATCGGCGATCGTGAAGTCTGAGGTACCCAACACTCCGGTGTTTCCGGCGTCGTCGCCTGCGAATCCACTGACCCGGTACTCGCCACCTGCAAGGTTGGGGGTGTCCAAGACCCACTCGACCGCTCCGACGCCGGCGTTCGTCTGTGCCACGGTGAGGTCGACTCGGGTACCGGTAAAGTCGCCGGCATTGTTCAGCCACTGGCCAGTGGTGAGGTTCTGCAAACGAACGACGATTCGGTCGATCGAGCGATCATCGGACGCAACACCAGTGACTTCACGCACCGAGCCTGGCGTGCTGCCATCGAGCGGACTCGTCACCGTGAACTCAGGTGCGGTGGTGTCAACGCCCGGAGGCGAGAAATCGAACAGTCCGGACCGACCCGTACGAATGTCGTTGAACCGGTTGGTGTCATGACCAGCGAGCAGGCCTCGGTCGATCAGCGTGAGATCGAACACGCCAATGAAGTTATTGCTGCCCGGATCCCAAGCAAGTGCCTGGCCATTGCCGGGGTTAAGCGCCGCCATCTGGTTTCGGAAGACCGCGTTTTGTGAATCCAGGACCGACGGGTTCACGGGGTCGTTCGGGTTGTTGATATTGCAACCAGAGATGAGCTCCGGGTTGGTCGAGCTCACGCCACCGTTTGGAATCGGATTTGCGGGTGCTGCACAGAAATGTCCACCCACATAGACCGCAACGTCGCTTACTGCGAGGCTAAACACGCTCGAATACATACGAGCCGCCCATGTAAAGTTGACCGTGCCGTTGCCGCCGGTTGGGTAGCGAAGGACCGAGTCGCAATTCGGTGGCAAGTCATCTCCTTGGCCGCCAATGACCAAGAAATTTCCATTCGGCGCTACTGCAAGATCGCGAAGCGTCTCTTGACAGCCGCGCTGACCGGCCTGGGCTGACCACGGGATGTTCCAGCCGCTCAAGGTTGCGTTGTTGTTGTTGATATCAAACTTGGCAACAGCCTCGCGGGTCTGACCTTCGACCTGCTGGGCGTAGTGCAAGACAAAGAGTGCGTCACCGCTCGGCGTGTCGTCGATCGTACGAACGATTTCGCCATTAGCGCTGACCAAGTTGGTGAACTGCGGCGCAAAGCTTGTATCGACGACACCGTTGTTTCGGCTGACCTTCGCAAGACCGTTGACCGATAGCCCGGACACATTGTCGAAGTCGCCACCGATGTACAGCGAACCGCCGGTATCGGAGAGGGTCGTGACTCGACCCGTTGCGGAGGCTTGAAAGCTCGTAATGAGGTTGCCTTGCGCGTCGAGCCTGACGACGCGTCCCACGTTCACGCCGTCCCATGAGCCGAAGTTACCGCCGACGTAGAGTCCATCGCCACCGTTGCGCGCTTCGAGCGCACGAACCGTGTTGCTCACGTTCGGTCGAAAGTTCTGGTCGATCTGCCCGCTGTTGATGTCATAGGCAAAGACGTTCGCCTGATCGATCACCGTGCCGTCAATCTGCTCTACCTGGGTGAAGCTACCACCGACGAAGATTCGATTTCCGACTTGTGCATGGGCAAAGACGGTGCCGTTGGTGACCACTGGAAGGTCGTTGCGAGGAACCTCGGGCACCACCTCGCCTTGGTTGAGCCCTGCGGCGTCGGCTTGTGTGGCTCCGCCGGAAAGGACGAAGAGAAATGCGAGGAGCGCTCCGCAAATCAACCCTGTGAGCGCTACCCGTGAATGGATGAGACGAGACATGACCAATACCCCTTGACCCGCGCATAACCGGAACTATGTATTGCTAGTTGTCACAGTTACATGACACATACATTAGCTTGCAAGTTAACAAGTGATATTTGTCACTCAGCGAAAAAGGCAATGAAGAAATCATCACTCTATGTGACCCCAAGGCGACGTTAAGGGTTTACCGTTCCGCAGGCAATGTCGACGTTCTGACCGTTGGCGCTGTATCGGACGAGGTAGCTCTGGTTCCCGCCACCGGGGTTCCTGTCGGTGAACGCCGTTCTGTTCGTCACCGTTGCAACGAAGCCATCGCTGTCACGAACCACATAGGTCGACTCACCCGGCACCGCATCCCAATCAACAAACACATTGCCGTCATTCACCGAAACCGAACAATCCGCCCCACCAGCGGCATTGACCGTTCCGCAGGCAATGTCAACGTTCTGACCGTTGGCCCGGTAACGAACGAGGTAGGTCTGGTTCCCATTACCAGGGTTCCTCACGGTGAACGCCGTTCTGTTCGTCACCGTTGCAACGAAGCCATCGCTGTCACGAACCACATAGGTCGACTCGCCCGGCACCGCATCCCAGTCGAGCGCAACATTGCCTTCATTGGCCAAAGCAGCACAATCCGCAGCACCACCGCCGCCGCCGCCGATGGTTACCGATGGCGAACAGCTGGTACTGATGTCCCGGCCACCATCGCGATAGCGGATCAAATAGGTCCGCTGCCCAGCGGTTGGGTTCCTGTCGGTGAACGCCGTCCCATTGTTGACCGTTGCAACGAAGCCATCGTCATCACGCACGATGTAGGTCGACTCGCCCGGGATCGAGTTCCAGTCCAGAACGACGTCGCCGGCGTTGTTCACCCTCGCTGAACACTCGAGTTCGACGACTTCGGTCCCTGGAACAGGTGGCGTAACGGCGTTAGGGGTGATGTCGAAGAACCCGGAGCGGCCGACCGCGAACGAGTTGAAGCGATTGTTGTCGTGGCCGGCGAGCAGCCCCCGGTCGATCAACGTGAGGTCGAATACACCAATCGCGTTATTGCTTCCTGGGTTCCATGGGAGCGCCTGACCATCGAACGGATTGAGCGCTGCCAGCTGATTACGGAAGACCGCACCGGTCGGGTCGATCTGCGACGGATTCAGGGGCGAGTTGGGGTTGTTCACTTCACACTCGCCGGCTTGACCATCAAAGGACGATGTGACGCCACCACGGGGTGCACCGTTGCGTGGCGCAGCACAGAAGTGACCGCCGGCGTAGACCGCAACATCGCTCACCGCGAGGCTAAACACGCTCGAATACATACGAGCCGCCCATATAAAGTTGACCGTGCTGTCGCCAGCGGTCTGATAGCGAATAACCGAGTCACAGTTCGGCGGGTTGTCGCCGCCCTGACCGCCGATTACTAGCCAGTTGCCATTCGGTGAGATTGCCATATCTCGCAGCCCCACCTGACAATCATCGCCGTTTGTCTGGGCCGACCACGGAATCTTCCAGCCACTGAGGGTTGGGTTGTTGTTGTTGATATCGAACTTGGCCACGGCCTGTCGACTTTGGCCGTTGACCTGACGTGCGTAGTGCAGGGCGAACAAACTCGAACCGTCGGGCGTCGCACCGATCGTACGAACGATGTTCGAACCATTCACCAAGTTGGTGAACTGCGGCGAGAACCTCGTGTCGACGGCGCCAGAATTTCGCGCAACCTTGGCAAGGCCAGTCACCGAGTGACCGGACACATCAAGGAAATCACCGCCGAGATATACCGAGTTGCCTACATCGACGATCGACTCCACGCGGGCCGACGCACGCGCCTCGAAACTCGTGTCGAGGTTGCCCGTCGCATCGAGTCGGGCAATGCGAAGCGGGAAGGAGTTGTCCCAGCGACTGAACGTTCCACCGACGTACAGTCCATCTCCGGTCCTGCGAGTCTCGAGAGCGAAAACAAAGCCGTTCAGCTCGGGGCGGAAGTTCTGGTCGAGTTCACCGGTATTGATGTTGTAGGCAAACAGGTACGGCTGATTGATGGTCGTGCCGTTCGGCAGGCGAACTTGAGTGAATTCGCCGCCTACAAAGATCCGGTCGCCGACCTGCGCGTGAGCGAGCACGCTGCCGTCAACGACGACGGGCAGATCGCGACGCGGGTTCTCGGGTACCACGACACCTTGATCTACTCCTGGCGCAGCATCAGCGATAGTCGCCGTGCTGGTGAGCGCGAAAAGGAACCCGAGGACTAACGCCAGAGGTAAGCCGCCAAAGAAGAACCTTGAACGAAGAAGTCTTGCCATGCAGTGCGTACTTTCACTATCCGTCAAAAAGCTGAATCTCCCATGCCTAACACACGGGAAATTTCTAGTTGACGTTTACCGTTGGAGTACACGTCGTATCGAAGACCTGTCCGGCGATTCGATAGCGGATTTCGTAGGTGCGAGAGCCATTGGTCGGGTTGGTATCGACGTAGCGATCATCTGTTTGGGTAGCGACCCAGCCGTCATTGTCGCGAACCTGATATTCGCCGACTCCGTTGACTTGAGTCCAGGTGATCAACGGGTTGCCTGCAGCGTTCAGCGAAGCCGAACACGTGAGGGCGCCGCCTCCTCCACCACCGCCACCTACGGTCACGGTGCCGCATGGAATATCGGTCAACACGCCACGAGGACGAACCCGCAAGGTGTACGTCGTGCTGCCATTCGCCGGACTCGTGTCGGTAAATGAGGTCCCGTTCTCCACGGTACTCACCCAACCGCCACCATCACGAACGACGTAGCTCGACACACCAGCGATCGCCGTCCACGTTACGACGGGGTTACCCGCACCGTTGAGCGAGGTCGAGCAAACGGTGCCTCCGCCGCCGCCTCCACCGCCACCGCCACCTACGGTCACGGTGCCGCATGGAATATCGGTCAACACGCCACGAGGACGAACCCGCAAGGTGTACGTCGTGCTGCCATTCGCCGGACTCGTGTCGGTAAATGAGGTCCCGTTCTCCACGGTACTCACCCAACCGCCACCATCACGAACGACGTAGCTCGACACACCAGCGATCGCCGTCCACGTTACGACGGGGTTACCCGCACCGTTGAGCGAGGTCGAGCACGTACCGTCACCACCGCCGGGGCTGATGGTGAAGTTGGACGTCGCCACTGGCGACGTGTTGCCGAACTCATCGCGCGAGAACGCAGTGACTTGGTACCTTCCCTCGGGCAAGGTATTTCGATTGACGTTTGCCGTCCAGGTGAACTGGCTCAATCCCGTAGGCGTGAGGGGTGCAGTGAGAGCCACGTTCGACACGACGAAGTTCCCAGCGTTGTTTAGGTAGAGCCCCGTGTCTCGATTGCGGAGACGAACCGTCACGTCGACCACTGTTCGGTTGTCCGAAGCAGCGCCTGTGAGCTGGCCAACCGAACTGACCACCGCATTGTTCCTCGGGTTAGTGACGGTCGCGCTCGGAGCCTGCGTGTCGTTGGTGTTGGCTTGGAAGTCGAAGAACCCGGAGCGGCCGACGTTGAGAGCGTTGAACCGGTCGTTGTCGTGCCCAGCGAGAAGACCTCGGTCGATCAAGGTGAGGTCGAATACGCCAACGCTGTTGTTGCTGCCCGGATCCCACGCAAGCGCTTGGCCGCTGTTCGGGTTTAGCGCTGCTATCTGATTACGGAAGACCGCACCGTTCGGGTCGATCTGCGACGGATTCAGGGGCGAGTTGGGGTTGTTCACTACACACTCGCCGGCTTGACCATCAAAGGACGATGTGACGCCACCACGGGGTGCACCGTTGCGTGGCGCAGCACAGAAGTGACCGCCGGCGTAGACCGCAACATCGCTCACCGCGAGGCTAAACACGCTCGAATACATACGAGCCGCCCATTGGAAATTTACCGTTCCGTTGCCAGCGGTTGGATAGCGCAGAACCGAATCGCAGTTCGGTGGATTGTCGCCCCCTTGGCCCGCAATGACCAAGAACGCCCCGTTCGGCGAGATCGCCATATCTCGCAGGGCCTCTTGGCAATCTTGTTGGTTGGTCTGGGCCGTCCAAGGAATGTTCCAACCGCTCAGAGACGCCGTGTTGTTGTTGAGGTTGAACTTGACGACCGCTTCACGGGTTTGACCGTCGACCTGACGTGCGTAGTGCAGGGCGAACAAACTCGAACCGTCGGGCGTCGCACCGATCGTACGAACGATGTTCGAACCATTCACCAAGTTGGTGAACTGCGGCGAGAACCTCGTGTCGACGGCGCCAGAATTTCGCGCAACCTTGGCAAGGCCAGTCACCGAGTGACCGGACACATCAAGGAAATCACCGCCGAGATATACCGAGTTGCCTACATCGACGATCGACTCCACGCGGGCCGACGCACGCGCCAGGAAGCCAGTAAAGAGGTCGCCTTGTGCATTGAGCCGCGCAATACGCAGCGGGAACGAGTCGTCCCATCTGGTGAAGTTGCCGCCCACATAAAGGCCGTCACCATCAATTCGCGGCTCGAGAGCTCGTACGACGTTGTTGATCTCCGGACGGAAGTTCGGGTCGACCTGACCGGTGTTGATGTCGTAGGCAAACAAGTACGCCTGGTTGATCGTCGTGCCGTTGGTCTCGCGGACCTGGGTGAAGTCACCGCCCACAAAGATCCGGTTACCGACCTGAGCGTGAGCCAGCACACGACCGTTCGTGACAACGGGAAGATCGCGACGCGGTGACTCGGGAACCACAGCGCCTTGGGCCACCCCGGCCGCCGCTTCAGCGGTAGTCGCTGTGCTGGTCAACACGAAGAGGAAACTCAGGCTGAACGCGAGAAGAAACCCGCCGAAAAGGAGTGGGGAACGGAGCAGTCGTGGCATGACGAGTGTGCTTTCAGTTTCCGCCGCTTGGAGCCGCGTCCTAGGTCTATCACAAGGGAATGAGGTTGCCAAACGCGCCAAGGCCGCCAGGTGCCCATTTGAGCTACCTGGCGGCCTTTGTCGACCAGACCTAGCGTGGTGTTCTAGTTGACATTCACCGTTGGCGAGCAGGTGATGTCGGTGACAACTCCGGCGATTCGGTAACGGATCTCGTAGGTCCGCGAACCAGCGGTCGGGTTGGTGTCGACAAAGCTGAGGCCAGACTCGGTCGCTACCCAGCCATCGTTGTCACGAACCTGGTAATCGTCCACACCTGCAACGGCGGTCCATGTGAGCGAGACATCTCCGTTGTCGAGCACTGCAGCACACGTTGCGCCTCCAGGAATTGGTGTTGCGTCCCCGACCGTTACGGTTCCACACGGAATATCGGTAACCACTCCACCCGGACGAACACGCAAGCTATAGGTGATGTTGCCGTCAGCTGCATTGGCATCGGTAAAGGTCAACCCGTTCGTCACGGTGCTCACCCAACCATCACCATTGCGGACCACATAGCGATCCAGGCCAGGAATCGCGTCCCAAGTGATCACCGGATCACCATTGCCATTCAACGAAACCGAACACTCAAGAGGTGGAGGTGGTGGTGGTGCTATCGCGGGAACCGTGACCGATCCACACGCCACGTTTTGGACGCCGTCTGGGCGCCACCGAATAGAATAGTCGTTGTTACCGACCGGTGCGGTCGCATCGGTGAAGCTCGCCGTGCCGTTATCGACCGTGGCCCGCCATTGGTTGTTGCGACGAATCTGGAGGTCGGGGTCACCAGCAGCTTGGAAGCCCTGGATCGAGATCACCGGCTGATCTTGATCGTTGAGCGAGACCGAGCATCCGGTTTGTGCACCGATGACGAACACCGAGTTCGCCACTGTTGAGGTGTTACCGAACTCGTCGCGAGAGAAAGCCGTGATGCGATAGCTGCCAGGAGCCAGCGTGGTATTGACCGGGGTCGACCACGTGTACTCGCCGAGAGCCACGAGGTTCAGCGATGTCGGGATGAGGACGTTGTTCGTGACGAACGATCCGTTGTTGTCGAGGTATCGGCCGGTATCGATGTTGCGAAGGCGAACCGACATGTCGATGACCGTTTGGTTATCGGTCGCTGTTCCGGTCACTTCGTTGACAACTCCAGGAACCGATCCATCGAGCGGGCTCGTGATCGTCGCAACAGGATCTTGGGTGTCACTAGCGTTTGCCTCAAGGTCGAAGAACCCCGAGCGGCCGACAGCGAACGAGCTGAAGCGGGTGTTGTCGTGGCCAGCGAGGAGACCGCGCTGGACGAGCGTGAGGTCGAAGACAGCAACGTTGTTATTACTTCCCGGATCCCACGCAAGCGCCTGACCGTTGTTCGGGTTCAGCGCAGCCATCTGCGAACGAAACACCGCTCCTTCGGGGTCTCTCTGCGATGGATTGATCGACGAGGTCGGATCGTTGACGTCGCAGCCGTTCGCCGTTCCCTCGAACGTCGAGGTCACACCACCGGGAGGTGCACCGTTGCGAGGAGCTGCGCAAAAGTGACCGCCGACGTACACCGCTACGTCGCTCACCGCGAGGCTGAACACACTCGAGTACATACGAGCAGACCATTGGAAATTGACCGTTCCGTTACCAGCGGTTGGGTAGCGCAGAACCGAATCACAGTTCGGTGGGTTATCGGCTCCCTGGCCGCCGATCACGATGTAGTCAGAGGCCGGAGAGATGGCGATCGCTCGCAGCGAGCTTTGGCAGTCCTCTCCATCAGTCTGTTCTTCCCAAGGGATTCGCCATCCGTTGAGTGTGGCAGCGCCACCGTTGCTGGCGACATCGAAGCTTACGACCGCTGCACGACTCTGACCATCGACGGTACGTCCGTAGTGGAGGATGAAGATGCGAGAGCCGTTTGCGGTAGCGACAACGTCTCGGGCGAGGTTGACAGATTGCATTTCGTCGAGTTCGGGGGTGAAGCGCGTGTCGACAGCACCGGAGATTGGATTGACCTTTGCAATGCCGTCGACGGCGACTCCGGAAACATCGCGGAAGTCGCCAACGAAAAAGAGCGAGCCGCGAGCTTCTTGAATGCCGATCACCTGGGCGGATGCTCGGGCGTTGAAGCGGGTGTCGAGGTTGCCCTCGGCGTCAAGGCGAGCAATGCGGAGCGGAAATTGGTCATCCCACCTGAAGAAGCTGCCGCCTACATAGACGGAGTTGCCGTCAGACGACGTAGCAAGCGAACGAACCCGGTTGTTGAGCACCGGCCGGAAGTTCGGGTCAACAATGCCGGTATCGGCGTGGTAGGCAAAGATATACGCCTGATCAATGACTGTTCCGTCGATTTGGCGCACCTGCTGGAAGTCACCACCTACGAAGATTCGGTCGCCGACCTGTGCGTGGGCGAACACCACGCCGTCGAGTACCACGGGAAGGTCTCGGCGCACTTGGTCGGGAACGACCGTGCCTTGGTTGATCTCGGCACTAGCCGTGGTTGCGTTGTTGGAAAGAACGAAGAGGAGTCCCAGAAGGACCGCAATGAGTAATGCACTCATTGAATATCTCGCTCGAAGTAGTGAATTCATCGTGGTTTACCCCTATTCGTGACTCAGCGTCAGTGCTGCGACACAATCTGTATTGTCCCAAAGGCACCGATTTGTCCGAAATGGGTCAAATTGACCGATCAGACGGGCACTTCGGCGCAATCGACCGCAGCCCACTGCCAAAAACGGTTGTCAAGATCGGCAAAACACGGTCGACGAGTGCGCCCATCTCGCCCGATAGCCTGAGCAGCTATGAGTTCAGCCTCACAACCGCCATACCCCGCCGTGACGAAGCCTGATTTCCCAGCGATCGAGGCCAAAATTCTCCAGCGTTGGTCCGAGGACAACACGTTCCAGGAGTCGATCGATGAACGTCCCGAGAGTGATGAGTACGTCTTCTACGACGGTCCACCGTTCGCCAACGGGCTTCCCCACCACGGCCACTTGCTGACCGGGTATGTCAAAGACGTCGTACCGCGCTACTGGACGATGAGGGGAAAGAAGGTCGAACGTCGCTTCGGCTGGGATTGCCACGGTCTTCCGGCCGAAATGGAAACCGAGAAGCAACTCGACGTCTCTGGCCGAGTGGCGATCACCGACTTCGGCATCGACAACTTCAACAATGCGTGCCGCACCTCGGTCTTGAAATACACGAGCGAATGGGAAGAGACCGTCACCCGACAAGCTCGCTGGGTCGACTTTGAGAACGACTACAAGACGATGGACCTCGACTACATGGAGTCGGTCATCTGGGCGTTCAAGCAATTGTGGGACAAGGGCCTGATCTACGAGGCAAACCGGGTCATGCCCTACAGCTGGGGCGCCGAGACGCCACTGTCGAACTTTGAGATTCGTCTCGATGACGCAACCCGACCCCGCCAAGACCCGGCGGTCACCGTTGCGTTCAGCCTGACCCCGAAGGACGGCGACCCCGGTCCGATGAAGATGCTGGCATGGACTACCACTCCGTGGACCCTTCCATCGAACCTCGGCCTCATCGTCGGCCCCGACCTCGACTACTCGATCATGGAGCTGAATAACGAGTACCTCGTCTTGGGTTCTGCCACTGTCGGCACTTACGAGAAGGAACTCGAAGGTGCGGTCGAGCACGGTGTGGTGAAGGGATCGGACCTCGTTGGACGTACCTACGAGCCACTACTCCCCTACTTTGCTGACCGCGACGACCTCAATGCGTTCCGTGTGATGGCCGGCGACTTCGTCGAGACCGAGGAGGGCACAGGCGTAGTCCACACCGCCCCTGGTTTCGGTGAAGACGATCAGCGCATCGCAGAAGAAAACGGCATGGGCATGGTGGTCCCGGTCAACGATCAGGGCCAATTCACAGACGCCGTCACCGACTTCGCCGGTCGCAACGTGCTCGAAGCCAATAGCGACATCATTCGCCATATCCGCGGCCTCGATCGTCTCATCCGCCACGAGAGCTACGAACACAACTACCCCCATTGCTGGCGCACCGACACACCAATCATCTACCGGGCACTACCGAGCTGGTACGTAAAGGTGACCGACATTCGTGAACGCCTCGTCGAGCTGAACCAAGAGATCAACTGGATCCCGAACAACTTGAAGGATGGCCGCTTCGGCAAATGGCTCGAAGGCGCTCGAGATTGGTCGGTTAGCCGCAACCGGTTCTGGGGCTCGCCAATCCCGGTGTGGCGCAGTGACAACGACGAGTACCCGCGCATCGATGTGTACGGCAGCCTCGACGAGCTCGAGGCGGACTTCGGCGTTCGTCCAACCAACCTTCACCGCCCACACATCGACGAGCTCGTTCGTCCGAACCCCGACGACCCGACCGGCCAATCGATGATGCGCCGCGTCCCCGAGGTGTTCGATTGCTGGTTCGAGAGTGGCTCGATGCCGTTTGCCCAAGTCCACTACCCCTTTGAGAACAAGGAGTGGTTCGAGGATCATTACCCCGCCGACTTCATTGTTGAGTACATCAACCAGACTCGCGGCTGGTTCTACACCTTGCACGTGCTCGCCGGAGCGCTGTTCGACAAGCCATCTTTCCAAAACGTCATCGGCCACGGAATCCTGCTTGCCGAAGATGGACAGAAGTTGTCGAAGAAGTTGCGCAACTACACCGAGCCCTCCGAGATCTTCGACAAGCAAGGCGCCGACGCACTGCGTTGGTACTTTATGAACTCAAACATCGTGCGAGGCGGCGATGCTCGCATCTCCGACCGCGGTATCGATGAAGTCACCCGTCAGGTCATGCTTCCGATCTGGAACGCGTATTCGTTCTTCACGCTCTACGCGAACACCGATGGCTACAAGGCCGAGATCCGTACCGACTCGACCGATGAGCTCGACCAGTACATCTTGGCCAAGCTCGGTGCTGTCATCACGGCCACGACCGAACGCATGGACGCGTACGACCTCGCTGGCGCGACCGAACAGGTCAGCTCGTTCCTCGAAGCGCTGAACAACTGGTACATCCGCCGCAGCCGCGACCGCTTTTGGTCGCCCGCGAACCCGACTGACGCCGCCGAGGGGAGCGGAGCGGAGCAGAGCGACCATGTCGATAGCCGCGGATCATCGGCTGGAAGTGCCGAGGACAAAAGGGCCGCGTTTGACACTCTGTACACCGTGCTGGTCAACTTCTTGAAGGTGGCCGCACCGTTCCTGCCAATGATTTCCGAGGAGATCTATACGAGCCTGACCGGTGAAGCCAGCGTGCACCTCGCCGATTGGCCCGACGCTGCGGACTTTCCTTCCGACCCCGAACTCGTCGCCAACATGGATCGTGTTCGTACGGTCGTTTCGGCTGCACTTCGCCTCCGTGAAGACGAGGGCTTGCGAGTGCGTCTTCCTCTGCAGTTACTCACCCTCGCTGGCGACGGCGCCGCATCGGTCGCCGACCTCTCGCACCTCATTGCCGACGAGGTCAACGTGAAGGCGGTTGAATTCGCCGACGACCTCGAGTCGTTCGCCGCCTTTGCACTCCAGCCCAATGGGTCGGTGCTCGGCCCGCGCCTCGGTGGCGATGTGCAGAAGGTGTTTGGCGCAGCCAAGCAGGGTGCGTGGACGCAAAACGACGATGGCTCGATCGAGATCGCCGGACACACGTTGACCCCCGAAGAGTTCACGCTCAACGTGAAGCCCGCTGATGGCGTTACCGCATCGGCCCTCCCCTCGAACGACGCTGTGGTGGTTCTCGATACCGAGGTGACTCCAGAGCTTGAGGCCGAAGGTCTGGCTCGCGACATCGTTCGCGCCATCCAAGAAGCTCGCAAGACCGAGGATCTCGTCGTCAGCGATCGCATCTCGCTCACCCTCGACCTCTCCCCCGAGGGCACTGAGGCCGTTCAAGCACACGAGAGCTACGTCGGCGAGCAAACCCTCGCCACGACGATCACCTACGGGTCGGTCGATGGCGGTCACGACGCTGCTGGCGTTGGACACCTGTCCTTCGTCGTCGCTGGCTAGCCGGCCAGCTACAGATGGATTCGCCTCGCGATACATTCCTCACGGTGATGGGACGTAAGCCCGTCATCGAGGCGCTTCATGATCAAACGCTGAGTTTCGACAAAATCCTGGTGAGCCAGTCGGCGAAAGGCCCCGAGATCGACACGATCACAGGTATGGCCGCGAGCCGAAAGATCACGATCGAACGCGTGGCCGAGGTCAAGGTGACCGCTGTTGCGCGCTCGAGCAGACACCACCAAGGTGTCGTCGCAGACGTGATCGCACCGCGAATGGAGCACCTGGCCGACTTTTGCGAGAAGCGGCGACGAGGCAAAGATTGGACCTGTTCGGTGCTCGTCCTCGATCGGGTTCACAACCCGGCCAACGTTGGAATGATCTTGCGTTCGGCTACCGCTGCCGGTATCGACGGCGTCGTCGTGCCGCATAAGGGCACCGCCGATATTGGCCCCGTGGCGATCAAGGCTTCGGCCGGTGTTGCTTTCCGAGCATCGATCCTGCGAACCGAAGACACCCTCGAGGCGCTCGCAATTCTCGAACAGCACCGGTTTTTCGTGTACGGCCTCGATGGCTCGGGTGAGCCGCTCTTGAACGCCGAGCTCCCCGAGCGAGCCGCCTACATCATCGGGAACGAATCCGACGGTTTGAGTGCCAACGCGGCGGCCGCGTGCGATGGATTGTTGTCGATTCCGCTCGCCAACGGCGTCGAGTCGCTCAACGCTGCAGTCGCCGCTTCGCTGGTCTCCTACGAAATTCTCCGCAATGGATAGCCCATCTTTGAAAAGGTCAGAAGGCGCGAGCATCACCGATCGAGTAGGGGTGCGCGCATAACCTTGATCGGATGGTTCGTCCAATCATGTATCCCGTGCTCGCCTTTGGCCTGGCACTTTTAATGATCCGGGTGATCACCGGAACCGATTCTTCGGTCGCAAACGCAGCCGACGAAGTGTCGATCCCGTTGACCTCACAGGTTCAAAGTGCTGTTCCATCGGTGACGAGCACGCCCATCGCACCCGCCACAACGTCAACAACAGTCACTTCAACCACAACGAGTACAACGACGACCACAACCACGATTCCCGAGACCACGACGACAACATCGACCACAACCACAATCCCGGTCGATCCGCAGACGATATTCATCGCTGATGGAACCAACGGCGATGCATTGGCCCGCAACGTTCACGTCTACCGGGTCGAGGTTGAAGCTGCCACTGGGCTCGACCCAGAAGAGGTCGCCCGCTTCGTCGACGAGACCCTCTTCGACGAACGCAGTTGGACAGCTGATGGCGACCTGAACTTCTACCGCACCGACGGAAACGTGCCATCGAACGGTAGTCACATCATCTTCGCCAGCCCCGACACGGTCGACTTCCTCTGCCACCCCCTCGACACCGATGGCTACTTCTCTTGTCGCAACGGACAGAACGTCGTGCTCAACGCAGAGCGCTGGGCCAACGCCGTGCCGAATTGGGCCACATCTCTTACCGAGTACCGGCAGTATCTGGTCAACCATGAGGTTGGCCATGCCCTCGGCCAAGGACACGTCGATTGCCTACGCCCAGGCGCGCTCGCGCCAGTGATGATGCAGCAAAGCAAGTCGATCGGTGCATGCCTCCCGAACTCTTGGCCGTTCCCTGACTCCTAAACAATGGAGCCGGCAGGTATTTACCGGCTGGAAGGTCGTCGCGACCAGCGCGTCGCTCTGGGCACTTCAGTCGATGTTGTGGATGCAGGGCTTCGGCAATATCGCCGTTGAACTGCGCTCACAATTCGGATGGTCGAAGACGCTCTTCTCCGTGGCGTTCGGCGTGACTCGAGCTGGCAGTGCGTTCATGGCACCAGCACAGGGAGCAGCCCTATCGAAGTGGGGCACCAAACTCGTGATGCGGTTCGGCAGCATCTTTGTTCTGGGCGGCTTCGTTGGCCTCGCGTTGATCCAAACCCGCCTGCACTTCTTCATTGCCTTCTCGGTCGCAGCCTTTGGCATGGCGCTCGCCGGCTTCCTCACGATCACCTCTGCGTTGGTGCCGTGGTTCGAACGCAAACGAGCCCGGGCCCTCTCGATCCAGACCATGGGCTTTGCGATCGGCGGGTTCGCCGGACCTCTCCTGGTGTTTAGCTTCGAGTGGATTGGTTGGCGCCAGTCGCTCGTTCTCGCAGGAGCCATTCTCACCATCGCCATTTATGCAGCGTCGAGCATCCTCGGCAGGTCGAGGGAAGAGACCGGAGAGCCGGTCGATGGCGTACCAGCGGAGGTCGCCGCCCGTACGCCTCGAGCCGAGGGCGTAAGCGACGACCACTTCACCGCGCGACAAGCCCTTCGAACGCGGTCATTTTGGATGGTGTCGATGGGCCACAGCTCCGCGCTCGTCGTCGTGAGCGCGGTGATTGCGCACATGGCCCTGTATCTCGTTGAGGATCGCGGCTTCTCGGCCCGAAACGCCGCGTTGATCGCCGGAGCGATCCCGGTCTTTCAATTCATCGGCACCGCGCTCGGCGGGTACCTCGGCGACCGAATGAACAAGCGGGTGATCATCGTGATCGCGATGTTCGCCCATGGCGTAGGGCTGCTCGTCGTGACCTGGTTCGACACCTCGATCGCCATCGGCGTCTTCGTGGTTCTTCATGGATTGGCCTGGGGTTCCCGAGGCCCGCAGATGCAGGCGATCCGGGCCGACTACTTCGGCACCACACACTTCGCCACGATCATGGGCTGGTCATCGATCATTGTCATGGTCGGCACCGTGGCCGGACCACTGCTGGCCGGCATCCTC
The DNA here is from genome assembly GCA_964494395.1 of uncultured Acidimicrobiales bacterium. Taxonomy (GTDB): domain Bacteria; phylum Actinomycetota; class Acidimicrobiia; order Acidimicrobiales; family SHLQ01; genus SHLQ01. Next base: position 230 of record CAZBTI010000013.1, on the reverse strand, counting down.
GCTGACTCGACGGGCGACTACCGAGTCGGATTCACCATCATCGCGATCGTTGCCTTCGTAGGAAACATCTTCTGGTTCCTCGCCTCTCCCCCAACGCCTATCAACGCTGAACAGAAACGTACCGGTGTCCTGCTCGACAACTAGCCGAGAGTCAGCGAACGGTTAAACCAGTACGACTTCGGCGGGCGGGACTCCGTTGAAGCCAATGTTCCACGCGAACGAATATCCGT
>CAZBTI010000012.1:37227-41753 GCA_964494395.1 uncultured Acidimicrobiales bacterium | reverse complement strand
AGCCTGTTGTTGGTCATGGGGCATGTCTAACACTGGATAGCCGATGAGGTTTGACCCCGTTGTTCACCGGCACCCGGCATCGCGACAAAATTCGCGACGGCTTGGGAATACAAGTAGACGAAAAGCGTTGGGCAAACTTGAGTGCATCACACTCAAGTCTCAACCCACTATCGCTTCCCTAGGAGGACGCATGCTGTACACCCAAACCGACCCATTTCTCGCTTCAGCCAAGCGAGGCCTTGACTACGACGTTCTTCGATCCGATGAGGGCGTTCGCTTGTCTATCGACATTCCTGGCATCGATCCAGCGACGGTCGAACTGACCGTTGAGGGTCGCAGCCTCGCGCTTTCGGCATCACGCCCAAGTGCAATCCCCGAGGGTGCTCAGGTCGTTTCCCGACGTGCCCGCACCGGTTCGGTCAACCAGACCTTCCAGCTCGGTGAGCGTCTCGATTCCAGCAAGCTCACCGCCGACTACAACTTTGGCGTGCTCACCGTGACCATCCCGGTCGCAGAGTCATCCAAGCCTCGCAAGGTCGAGGTCGGCTTGGGCGCAGCATCTGCCATCGATGCCGCGGCCGAGGAAGTACCTCCCAGCGAAGACGCCTAACGATCGGCGTTCAGCGACTACCAGCCTCATGTCGTGTTGAGGCTGGTAGTCGCATCGCAGTGAGAGACCGTGAGGAAGTCGGGTTCGCCCCTGAACCCGGCTTCCATCGCGGTCAAACTCTTTGTCAGACCTTTGCCCCGCCAGACCCTGCGTCGGCGCGCACAGCCCGTAATCGACCTCGTGGTCGTCGTCCGAGATGGCACGAACCACCTCCCGCTGCCTACAGTTCGGAAATGGCGGATCTCCTCACCGAGCTACAGGCTCGACTGCCCGAACAACGAATCAAGGTCGACCCCGATGTCGTCGGCGCCTACAGCCAGGACCGAGCGATCTTTGAAGGCCATGGCACGGCCGCGGTGTTGGTCACCCCGCACTCGACCGAAGAGGTCGTCGCGGCAGTCCTTGCAGCAAAGGCTGCGAACGCGATCATTGTTCCGCGCGGTGCAGGGACCGGGCTGACCGGCGCCGCCAACGCCATCGATGGTTGCATGGTCCTGTCGCTCCACAACATGAACGAGGTGCTGGAGATCGACCTCACCAACCGCATGGCGCGCGTGCAACCTGGCGTCATCAACATCGACCTCAAAGAGGCGGTGGCGAAGAAAGGCCTCTACTACCCGCCCGACCCGGCATCGGTCGACATGTCGAGCATCGGCGGAAACGTCGCCACGAATGCCGGCGGTTTGTGCTGCGTGAAGTACGGGGTAACCCGCGACTACGTGATGGGCCTCGAGGTCGTGCTGGCGAGTGGCGAGGTCATCAACACCGGACGACGCACGATCAAAAGCACCACCGGCCTCGACCTCACCGGACTCTTCGTCGGATCCGAAGGATTGCTCGGGATCATCACCGAGGTCACCGTCAAACTCGAACCCTCTCCCCCACCTCCGCAAACCGCGGTTGCCTACTTTGGCGACCTCCCGGCGGCCGGCAAAGCAATCAACGCCGTCTTTGATCGTGGTCTCCAACCAACGGTTATGGAGATCATCGACCAGGCAATGCTCAAGATCATCGAAGAGCACTACCCCATGGATCTCGACACCGAGGCAGCGTGTCTGATCTTGATGCAGTCGTCCCCCGATGACCAGCCCATCAGCGAACTCGCCGACCTCTGCACCGAGTTCGGCGCCACGTTCGTGTACCACGCTGCCGATCCGGACGAAGGCGAGATGCTCCTCGAAGTCAGGCGCCGAGCCTGGCCTGCCGCAGAGAAACTCGGCAAAGCCCTCCTTCCCGAGGACATTGCCGTGAAGCGCGAGCACCTCCCCGAGCTCCTCGCCGGGATCACCCAGATCTCTGAGGACCTCGACGTGTTCATCCCGGTCATTGGCCACGCAGGCGACGGCAACATGCACCCGCTGCTCGTATTCGACGAGCACGACCCCGACGAACTCGCTCGCATCAAAGATGCCTTCGCCCGCATCGTGCACCTCGCACTCGATCTGGGTGGCACTCTCGCTGGTGAACACGGAGTCGGGACGCTCAAGCGCGAATTCCTCGAAGACGAGGTCGACCCGATCCACCACGAGATGATGAAGAAGGTGAAGGCAACCTTCGACCCCGAAAACCGCCTAAACCCCGGCAAGGCGATCTGACGTCGAGGCCAGCAGCGGCTCCGCCGCAATTTTGCTGCACTCTCCTTACAGACCATTCTCCCCTTCGGGGAGCGTTCAAGCGGCACGCAGCCTGTCTCCCCTTCGGGGAGCGTTCAAGCGGCACGCAGCCTGTCTCCCCTTCGGGGAGCGTTCAAGCGGCACGCAGCCTGGGCGCCTGAGGCGGTCAAGCCAATGCCGAGCTAGCTACGTATGCGTCGAGGCCTCTCTTAACATCTCGATTCGGCATCTCCTCCAAGGAGCGCTCACGGCAGAAGCCCTGCAACAATGGCGCTGTGAGCAACCTCTCCGGCGCACCGCCACCACCAGCGACGATTCCACCTCCCAGTGGCGCGCCAGCGGGATGGTATGAGGACCCTTGGCACCAGGCGGCTTGGCGCTGGTACGACGGCAATATGTGGACTGGTCATGTCAGTGGCCCGCCAGCCGGGCAACCGCCCGTTCCTACAGATGCGGGAAACCTCGGGACAACCAACGCCGCCGCGACGAGCCTTGCGACTGGCGTTCCCGGAGTCGCTGCGTCGGCCAAGAAGCCCTTCCTTCCGGCGTTCCTTAGCTGGCCAATCGTCGTCACGGGTGTACCGACGATCATCGTGCTGCTCCTTTTGATCTTCACTGCACCCACAGCCTTTGCTCTCGGGTTCGTACCAATCATCTTCGTGATGCCCGTGCTTCTGTGGATCGACCGCATCGAACCCGAGCCCTGGTCGTCGAAGATCCACTCATTTCTCTGGGGAGCATTCGTTGCCGGGTTCATCTCGGTCATCGTCAACACAACGGTCGGCGTCTTCTTTGGCGAAGCAGCTTCAGCCGTTGCATCCGCACCGATCATCGAAGAGACAACAAAGACCCTTGCCATCGTGTGGATGGTGCGACGCAAAGAGATCGACGGGCCGATGGACGGCATTGTCTATGCGGGCTGGTCTGCGTTGGGCTTCGCAGTGATCGAGAATATGAGCTTCTTCCAGCAGGCCCTCGTCAATGAAATGCTTGTCGAAGTCTTTGTCGGGCGAGCACTCCTCACCCCCTTTGCCCACCCGTTGTTCACGATGTGGGCGGGCCTTGCTATTGGGCTGGCCGTCCGCAAGCGCAAGTCATTGTGGACCGGCATCTGGGGGCTGTTCGTTGCAATGTTCCTCCACGCAGCATGGAACGGTTCGCTCGTACTCGCCGAGAATGGCGGCGGATTCATCACGATCATCGTTCTTCTGCTCTTCGTTGGCCTGTTCTTCCTCAGTGGTTTCGGCATTCGGTCACTTCGTCAACGCGATCAACAGCGCTATGCCCAACTGGTTCCGTTTCTTGCGTCCCGGTACCAACTCGGCATCAATCGCACCGCACTTCTTCTCGACTACAAGTTGCGTAAGCAAGCGCGTGTCAAGATCAAGGACAAGGCACAGCTCCGCCAATTTCAGCTCGAAGCGGGAGCGCTCGTACGCCTCGCTGCACTATTCGATCACGACGACATGCCAAAACGCGAAGATGAGGCGCGGCTGTACAGTCAACTCGTCGCCGCCCAATCTGAACCACTGGAGACCTAATCATGGACACTGCTGATATCGAGTTCTTCTTCGACCCTGTTTGCCCCTTTGCCTGGATCACCTCCCGGTGGATTGAGAAGGTACGAGAACAAACCGACTACAGCGTGGAATGGCGATTTATCTCGTTACGGATCCTGAACAAGGACAAGGACTACTCCACCGATTTCCCGCCCGAGTACGAGCACGGTCACACCGCCGGGCTCCGCATGCTCAGGGTATGTGCCGCGGTTCGTGACGAACTGGGCAACGAGCCTATGGGCCCCTTGTACGCTGCGCTTTCCAGTGCGACTTTCGATGTGGAACGGGAGGGGCCAGAAGAGGCGTATCGTGCTGATATTGGCACGGCCTCGATGATCGAACAGGCACTTGTCACCGCTGGTCTGCCAACGCATTTCGCTGCCGCTGCAGACGAGACGAAGTGGGACGAAATCATCGAATCCGAGACCGAAGTTGCTCTCTCTCGATCCGGGCGAGATGTCGGTACTCCGATTATCACTTTTCAGCCACCGGATGGATTGTCATTCTTTGGTCCGGTCATCAGCCGGATTCCCGACGACGCTGACGCGGTTCCGCTTTGGGATGCGGTGACTACCCTCGCCTCATACCCCGGCTTCGCGGAGATGAAGCGGTCACTTCGTGAAAAACCGCAGCTCCGAGCCTTTGGAGAACTGTCCGATGCGCCCGAGTTCGAGGATTGGCAAGGCGGGGCACGGGCCGCGCACCTGCCCGAGAACAACTGAGCTCAGCCGAGAAAGGCAGCGG
>CAZBTI010000012.1:5335-37127 GCA_964494395.1 uncultured Acidimicrobiales bacterium | reverse complement strand
GCACGGGCCGCGCACCTGCCCGAGAACAACTGAGCTCAGCCGAGAAAGGCAGCGGGGCACGGGCCGCGCACCTGCCCGAGAACAACTGAGCTCAGCCGAGAAAGGCAGCGGCGCCAACTCACTAAGGAACGGTACTTAAGAACTGCCCGGCATCTGCCGTTGTGGTGGCAAGAGACGGCAATCATCAGTTACCGTGTAATAGGGCCTTTTCGGAGGCCTCGCAACCCCTCGAACGCACTCAGGAGACCATCATGGCTGGAAGCGCACCAATCGAAGAGACGCCCAAGCTCGGTAAGGCAGCAACCATCTTCGGATTTGTCTTTGTTGTACTCATCTTGACCGGTTTCAGCTTTGCGACGATGACGTCGTTCGAGGACACCGTCGCAGAGATCAACTCGCACGCCGAAGATGATCATGGCGATGATCACGCCGATGATGGTCACGGTGACGACCACGCTGGCGATGATCACGCCGATGACGATCACGCCGACGAAGGCGATGACCACGCCGACGGCTAGTCGCCAGCGCTGGTATCTCGGCAGCGCACTGATCACCGTCGCACTCCTTGCGTCAGCCTGCGCATCCTCGGTCGCGTTACCTGAGACGAGCAGCGCTGAAGACGCGGCCGTCCAAGAAGTCGAGGTTGAGGTCGAAGAAGCTGAAGCCGACACCGGTGCTGATAATGCTGCTGAGAACTCCGCCGACGTAGCGGTTGAAGGAGAGGTTGAGGTCGAAGAGGCCGAAGCCGACACCGGTGCTGACGATGCTGCTGACGCCTCCGCACAAGAGTCCAGCGAGGAAGCCACCGAACCTGGTACTGATACGTCCATCGAGGAAGTGGCCTTCTCCGATCTCTGTAACGCTGAGCCGGCCATCCCTGGGGCCCGAGTCGATGTCGACCCAAGTGGTAACCGAATCGCCCCTGGCTCGATCGATTTCACCGAGATCGACGAGATCGCCGTCGAACTTCCCGATGAAGGGATTTGGGTCACGGCCGACACGAGCGTGCCCGGCGGATGGTACGTGGTACTCGAGCGCGGTTCGGCCGTCCGCGTTGCTCCCGATGGCGTGGTGACGTCTTCGGCCGGCCCAGGGGCTGTTCCTCCAGAGTTCGACGCTGCTGGCGAGATCCAATCGCCTTTCCGCTCCCACGACCTGTTCGACGATCCAATCGATGACAGCCGTGTCGTGGTTTACCAACAAATCGCTGCTGTCCTCAGCTCGACCACTGATTTCTTACGGCACGGAGTGCTCGGCGACCCATTCGAAGCCGCAGCTATCGAGTGGGTCGACACCTGCTCCGGCGAATCAGGACGTATCGAGATTGCGCAACCCGATGTGGTCGAAGGCATCTCGCCGATGCTCGCCGACATCGATAGCGACGGTCAGACCGAGATCATCGTCACGCTCAGCAACGCTTCCGGGGGTGCGCGCTTGGCGGCCTTCGAACTCGACGGAACGTCCGCTGGCGAATCGGAGCCGATCGGTCAAGGAAATCGTTGGCGCAACCAGCTCGCAGCTGGCGCCTTCGGACCCAATGGCGAAGTAGAGATCATCGATGTCCGCACCCCACACATCGGCGGCACGGTTCAGGCATTCCGCCAGGTCGTCGACGAAGACGGCAACCCCAGCCTGATTCAAGTGGCGGCATCAGACCCGAACTACACCAGCCACGTCATTGGCACCCGCAACCTCTCGATGGGAATCGCCCTAAACGTCGACGCCGACAGCTTCCCCGATGTCGTCGTCGCCACCGCCGATCGCAGCGCAATCGTCGCGATGACCCGCACCGATGATCTCGACGCTGTGCTTCAGGGCTGGAACATCGTTGGCGAGCGTCAGCTCACAAACTCGTTGACATCGAATATCGCGACCCAACCCATCTCGACGGGTCGGTCGGCAATTGCGGTTGCCGACGGGGCGATGCTCCGCATCTGGAACTAGCCGGCTATGTCGTCAACCACCGTGGCCGAGCCGCTCGCTCGCCACGGCCTCCGGCGCGCCGAATACATCGGCCTCGCCTCGCTCGTCACGGCGACGATCGCTATGAGTATCGACACGATCCTCCCAGCGTTCGAAGAGATCGAAGAGGCGTACTCGCTCGAGAACTCGAACCTGTCGGTATCGCTGAGCATCACGCTCTTCTTCGCTGCCCTCGGAATCGGCACGTTGATTTGGGGTCCGCTCGCAGATCGATTCGGCCGCCGATCGATCATGTACCTCTCGCTTGGGGCGGTCGCACTTGGTTCGATCCTCACGTCGTTCGCTCCCACTTTTGAGATCTTCCTGCTCGGTCGGGTGCTCTGGGGCATTGCAGCTGCCGGACCGCGCACGGTCATCCTGGCGATCACTCGCGATTGTTATGACGGCGATGCGATGTCGCGCATCATGTCGCTCACGCTCGCCGTATTTCTCGTCGTGCCGATCTTGGCACCGGCCTTGGGCGAGGGGCTCTTGGCCCTCGGCTCGTGGAGGCTGACGACGCTCGCCGCCACAGTGCTCGCGCTGATCGGCGCTGCGTGGTTCTCGCGAATTGACGAGACCCTGCGGTCAGAGGACGTGCTGCCACTCGAATTCGGTCGCGTCGGAGAGGCAGCGAGAGCCGTCTTGACCACTCGTTCGACAGCCCTTCTCACTATCGCTGCCATGTTGACTTACGGCTCGTTCTTCCCCTGGCTAGGAAGTTCCCCAACCCTCATCGGCGACATCTACGATCGCGAATCGTCATTCGCCGTCATCTTTGGCGCGAATGCCGTGTTCATGGCGATCGGTATCTTGTTCGTCGAACGGTTGGTTCGCCGCTACTCCACGTTTCCGGTCATTCAGGCACAGGTAGCCGGGCTGATCGTGATCGCTGCGGTCTACGTGGGTGTCTCCCTCGCAACTGACGGCGTCCCAAACTTCTGGTTGTGGTTTGTGATGGTAAGCCTGCTCACCGCGCTGAACTCGAGCAGTTCGCCGCTGATCCAATCGGTCGCCATGGAGCCAATGGGGGCGATCGCCGGCACAGCGGCATCGGTGACGGGAGCGATCATCTTCATCGGCGGTGCAATCCTCGGGTCGATCATCGACGGCTTCATCGACACCACCGTGACACCCTTTGGCGCTGGCTTCCTCATCTACGGCATAGCAATCGCCGCAGCCACGCTCGCCGCCAAGGCCTCCTTGGCCGCAACTCCCCAAGAGACCGTCGCGTAGGTTCCTACAGCAAAAAGAGCTTGGACTCGAATTCAGTGAGAATGAATCTCATTACTGATACGCTCGACGCATGCCGCACTCTCAATCTGCCGTACAGCTCCAATCCGTCGAGGTTCACCGCGGCCATCGCCGTGCGCTTATCGACGTCAGCTTCGAGATCCCCGCTGGCTCGCTGACGGCGGTCGTCGGTCCGAATGGCGCCGGCAAGTCGAGCCTGTTCGGCGTTCTGAGCGGACGCCTGCAAGCCACGTCCGGCACCGTGCGAGTGGAGGGCACCGTGGCCGAGGTCCTTCAGCAGACGACGATCGACAGCGACATGCCGCTCAACGTGGAAGACATCGTCCGGATGGGACGGTTCGAACAGCGCGGGCTGTTCGGCCGCTTCAACGCTCGCGACAAGCAGCTGGTCGACGAGGCCATCGACACCATGCAGATCTCAAACCTGAAAAGACGGCCGATCCATGAATTGTCAGGTGGACAAAAGCAACGAGCGCTCGTGGCACAAGGACTGGCTCAAGACTCGCCGTTTCTTCTCCTGGACGAGCCAACAACCGGCCTCGACGTACCTTCTCAAGCGCTCATCACATCGGCCATGCAATCGAGCGCCGCCGCCGGCAAGACCATCTTGTTCTCGACCCATGATCTACGCGAGGCGGCCAAAGCTGACTACCTCATCGTCCTCGCTTCTGAATGCATTTGTTGCGCACCCCCGATCGACGCATTTGCCGATCCGGCGGTTACCGCACTCTTTAGTCAGCCCACAGATGTAGTTGCGGATATAGGTAGTCATATTCTCATATAGCAATATGACAATATCTTGAGTACGCTGAGGAGATGACTGGAGAGACCTCCACATACCTTGGCGATGAGTCGTTCGAAGAGGGCGCCGAGCTCCTGAAAGCCATGGCTCACCCGCTTCGGCTAGCGCTCCTGGTCGCGATGACCAGCGAACCTCAGTGCGTCCACGAACTTGTCGAGGTCACGGGAGCGACCCAGCCTCTGGTGTCTCAGCACCTGCGCGTGCTCCGAAACGCGGATCTCCTCACGAGAGAGAAGCGCGGCCGCGAGGTCGTTTACGGCATTGCCGACGAACACATCAATCACATCGTGATCGACTCACTCGACCACGTGCGAACAGAAGGAAACCAACATGACAGCCACATGCACTAAGCACGAAGAGCACCCACACGTCCACGGCCCTGACTGTGGACACGAGGCGATCCCGCACGGCGATCACATCGACTACATCCACGACGGCCACGCGCATCGCCAGCATGGAGACCACTGGGACGAGTGCACGCCGAGTGAGCACGTTGTGCATGACGACCACGCCGATCACGAGCACGGCCCAGATTGTGGACACGAGGCGGTCCCCCACGGTGACCACGTCGACTACATCCACGACGGCCACCGCCATGCCAAGCACGGCGACCATTGGGACGAGCACTAGACGCTCAGTTCGATACTTCTGGCGGATTGGGGTCTGTCCCTAATCCTCCACTTCTTGGTGAGCTCCTACGGCTTCAACACCGGGGCGAGCCAGCGCTCGGCTTCGGCTGTCGTGATGCCCTTGCGCTCGGCGTAGTCCTCGAGTTGGTCGGTCGAGATACGCCGGACACCGAAGTACCGGCTTTCGGGGTGAGCGAAGTACAAACCGCTCACCGCTGCCGCTGGAGTCATTGCGAAGGATTCGGTGAGCTCGAGTCCGATCGCATCGGTCGCTCCGAGCAGGTCGAAGATCGTTTGCTTCTCGGTGTGGTCTGGGCTTGCCGGGTAACCGGGTGCCGGACGAATTCCCTGGTAACGCTCCTTGATGAGTTCGTCGTTGCTGAACTCTTCGTTGGAGTAGCCCCATAAGTCGGTCCGCACTATGTGATGCATGTACTCGGCGCACGCTTCGGCAAACCGATCGGCGAGGGCCTTGACCATGATTGCCCGGTAATCGTCGTTGTCGGCTTCGAACTTCGAAGCAATCTCTTCGACGTAGGTGCCCGTCGTGACTGCGAAAGCACCGATGTAGTCCTTCAACCCGGAGTCGGTCGGTGCAATGAAGTCGGCGAGTGCGAAGTTGGGCCGGTCATCGGCGTGCTTCAATTGCTGGCGAAGCGTGTGCAGGGTTGCCTTCTTTTCAGAACGGGTGGCATCGACGAATAACTCGATGTCGTCGCCGACAGCATTCGCTGGCCAGAACCCGATCACCGCACGAGCGTCGATCCATCCCTCGGTGATCATCTGGTCGAGCATCTGTTGGGCATCGTCGTAGAGTTCGCGGGCTGCAGCGCCAACGACCTCGTCGTCGAGGATACGCGGGAAGCCACCTGCGAGATCCCACGACCGGAAGAACGGTGTCCAGTCGATGTAGTCGCGCAACGCTTCGAGGCTGATGTGCTCGATGGTCCGGGTGCCGACAAACGATGGCTCTACCGGGCTGAATTTTGCCCAGTCGATCTCGGTGCGATTCTCGCGGGCTCGGTCGAGTGGTACGGCGGGTGTCGAGCCTTCGGCGCGATTTGCTCGGACCGTCTCGTACTCATCGGCGATGTTGCCGACATAGCCCTTCGAGTTCTCGCCGAGAAGTTCGCTCACCACACCGACCGCACGAGATGCGTCGGGAACATAAATAGATGCACCCGAGTAGTTCGGGTCGATCTTGACCGCGGTGTGTACCCGACTGGTAGTGGCACCGCCAATGAGTAGCGGGATGTCGAAGCCCTCGGTCTCCATGTCGGTCGCAACACGAACCATCTCGTCGAGGCTCGGCGTAATCAAACCGGACACGCCAATGATGTCGACCTCTTCTTCGATCGCCGTGCGAAGGATTTTCTCTGGCGGAACCATCACGCCGAGGTCGACCACTTCGTAGTTGTTGCAGCCGAGCACGACACCCACGATGTTCTTGCCAATGTCGTGAACATCGCCCTTGGCCGTGGCGAGCAGCACCTTGCCGTTTGCCTGTACTTCGCCACCCTCTTCAGCCATGAACGGTTCGAGGTGAGCGACTGCTTTCTTCATGACTCGGGCGCTCTTCACTACCTGAGGGAGGAACATCTTGCCCTCACCGAAGAGGTCGCCGACGACATTCATGCCATCCATGAGCGGACCTTCGATCACGTGCAACGTGCGCTCAGACGCCTGGCGAGCTTCCTCGGCGTCGTCGACGACAAACTCGTCCAGTCCTTGAACGAGTGCGTGGATGAGGCGCTCCTCGACCGTTCCCTCGCGCCAGCTCAAATCGGTTGCGGCGGCGTTCGCTGTCGATTGCGCATCGCTCGCGACCTCGATCAGTCGCTCGGTCGAATCAGCGCGACGGTTGAACAGCACATCTTCGATGCGTTCACGCAGGTCCTCGGGGATGTCCTCGTATACGGGAAGGCGACCGGCGTTGACGATCGCCATCGTGAGGCCGGCCTGGACTGCGTGATACAGGAAGACGGTGTGGATGGCTTCTCGAAGCGGGTTATTGCCACGGAACGAGAACGACAGGTTGCTCAGGCCACCCGAAATATTGACGAGCGGCATCCGCTCCTTGATCTCGCGAGCGGCATCGATGAAGTCGATTCCGTAGCGGGCGTGTTCTTCAATACCGGTGGCGACCGCGAAGACGTTTGGGTCGAAGATGATGTCTTCGGGCGGGAAATTGATCTCGTCGACGAGCAGGTCGTAGGCCCGCTGGCACACCGATACTTTCTGCTCGAAGGTTTCAGCTTGGCCGTTCTCGTCGAAGGCCATCACCACGACAGCAGCCCCGTAGCGGCGGGCGAGTCGAGCCTGTTCAAGGAACTGCTCTTCGCCCTCTTTCATGCTGATCGAGTTCACGACCGACTTGCCCTGGATGCACTTGAGGCCCGCCTCGATGATGCTCCATTTCGAGGAGTCGATCATGACGGGAACCTTGGTGATATCTGGTTCGGTAGCGATCAGATTGAGGTAGTGCACCATGGCATCTAGAGACTCGAGCATCCCTTCATCCATGTTGACGTCGATGATCTGCGCGCCGTTGTCGACCTGGTCTCGAGCGATCGAAACCGCAGTATCGAAGTCGCCCTCTTTGATCAGTCGGGCAAACTTCGCCGAGCCGGTGACGTTGGTGCGTTCACCGACATTGACCAGAAGTGAATCGCTGTCGACGGTCATGGCTTCGAGACCCGAGAGCCGCGTTGCGAGCGGACGGTCGGGGATCGGGCGCGGCTCGGACTGCGCCGCGAGTTCGGCGAGCGCGGCGATGTGTTCGGGTGTCGTGCCACAACAACCGCCGATGATGTTGGCTGTTTGAGCGGAGAGCATTTGCTGGACGACAGCGGCCATCTCTGCTGCGGATTCGTCGTATTCACCAAGTTCGTTTGGAAGTCCAGCGTTCGGGTGTGTCGAGACTGCGGTATCGGCAACCCGAGACAACTCGGCGACATACCCCTTGAGCTCGCTCGCACCGAGCGCGCAATTCAAGCCGACCGACAGCGGATTACTGTGGCGAACCGAGTTCCAGAACGCCTCGACGGTCTGCCCAGACAGTGTTCGACCCGATAGGTCGGTGATCGTTCCCGAGACCATCAGTGGGATGTCGAGATCGTGTTCTTCTCGGTACGCCATAACCGCGTAAATCGCAGCTTTTGCGTTCAGCGTGTCAAAGATCGTTTCGATCATGATGACGTCGGCGCCACCTTCGATGAGTCCATCGAGCGCTTCGGTGTAGGCATCGCGAAGTTGGTCGAACGTGACGTCGCGTCGAGCGGGGTCGTTGACGTCGGGGCTGATGCTGCAGGTCTTGCTCGTCGGACCAAGTACGCCCACAACCCAACGAGGGCGTTCCGGGGTGGACACCTCGTCGGCAACCTGGCGAGCAATGCGCGCGCCGGCAACATTCAGCTCTCGGGCGAGATGCTCGAGCTCGTAGTCGGCCTGACTGATGGTCGTCGAGTTAAACGTGTTCGTTGACAACAAGTCTGAGCCGGCCTCGGCAAAGGAACGAAGAATGTCAGCGATCGCATCGGGGCGAGTCAGCGACAAAAGGTCGTTATTGCCAAAGAGTTCAACCGGATGATCGGCGAGGCTCTCGTTGCGAAAGTCGGCCTCGGTCAGACCAAGCTTTTGGATGCTCGTTCCCATTGCTCCGTCGAGGAGCAGCACTCGCTCGGCCAGGTGCTGTCGAAGTATGGCGATTCGCTCATTGCGGTCTACGCCGCCTTGAGTACTCATGATGCTTGGCTCGATTCGTTTTGCCGGCGCGCAACAGCTGCTGGCGTGATTCCGAGGATGCGACAGGTCGCAGCGGTCAGGTTGGGTTTGTTCATCGTGTAGAAGTGGAAATCGCGGACGCCGTGCTCGAGCAGCCGCTTGCATTGCTCAGCAGCCACGGTGGCTGCAACCAGCTCGCGAATTTCGGGGGCCTCGTCGAGACCTTCGAAAAGGTCAGCCATCCACGTAGGGATTTCGGTTCCGCATCGTTCACTGAATCGAGCAATGCCGGCGAAGTTCGTGATCGGCATGATCCCAGGGACGATCGGAGCCGTGATCCCACTGGCACGGGCTCGCTCGAGGAATCGTAAGAAGTGGTCGGTGTCGAAGAAGAACTGGGTGAGCGCGCGATCGGCACCGGCATCAAGCTTCGCTTTGAGGTTGTCGAGATCGGCCTGCGGCGATGCCGCCAACGGATGGAACTCGGGGTACGCAGCGACAGAGATGTCGAAGTCGTCGCCATCTCCCCTGGCACGAATTCCTTCGACGAGCTCGGCGGCGTTTCGATATCCGTTCGGGTGCGTGCCGTCGGGATCGCAACCCTCAACGCCGTCGGGTGCGTCGCCTCGCAACGCAACAATGCGAGTAACTCCGAGGCCTCGGTACTTGTCGATGACTTGGTTGACCGAGTCACGGCAAGCCGAGACGCAGGTGAGGTGTCCGGCAACAGGAAGTCCGTCGATCGATCCGAGCTCTTCGAGCGCCGAGAACGTCTTGTCTTGGCCGCTACCACCTGCGCCATAGGTGACGCTGACGAAGCGTGGATCGAAGGGGTGGAGCTCTTCGGCACTGGCCGCAAGACCAGCGAGCCCATTGTCGCTAGCCGGTGGGAAGAACTCAAAGGAGACACCGATGTCGGAGCGGATGGGCGTCGTTGCAGGGACTCGTCGGTCGAGTCGTTCGGCTGCTGCATTGATCAGTGAGTCGGTCACGAGGTGACCTCCATTTCGGAGTCGTTACTGTTCTGCTTGTTCTGTTCGGGCTTTGTTGCGGTCCACAAGGTGACGGTCAGCGCGTCGGCTGCAGACTCGTCTGGGGGCAGGATGTGCTGAGGGGTCGAGGTGACGAGCCCTAGCGATTCAGACCACGAAGTGATCTGTGCTTCGGTAAAGCCGAGGTGCGAGTGGGCATGTTCGGTGCGCAATTCTTCTACGCCGTGCTCGGCGAAATCGACGATCAGAAGTGTTCCGCCGACGGCGAGGGTCCGCTCGACAGCAGCGAGTGCGCCGAGCGGGTCGGAGAGGAAGTGCAATACGTGGTGGAGGATGACGACCTGTTGGCTTTCGTCCTCGACGTCGAGGTCATAGATGTCGCGATGGCGAACCGAGCAGTGACGCAGCTCGTCCTCGTCGAGGCGTGACCGAGCCACGTTGAGCATCTGCCGGCTGCTGTCGATTCCGAGACCACGTTTCACACGATCGGCGAACAGTTCGAGCACACGGCCGGTACCTGTCCCGATGTCGAGCAGTGTGTCGATCTTCTCGGCCTTGATGGCAGCCAGCATTGCGGCTTCAACCTCGGTCGTCGGGGCATAGAGCTCGCGAAGCTGGTCCCACTGGTCGGCTACGTCGGCGAAGTACTCCCCCGCTCGTCGTGCCCGCTCCTCCCGAACTTCTCGAAGGCGGACCTGGTCGCGTTGCAGTACCGGAGTCGACCGGTCGATCAACGGAGCAAGGGCCGTCAGAAGGTCGTTGTTTGGGGCCTGAGTGCGAAGGCCGAAATAGGCGCTCGTTCCTTCAGCATGTCGTTGGAGCAGTCCCGCATCGGTCAGGAGCTTGAGGTGCCGAGACACCCGAGGCTGGGTTTGTCCAAGGACGGTGCAGATCTCTGAAACGGTGAGTTCACAAGACTCCAGAGCGACGATGATGCGCAATCGAGTCGGTTCTGCCACCGCTTTTAGGCGGTCAAGAAGCTGATCCATGCCTCTACTATAGGCATATGGATCACAATATCAAGATATCTTGATATTTAGATATTTACTGGTTTGCAGGTATGCGCCGGATTCAACAAACCGCATCGATCTCGGTCTACTCCCTCACGCGAACGCCCAACCGTCCAGAATGGGATCCGCGTCCAAGGACACACGATCTGGAAGAACTAATGACAACACTGACCCAGCCTGACTTTTCACTCTCCGGACAGGTAGCTGTCGTAACTGGCGCAGGCCGCGGCATTGGCCACGACCTCGCTCTGGCGCTCGCCGGCGCTGGTGCTTCAGTCGCGGTAGCTGCTCGAGTCGGTAGCGACGCCGATCCCATCGTCGAGACCATCACCCGCTCCGGTGGTCGGGCTATCGGGGTCGAACTCGAAGTTGGCGACACGGCATCTATCGAGCCAGCAATGCAGTCGGTCCGTGACCAACTCGGCTCGCTCGACGTGCTCGTCAACAACGCCGGACTTGGGGCGAACCACCCAGCCGAGCATGTCACCGAGTCCGACTGGGACGACATGATGAACGTCAACGCGAAAGGCCTGTTCTTCTGTTGCCAAGCCGCCGGACATATCATGCTCGACCAAGGCCACGGGCGAATCATCAACATGGGCTCTCAAGCTGGCCTCGTCGGCATTCGCGACCACGCCGTCTACTCGGCGAGCAAGGGCGCGGTGAACATGCTCACTAAAGTTCTTGCGCTCGAATGGTCCGAACGAGGTGTCAACGTCAATGCCGTTGCGCCCACCTTCATCCGGACACCCGGTACCGCGGAACGGCTCGACGACCCTGAATTTGCCGCCGAAGTCCTCGCACGCATTCCGGCCGGCCGCGTCGGCACCACCGCCGACGTCGCTGGAGCGGTCATCTATTTGGCGTCACCCGCCGCCGCACTCGTAACGGGCCACATCCTCACCGTCGATGGCGGCTGGACCGCGCAGTAGTTCTCCTGGCGGTGAGAGGGCCCGGTTGTCTGGTCCGGGTGTTATGCGGCTTTTGGTTGGTTGATGGTGTTGTGGGTGGCAGCGAATGCCGCCGGGGTTTGTTGTCCGAGCGCTGAGTGCGGCCGGTTGTGGTTGTAGTCGTTTCGCCAGTCCTCGATGATCACTTTGGCTTCGAGTAGCGAATCGAACTGCCACAGGTTTAGCAGCTCGTCACGAAGGCGTCCGTTGAACGACTCGATCCATGCGTTCTGCCATGGCGACCCTGGGTCGATGAACACGCAAGCGACATCGTGTTGTCGCGCCCAGTTAGCAATGGCGTGGGACACGAACTCGGGTCCGTTATCGAACCGGACAAACCCTGGCGGCCCGCCCCGCTCGATGATGAGTTATGTAAAGAGTCGTCAGATGAACGATGTCACCGCCCATGCCGCGGTGTATTCGCAGTCTGGGCTGATAGTCGTTGCGAGACTGATGCTCGATAGATCGTCGACGAGGGATCCTCCAACACCGAGTGTTGCTCCGTCTTGAAGAGCTACGACGGCCTCATCAGGCTGAGTGAACTCGACTTCTCGTTGATCAGGATTCCAACTAGCGACTTCAGGTGGCCATAACAGGAGTAGCCGTCCGAAGTCGGCGGTTGCTAGAACTGCGCACTCTGCAATCTCTAGGACTCCTTCGGCCAGCTCCTCATCACCAGCCAAATTCTCACTAGTGATGACGAGCGGGTCGCTTTCATCTTGCGAGCCGGTTGCCGCAGGCTCTTGACTTCCACACCCAGCAGCCACCAGCAGCAGCAGCAGCACGAGGACTATTTTCAGGTTCCATCGGTTGCGCATTTATTGGGTACGTACCGTGACACCCAGCGCTACGGGGAAGTGCGCTGCTGCACTAAAGACTTCTTGCCCTGGGACGTCGGCGCAGTTGCCTTTGTGGCCGCCATAGGCCCGATTGCTAAATGACCAACCACCGCCGCTATCCCCTGGAATTCCGGTATCCCCATCCATAAGAACTAGACGACGGTTGGTAACTCCACCGTTGGTGCACACTTGGTTGATTCGGTCAACATCTAGGGAGCAGTCGCGATCGTTTGAAGAACGTCCGTATTGGCAGATGCTTTCTCCCTGGCTGATTGAAGCAATTGCTTCAATCGTGAGTGTTGCGCGTCGTGCCGTTGCGGTCGCGTAGAACTCTGCGGGCTCGAAGTGATTGGTCGTGTACCACTCCACATCCCCGAAACTGCCACGGTGCTCGTCGACAAACGTAGGGTTACCTTCGCCAGGAGCGACGATGTTCGACTTCGGGTGTGAACAATGTCCAGCAGTAGTCACACCGGTTGTTCCACCACCGTCGACAACTGTCCAGCCAGTCGTGCACCCGCCAGGAGTATCAATTCGAACTCCCCCGTACACGTGCTCGTCCTCGACGATATCGACCGTATTGATCGTGATTTCCACTGCTGACTGAAGGTCCCGCGGGATTTCTGCAAGAGCCTCTAGTGCCGCACCTCGTTCAACCCCAACTGATCGACCGGTACGCGTTTTCACGCCAGTTCGAATCACACCCCGTTCAGAGATGTCAAAGCCGGTAGCGACCTGCGAGAAACCTGCCTCAACAAGTGCGTCATGAACGCGGTGGCTCCGTTCCTCCAACTCCCAGAAAGAGTAAGGCTGACGATCTTGCAACGTCACTCGTAGAGGAGATCGGTCGATCATCTCCCTGATCTCTTCGTTAGCGCTTCCCTTGATGAACAGAGTTGCAGGACCTCCCGGCTCTTCGGAAAGTTCCGAACCTACGAATACATCAGGATATTTTTCGGCTACGAACAGAGCGAGCTCTCCGACGTTCTCGGCCGCTTCATAATCCGCCCGAGCTTCACGAAGGGTCCAGCCCTTAGCATCTGCGACTATTCGGAGATCTTGTTGCAAAGCTTGAGCTTCTGTTTGCAAGCGAGTCGTTGGTGGTCGATCGAACTCCACCTCTTCTATCTCGCTAGCGTCGATACGTGGAGCCGAAACGCTCGCCGACACTGCCGCTGCTCCTAATGAAGAAAGAACTAATGCGGCTCCCACTAATAGAACGCCGCTTCTGATCTTCCACATAACCCACCATCCATGTTTTGTTTGCCGTATATCTACCCTTGTGGTGATCCTCTGATCTGTCAAGCAAAATCAGACAGATGAGCCTTGAACCGCCGAAAAGATGAGCTATGTAAGGCTGGTGCGCCTGCTCATCATGTACGTCACTAGCAGAACCGCCGTTGTGAGGAACATGGTCGCGAACCCGACGAAAAACAGGATTCGCAAACCTGTGAGCGCTCCAAATATCGCCACTGGGATGCTGAGAGTTCGTACCTTTTTGATCTGGTCTTCTGTCATGTGACTACGCCTTTTCACCGATGCCGAATAGTCACGATTTTACAAGCGTGGGTTCGGTGAGTCGAGGAGTTGGTTAACGGTGCTGCCGCCTGCGACGGGCGGGCCGAGCCGCCGAGATGCTGCATTATGTAAGTCGGTTTCCTTGCCGTACCGTGGACGGATGAAACCTATGTCGCGGCGAGACATGTCGTTGAGCTTCTCAATAGGAGCAATTCTAATTTCCAGTCGGTACGTCTTTGACCTTCCGGAAGCGATGGGCGCCGGACTTGTTATGGCGGGTGTCTCACTAGGTCTCTCTCCAATTTGGTGGAATTGGTTAGCGGCGAGAAGAGCTGGTTCAGCTGAAGAAGACGCCGCCTAAGGCCGACCTCGGCGAAACCTGTACCGCCGCAAAGCTGCATTACGTAGAGCGGCTTTCAGCTGCGGGCTGAGCGTCCGTTAGTTTGGCGACCATGCGTCCAAAGCTGGATGAGCAGTTGGAGAGCCCCGAGTTTCGGGCGAAAGTTGCGGCGGGTGACCGGTCAGCTATGGACGTCGCTATCCGGTATCTCGAGAAAGATTCGAAACACTTTCGGTCGGGCTACGTCAAGGCCGATCTCGCTGATGCCTTGAAGCGCTCCCCTCTCACATCCAACGAATCCGACCGCCTGTTGGCGGTCGTTTGGCAGGCAGCAGCGAAACCTGGCCGCCGCGAGTTTCGGCACTATTGCAATCTGGCGGCGGGCATTGCTACGCCTGAGTTCATAGAGCGAGTTGCTCAGCGAGCAGGATTCGATGACACCCCGAAGAAGAGTTTTGCGTATCTGTACCGCTATCTCAGCAACTGACTAAGCCGCCGTGTTTGGGTGTATGTAAAGCTTGGACGCCACTTTCAGGTGTTGCCGTTCTTTGGTTCGCCGATGATGGCGCGACAATTCAGGAGTGAATTCAGTAGCGCTCCGTCACCTGAGCCGAATTCAGCTGTTTGCGTGTCATGAAGGTTGTTGGTCAAAAGGCGCCAGGCCTGATCGGTGCTCAGGGTCAGAAACGCATCAGGGGGGCCTGAGGGACGCTCGCTGAATTTCCACGATCCATCCTCACGTACGAGTCTCCATCGCAACGTGACCTCAGGGCCGGTCAACCGGATCTCGACATCAGCACCATTACTTGCATCGGATTTTGACAGACCCTTCGGGTAGGCCCATTTGAGGCCATCGAGCACGGGCCGTGCGAGATCTGCGCGCAGGTCGCTTGGTTGTCTGAGGGCTTCTCGGATTTGTTGTCTATGTATCCACCACTCTGAAAGCTCTCGCGCTTGGTTCAACCAGGCGGGAACTCGTCGCGAACTAGCCCAAGACACCATCGCGTTGGTAGCCGTTGAGTCCTCTTCATCGAAGAGTCTCTCAATCTGCGGGCCGGTCCAACGGAGTAGATCGATTGTTAGGCGAGGGCTCATCCTGCGAGCGGCTTGTACCCACTCTGTTTGCAGAGTGTCGAGCCATGCAATGAAGGACGCTTCGTCAGTTCCTGGGGGTGGCTCGGTACCGAAGTGCTGATCTCGATGTCGAGCGAGGATGCCGAGGTCTCCCCCAACGATGTGAGTTGCTATATCGAGGATGTTCCATCCAGGGCAACAAGTATCCCGCCGCCAATCGTTCTCATCGAGGCCTTGGAGCATGACAAGCAGTCGCTCGCGTTCCACTTCAAACAGCTGGGGATACTGCGCTGGAGCGTCGGTAGGAATAGTCACTGTGCCTAGTCTGCACGATCTCCCGCAGTAATTCTGCCCCGGTACTAAACGCCGCAAAGCTGCATTATGTGAAGAGGTCTCCTATGGCCGCCGTTCAGGCCTTTTCTCGGGCGGAGTATGTCCCACGCCGATGGTTTGGCGTGAACTAAGTGCCGTGTTGGACGTACTAGTTCTAGTTGTGGCCGTTCCGGGTCGTACGGAAAGGAGCTTCTCGTGAAATGGTGGCACTGATTCTTTGTCGGGATTGTTCTTTTGCTGGCGGGTTGTAGCGACTCGGTGACCGCTCCAAACGATGCAACAGCTACAACTGCCGAGGAGCAGGAGTCGACAACGACCACAACCGAGTCGGTCGACACGACAAGCGAACCGTCGGCAGAGCCTGCGGAGGAAGCCGCCGGGAATGAATCCGAACCCGGCGACACCGTCTCGTTCGCTCCCGCAGCTACCCCAACTGGAAAAAGTGGAAGAAGCAGACTTCAGGCGTTGTAATCGAACATTTGTTCCCTGTAGACTCGTAGTACTCGCCTGCCCCTCACGGACCTAACTCTCTTCATCAATGAAGAAGTCTGTCCGCTCGAGGAAGAAGGAGGCGAACATGTCAGATCATCTCGATCACCATCTCACCGATGTGTTCGCCCGACTCGATGACGTGCTGGCCGACTTGAGCGAACTGCCACTCACCTGCCTGTCGAGCGAACAGCAGAACACCCTGCTGAAACGATCGGTCGACCTCGTCGCCCAGGCACAAGGCATTGAGTTCGCCTCCATTCAAGAGGCGGAAGCCTCGGCAATGTCGGTCGACTACGGCAATAGAATCCTCACCACACACTTGGCGAAAGCGACGCACCAACCGACCCGCACCCTCGGAGGCGACCGAGCGTTGGCGCTCTGGCTCAACGACTTTCCTCAACTCCATGAAGCGTTAAAGGCCGGCCTCATCTCTCGGGCGCACTGCGCCGAGCTCAAGTCGATCGACAACCATCACCTGCATCCACTCATGGTTCGCGACCAAAGAATGCTCATCGATGCTGCAGACCAGTTTGTCTGGACCGACTGGATGTCGGTCATCGCCTACTGGATAAACGCCGCCGACCCCGATGGCGAACTCACCGACCCGGCCGACCCTCAATACGGAATGCGAGTCCGCACCAAAGCCAACGGCGACGTTTACGTCACGATGCTCATGGACCCAATCACTGGCGAGGCATTCCTCACCATGCACGACGCCGAGGTAAAGAAACTCGAACGCAACGCCCGTCAAGAACTCGAAGATGACCCGAACGCTCCCGTCGTGTCCGCAACACAACGCAACCTCGACGCATTGCTCCGTCTAATGGCCCGAGGGTGGCGACGCGAAGACGGCTCCTACCCCGACTTCCTCGTCAACATCGTGATGAGCGAGAGGGTCGCTGAAGATCTGCTCGCCCGGACATTTGGACACGACACACCCGACGGCCAAAGTCCACTCGACATCGACCCGTTTGAGCTGCCAATTTCGTGGGGCGACATCGACGAGCGATGTGAGACAATTCGAGGCACTCCCATTCACCCAAAGCATGCGCTTGGACTTGTACTAGCCGGTGCACTCCGGCGAATGGTCATGGACGCCGAATCAGAAGTCATCGACCAGGGGAAGGACGCTCGGTTCTTCACAAAGAAACAGATCAATGCCCTCCTCGTGCAACAACGCGGCCAGTGTGCCCTGGGCACCCAAACACCATTCCGTTGGTTGCACGCCGATCACATTCATCCCGCTTCAAAGCAGGGGCCAACAACCCTGTCCAACGGGCAGATGATCAACGGCGCCGACAACTTGGCCAAAGGAGACTCAACCAACTCGTGACAAGCGGTCGGCGATAACGCATACCCCGAGTCAAGTTGGTCGCTCGGTATCGGGTGGTACGTCTCATTGCATCGCTCGACCAATCCGCCAACAACTAGGTTTCCTGTGCTCGCTTCGCTCCTAAAACACAAACGGCGGCAAGTGCCTGTTTCCTTCGAGGAGCGGCTGCCGGCGAAGTTCTGCACCTTCGGCCCGCACCTGCTCGATGCTCTGTGCACCGACGAGTCGCATTGCTCGATCGAGCTCGGAGTGGAGAATCTCGAAGGCTCGGGTGAGTCCGGCGTAACCCCCTGCTCCGAGGCCCGCCGCAACGACGCGGCCAATACCCACAGCGCTCACACCATGGGTCAGGGCAATGAGGATGTCGGTGCCATTGCGAATGCCGCCATCCATAAAGAACTCGAGGTTCGTGTCGCCGACCAACGGCATCTCTTGTTCGACCATGTGCAGCGCTGGGGGAACACGGTCTTGTTGGCGGCCACCATGGTTCGACCACACCACACCGTTCGCTCCGAGCTCTTCGGCCCGCCGCGCGTCGTATGCGCAATGGACGCCCTTGATGATGAGCGGCTTGTCATCGCCCCAGGCTTCCTTGACCCACGCGAGGTCATCCCACGTGACCGCCGACTGGCCCAGTTGGGTTCCAACGTCGGCATACGGCATCGGGTCACCGTTCTCGTCGATGACGTTGACAAAGTCCATCATCCCGCCATCGGCGTAGTACTGCTTCAAGAAGGCGAGGCGTGTCACAAATTGCGGCGCCACTCCCAGCCGCTTCGCTGCGAGGCCTGCCAGCTCTACGGGTGACTTTCCGGCGAGCGGCTCAAGCACTTGCATGGGCTTCATACGTTCGTGGCCTGCCCGACGACCAGAAACCCCCGTGTCGATCGTGAGGATGAGTGCTTCGAACCCGGAGTTCTTCGCACGCGCAATAGTGCGCTCAGCTGTCTCTCGTCCACCGACCAGATACAGCTGGAACCAACTGGGTTTGCTCGATGCCGCGGCGACTTCCTCCATTGGCGTGCCCGACAAAGTGGAGAGCGCCATGACGGTACCGAACTCGCCCGCCACGCGCGAAGCAACGGCTTCGCCGAAAGGCTCGAGCGAGCGAAGACTGCCGACCGGTGAGATGTACCACGGCACGTCCAGCTCGAACCCGAGTGCGGTCGTCGACATATCGATGTGGTCGAACTTCTGTGCACCTTTGGCCGTCACCATCGCCTGCTGGAAAGCCATGACGTTGCCCCGGGCGGTTACCTCGTCGTCGGCTGCGCCACGGAAGTATTCGAAGGCGATCGGTGGGATTCGCTTAGCCGCGAGACTCCAAAGATCGGCCGTCGTGAGTGCATCGGCAACTCGTTGTTCTCTTCGTCCCACCAGCATCTCCCCCGAACGTGCCTGAGCGTGTGTATACAGAATCGGTCATCTCGGCCCGTAGAGACAACTCATTCCGGTTTCCGTTGCCTAACGAACTCCGGGCGGAAGACGTTCGTCTTGGTTCGGGCGTTCGTGTTTCTGTCGCAGTTGGCGAAGCACGCCGTGGAATTCGTCGCGGCTGATCGCCGCTCGCTGGAGATCGTCGAAGCCGGCTGCGCCGTGGAGCATCCGATGATTGTCGAAGACGAGCACTTCGTCTGGAGCCAAGTGCACCTGCACTGCCCGGCCCGGATCGTTTACTTCTTCGGCGAAGGTGATGAGCGACCGGTAATAGTCCCCCGTTATGCCGGGTTCGAGGTCGAGCGGCGCGATCGACGCCTCATCGAACCGGATGCCAGCGGCCTCATGGTCGCGATCGAGCGAAATGACCGGTCCGTGAGCTGTTGCAGGAAGTGAGCTGTTGGATTCGCGAAACGGGATGCTCGTTTCGGCGAGGGCGTCGAACACGTCGGGAGAGTCCTCGTAAAGGTCGGCAGCGATGCCGAAGCCGTCGACCAAGAGAACATCGCCACCCTCGGGTCGGCCGTCGGCGTCGGACACAAAGATGAGCGCCGGTGGGTCGTAGAGATGGGCGGCATTGGTGTGAGGGGCCAGCGTCAGGGACACCCCGGGCAGATACTCGACGTCGACGTCCCGGCCAGCGAGTTCGGTGAGGTCGTTTGCGCCGGTGACAATCGCCGCGCCGAATTGGGCGACCGATTCGAGCAGGTCGCAATGACCAGTGCTTCCTGGCGTCGGCCGATCGAAACGATCGAAGTCGTGCCCCGCACGGACGTGGGTTATCAACCGTGGTCGGCCACGACGATCGTGTGCTTCGTGTGAGTGTGCACGGATCCAGTCGAACCCGAACGTCGTTTCGTGGCCGTCGCTGAACTCGATCTCGAGATCGCCATCGTCGTTGCGAAAAGCGTCCATCACCCACACGTCGGGGTTGAGCTCTGTCACCGACACCGCGGTCGAGCAGTTGTTGCGAAGCCACAGCGAATGGAATCTCGACCGGGCACCATCAGACCAGCGAATCACGATGCCGCTATCGGATACCTCGATCGTCGCCGCTGCCGTTTCGAGCTCCATGCGGCCGACCCTATCGGCACTGAAAGTGCGTGTTCCTACCCAGCGATGAAGTCGGCTGCGCGTTTGCCAATGACCATCGCGATCGCCTGCGTATTTGCATTCGTGATGGTCGGCATGGCCGACGCGTCAGCCACCCGAAGTCCGTCGACCCCGTTGACTCTCAGCGTCGGGTCGAGAACGTCATCACTCGACGGCCCCATGGCGCACGTGCCAACTGGGTGGTAGAGCGATTCGGTGCGAGAGCGAACGTGCGACTCCCAAGAGCCGTCACCGCCAACATCGCTACCCGGCAAGAACTCCTCTTCGATGAACTTGCTCAGGGCAGGATCTGCAGCGAACTCACGAGCGAGCTTGCAACCCTCGACCAACAGCCACATGTCGGCTGGGTCCGAGAGATAGCGAGGATCGATGATGGGGTGTGCGAGTGGGTCGGCGCTCGCCAACGTGATCTCACCTCGACTCTTCACATCGACCAGCGTCGCTCCAAGCGTGATTCCGTCGATCTTCGGCCGATCGAAGCCATGATCGAGAAAGACCCCTGGCGCAACGTGGTATTGCATGTCGGGCATTGGTCCATCGCCGAGCGTGATAAATCCGCCAGCTTCGCCAACGTTCGAGCTGAGATGACCAGTCCGCTTCGTCAGGTACTCGATCACCGGCCCGATCGCCTCAGCATGTGCGAGCGAGATCGGGTCCGTCACCTCGAAGATGACGCCGCAGGCAACGTGGTCGATGAGGTTTTGCCCGACGTTTGGCGAATCGTGATGCACTTCGATTCCGAGCGACGCCAGATGGTCGGCGGGCCCCACGCCCGACAGCATGAGTAGCTGCGGCGAGTTGATCGCCCCGCCGCACAGGATGACTTCAGAAGATGCGGTCGATCGATGCGTGCTCTTGCCATCGGTCCAGTCGACGCCAACCGCGCGGCCATTTCGCAAGACAACCCTCGTCACCTGAGCACCGGTGTGCACGGTCAGGTTGTTCCGCTTCATCGCCGGCTTGAGAAACGCGGTCGCCGCACTACAGCGAACGCCGTTGCGTTGCGTGACTTGGTACAGGCCAAACCCCTCTTGGGTGTCGTTATTGAAGTCGTCGTTCAGGGGCAACCCCATCGAATCGGCCGCATCGACAAAGGCCTGCGACAGTGGGTTCACCGTTCGGAGATCGGAAACGGACAACCCGCCACCGGTCCCGTGAAAGTCGCTCGGACCACGCTCCTGATCTTCAAGCGCCATGAACGCTGGCAGCAGGTCGCCGTAACTCCAACCGGTATTACCAGCCTCGGCCCACGAATCGAACGTATGGCGATGACCCCGCTGGTAGATCATGGCGTTCATCGACGTCGACCCACCGAGCATCTTGCCGCGCGGCCAATAGAGCTCGCGGTTGTACAGCTCGGTCTGAGGAACCGTCCAGTAGTTCCAATCGTGCTTTGTGCGAAACAGGTTGCTGAACGCAGCCGGAATCTTTGCGTTGGGGTTGAGGTCCCGTTTGCCCGCCTCTAACAGCACGACCACTGCGCCGGTCTTCGATAGTTCGTCCGCGAGCACACAACCGCCCGCCCCAGCTCCGACGATCACGTAATCAGCCATAGGTCAATCTAGGCACAAACGATCGGCCGGAAAGAAGTCGCCTTAGCCGCTGCTTCCGTACAGGCCGAAGGCCTCGGACTGCTCGTCGCTCAGGTGATAGCTCTCGTCGTCGTTCGGAAATTCTCCCGAGCGCACGTCATCGGCGTAGCGCGAGAGGGCATCGACCGCTGCGCCCTTGAGGTCTCCGTAGCGGCGAACGAACTTTGGAACGAAGCGATCTTCGATACCGAGCACGTCGTGGTAAACCAGCACTTGCCCATCGCAGTGGGGGCCGGCGCCGATACCGATCGTTGGGATGTCGATGGCCTCGGTGATTGCCTGGGCAACCTTTACCGGAATCCCCTCGAGCACGATCGCAAAGCAACCAGCGTGTTGCAATAACTTTGCGTCTTCGATGAGTTCCATGCCGGCTTCGGCTTGTCGGCCCTGCACCTTGAAACCACCCATTGCGTGCACCGACTGTGGGGTGAGTCCGATGTGGCCCATCACAGGAATCTCGGCGTCGAGAAGCGCCTCGATCATCGGCAGACGCTTACGGCCACCTTCGAGCTTCACACACTGGGCGCCAGCACGAATGAGTTCGGCTGCATTGCGGACCGTCTCTTCGGCCGACACGTGATACGCCATCCACGGAAGGTCGCCGACGATCAAGCAGTCGGGCTTAGCCCTCGCGACGGCGCGTGTGTGGTGCGCCATGTCGTCGATGGTGACTTGGAGCGTGTCGTCGTATCCGAGCACGACCATGGCGACCGAGTCGCCGACGAGGATCATGTCGATCCCCGCCTCACTCGCCGCACGAGCGCCGGGCGCGTCGTACGCCGTGATCATGACGAGCGCGTCGTCGCCGCGACCGGTCTTGCGACCAGAAATCTTTGGAACGGTGGCTTTTGCCATTCGCTTCTCCTTCCCGTCCAGCGCACGAAGGCTGCCGGCGGTACTCACACCTTAGTAGCAAGATCGGCGCGAATACAGTCCGAATAAGGGGAGGATCGCGAAGCTCGCGCGATTAGCTACGTTCCTTGTCGCTCCAGCATTGATCTGGGGCTCGTGGCGTGAAAACCCTAAAGCACCGGGTTGATGCCAATGAGGTGGTTCCACTTGCATTCGGTGCACACCTCGACGTCATACGCGGTGAACTTGCCGTCCCATCGGCGGATTCGATCGAGATCCTTGTTGGTAACGATGCAGCGACCCCCCGCTGGAAGCCGAGGCCCGAACACGTAAAGCAATTCGACCATCGCATTCGATGAGCAGATCGGGCATCGCTGAGCACTTGGAACGCCGCAATTCACCGCGTTTCTCATGAGTTCAGACTGTGCGTCGCATACCTCTGAACGGGTTGCCTCGCCCGACTTGTACGCAAGAATCGTACGGTCGCGCGCGGAACGGTAGTCGATCGACGATTCGCTCTTCATCAGTACGTCCCTGGCGCGACCAACCGGTGGCGTGCTAGAGCGACGAGGCGTTGCATGGGCCTACCGTACCCCCTCATTCCGACAAATCTCGGTCCGTAAAGTACCCTCGCGGTTCATGCAGCTTTGGACCCGTTACACAACGTCTGGCGAATCAGGCCAGCAACGCCCAACCACCTCGGTCGAATTCGGCCCCGGCAATGTCGAGGGAATCGACCGCCGCTTGCTCGGTGAAGTCGCCAACATGCGCATTCTTGAACTAGGCGCCGGGTCGGGCCACTCCTCGATCGCGCTCGCGAAGCAAGGTGCCAAGGTGGTCGCCGTCGACCCCGAAAACAGCGAGGCCGAAATGATTCGTGCCGCAGCCGAAGTCGCCGAAGTGCACGTCGAGGTCCATAACGAAGCGCTCGCCGACCTCGCCTTCCTTCAGGCCGACTCGTTCGATGCGGTCATCTCCATTCATTCACTGGCCGCAGTAGACGATGTGGGCCGCGTGTTCCGCCAGGTACACCGCGTGTTGAAGAGTGAACGCCCGCTGATCTTCTCACTCCCCCACCCGGCAGCGCTGACCGTCGACCCTCAGGACGAAACCAGCATCCGATCTCCGTACGACGAAACCGAACCGCTTGGCGCAGGCCATCACCTCACCTATCGCCACGGCATCGGCAGCGTTTTCACCCACCTCGTTCGGTCGAACTACCGGGTCGACACCATCCTCGAACCATCGCGTTTAGAGGACGACGAGGGGATGTTCCCAGCGTCGGTCATCTTCCGCGCCCGCAAGATCGGCACCTGATCTAGGCAACGGCAACTACGGAAGGGCGATTTCAATGCCGTCTGGCAGCGAATTGCCTTCGACGAGAACCGCATCAACGACCACACCTTCGTCGAGGAGAGATCGCTCAGATGCGACGGTAGCGAGTCTTCAGGTAGGCAGCCTCGCCGTCAGCGTCGAGCGGACCCTCTTCAAAGCGGCGCTCTTGAAGGACACCGATCGCCGCTCCGACCTCGGGACCGGGCTCTAGGTCGAGCAGCTCCATCACCTGTTCACCAGTAAGGACAGGAACGAGGTTCCCAAGATCCTCGTCCTTTGCGAGTTCCACCACCATCTCGGCCAAGCCGCGATCATCCACCTCGCGAATGCGAAGTAGCTCTTGCAGTGGCTCAAGATTGTCGAGGCCGATTCGCGCGATGAGACGACGCAGGGTCGATGGTTCGAATCGTTGACCAATCGACTGCACCATGTCGAACCCGGCGAGGAGCAGTCGTAGTTGGCGAGAATCGTCGTTCGAGTACCGCAACTTCGACATCGCGTCTGCGCGATCGCCAGCCCGGCAGTGGCTAAAGAGAACAGCTCGGCGAAGCGGCACGTCGACGGGTGCTGCATCGAGTTCGCTGGCGATCTCTCCGAGGAGCGAGGAGTCGATTGCCTCGGTGACGAAGGGCCATGCACCCACCTCGACCAAAAACGCGAGACCCGCAGAGGGCTCCGGCGCCGATAACAACTTGTCGAGTTCGTCGCGGATCCGTTCGGACGACACGATCGACATTCGCCCGATCAGAGCATTGGCAGCGCTCATGACCGCCGGGGCAACCGTCAGGTCGTAACGGGCAATGAAACGGGCCGCCCGAAGAATACGAAGTGGATCATCGGAAAACGAAACCTCTGGTTCGATCGGAGTGACGAGCGCTTTCCGTTTAAGCGCCCCGAGTCCATCGAACGGATCGATGAGCTCTCCAGTGGGTAGACGGATCGCCATCGCGTTCACCGTGAAGTCTCGACGCGACAGATCGACCTCGATGTCGTCACCAAACGCGACCTCTGGTTTGCGGGAGCTACCGGTGTACGACTCGGCGCGATGGGTCGTGATTTCTATGGGACGGCCGCCGATTTCACAGCCGATCGTTCCGAACTTTTCGCCCTGATTCCATACCGCGGTCGCCAAAGGGCCCACCAGACGCTTGATGTCGACAGGACGCGCATCGGTGGTGAGATCGAAATCGAGTGACTCGAGCGAAGCACCGAGGTGAAGGTCACGCACAATGCCCCCGACGAGGTAAAGGTCGAAGCCGGCGTTCGCAAAGGCGTTGCCAAGACCTTCGACGTCGCGGAGTACCGGCGCGTACAGCTCATTCACGTGAGCCAGACTAGAGGGCGGCCGGAGCCTCCGAGGCCCCGGTTCGATCTAGAATGGGCAACTATGTTGTTGGATCGCCTGTCACGGCCTGTTCGCGGTGTTCGCATCGTGCAACGCGGCGCGCTTAGCACCGGCGACACCGACTACGTCCAGATCATTCCGATGAGGCAACTCGATCGTGGAGATGTCGAACGACTTCTCGAACACGTCGGAAATCGAGACGGTGGACACGACCTCATCGTTACCAGTGCCCTCTCCGAGCGGGAGCGTGCTGCCTTTATCGATGTCGGATTCGTTGAACGCGAATCACTCCACCTCCTCACTCATGGCCTTCGTGAGCTTCCACTGCCAGCAACGCCAGCGACCCAAGTAAAGCTCCGGTCGGGACGTCGAACCGACCTCGCAGCAGTTCTCTCGATCGACAATTCATCTTTCGACGGCTTTTGGGCCATGGACCGCGAAGCACTCAACGCTGCTCGCAAGGCCACGCCGATTCATCGCTATGTGGTCGCGACGATAAAGAACCAAGTCGTGGGTTATGCCATCACGGGAAGATCGGGAAGCGCGACCTTCCTCCAACGGCTCGGCGTCGACCCCGACGTTCGCCGCCAGGGGCTCGGTTCTCGTCTCGTCATCGATGCGCTGCAGTGGGCCAGGGAGAACGGTGGCCGTTCGATGCTCGTGAATACGCAAGCGAGCAATCATCGTGCCTTGAGCCTGTATGAACACTTGGGATTCGAGTTGGCTGCCGAGCAGCTAAAAGTCCTCGAATGGTCTGGGCACCTACGCTCAGCAGCAGACGTCGCATGATCCAAACACAACCGAGAAAGCGACCAGCCCAAGTGGTCCAAGTTTTCGTTCTCGCATTGATCGCCTTTCTCCTTCCGACGGTTTCACCAACAGCAGCAGTGGCCCAAACACCTGGTTCGATCGAACTGGTCGCCCAGAGGTCGTGGGTTGACGACGGCGGGATCTTCAACATTCAGGTACGCGTCGCAGGCGCATCACCGGAGTCAGCGGTCGTACTTCGGGTCTATTCTCCGTGGCTCGAGCGTGACGACTTCCTCCGCCAAGACCTTGGAGGGGATCGCGAGGTACTGCTCGAACTCGACCCGGTGATCCTCGGCGACACCCAAAACCTAACCAACGAGGTCATTGGCCTGGAGTTGTTGATCGATGGTCCGCTCACTCGCCTTCAAGAGACGGTCATCCGCACTGAGTCAGTACCCGTCGAAAGCGCGGAAGGAGGATCTGACGTCGAGCCGGTAGCCACACCAGAGCCTGAACCGGCTGAAGAGCAGATTCCTGTACTGACGAGTGATGGCGGTTCGGCGGTATATCCAATCGAGGTTCTGTTGATCGACGTCGATGGAGAGGTCACCGACAGCTTTCTCACGACGCTCATTGAGCTCCCTCGACGCGATCTTCGTTCGCCGCTCAATGTTTCGATCGTGCTGGAAGCCGAGGCTCCGAGCCTCACCACGACAAATATCCCAGAAGACTTTGATCCCGAAACCCTTGCCGACCTCGCGACGCTAAGCACCACCTTTGCTCAACATCCCAACGCAAATATGGCGCTATCGATCTCTCCAGAAACGCTGCTGGCCCTCTCTCGAGACGACAGCGAGGACGCTCGATCAATACTCGAACAGTTGCGGGCTTCGCTCACGTCAGCGCAGATCCTTCCCAACCCGCTGACCGAAGTCCAAGAACAGGCGTGGTTCGACGCAGACTTCACCGAGCGGCTCGTCGAGCTCTACGAGGCGGGAAGTGACGCAACAATTGAAACTCTCGGCATCGAGCCAGATCCTTCGATTATCTTGCTCGACCCCACGATCAACGGTGCGGGCGTTGGCCAGATTGAACAGCTCGGTAGTCGAGGGGCCATCATCCGCGCCGACCAACTCACCCGACTCAACCGTGTGACCTTCCCCGAAGCGCTCACGACCAGCTTCCTCGTCGAATCTAATGATCCCACAATCGATCCAATCCCTGCCCTTGTCACTGATAACGACCTCGCCGCGCACTTCACCAACCCAGGTCGCTCGGTTGGCAACGCCAACCGCCTGCTCGCCGATCTGGTTCTGCTTTCTCTCCAAAACGATGGAGGCCGGGAAGGTGTCGTCGTCAATCCTCCGGTCGACTGGAAGCCGGATGCGAGCTTTCTCAACGTGCTGCTTAGCGGACTCGAACGAATCCCGATCATCCAAGGAGCTACACCGCTGCAAACCCTCGCCGAAACCGAGATCACACCCCGCCTTGGAATCGGGACAGTGAGTGGACCATTGATCCGCCAGCTCAACCCATCTATCCAAGCCGAAAGCCTTCGTTCGTTCCGAACCGAATTCAGCCAGGCCAGCAACGCTATCGATAGTTGGTCGACGGTGATCGTTGACGACAGCGACTCTCGACAGCGACTCGACCAACTCCTACACCTCAGCACCGATCACCGCTTGGACGACGGCCAACAGGAGCAATTCATCGAAGCGATTTACTCGCTGATCGACCTGCAACGAGAAACCGCGGTGACCACTCCCGCTTCGGAGACAATCACCCTCACGGGCCGAGAAGCTGTCGTACCGATCGTCCTCGAGAACAACCTCAACACCAACGCAACGGTGCTATTGCGTTTGAGCAGCGAAGAACTCGACTTCCCCGAGGGTGTCGAGATCATTGATTCCCTAACTCCCGGACCAAACAGGGTCGAGATTCCAATAACGGCACGGGCGTCAGGTGACTCGCCCATCCGGATCCAGGTCCTGAGTCCGGACGGCCTCATCCTCCTCGGCACGACCGAAGTGCTCGTTCGCACCGTTGCATTTTCGGGAGTCGGCATCGCTATCGGTGCTATCGCCATCATCGTCTTGCTCGTCTGGTGGCTGAGACACGATCGCGATGGAGACGATACGGTGGTCCAGCTTCCGCGAGAGGACAACGAGCCGAGCGGAGCGATCGAAGAAGTGATCGGAGTTTAAGGACGTCATGCCAGTACGAATTGTCACAGATAGCGCCTGCGATCTTTCAGACGCAGACCTTGCCGAATGGGGAATTGGACTCGTCCCGCTGTCCATTCGCTTCGGCGATGATGAATTTGTCGATCGCACCGAGCTCTCGACCTCAGAGTTCTACCGACGTCTCGCAAATTCCGAGCAGCTTCCTGAGACCTCTGCGCCTTCGCCGGGTGCCTTTGCTGCCATGTTCAACTCGCTCGCCGACGAGGGCGCCGACGCCGTGGTGTGCATCAACATTTCTGAAGCGCTCTCCGCGACCATCCAAGCAGCGAGAACCGCGGCGACTTCCGATGATGTATCGATTCCCGTCCACGTCGTCAACTCACAATCGGTGACCGGCGGGCTTGGTTCAATCGTGCTCGGTTGCGCTCGGGCTGCTCGCGACGGAAAGTCGGCCGAAGAGATTGTCGCGATGGCAGAAGACATGCGCGATCGCACCCGCATCTACGCCACCCTCGACACCTTGGAGAACCTCAAGAAGGGTGGGCGAATTGGCGGAGCCCAAGCAGCATTCGGTGCCATGTTGTCGATAAAGCCGCTCCTCGACCTCAGCTCGGGCGAAGTTGTCGCCGCAGGCAAACAGCGCACCCGGAAGAAGTCGCTCGCCTGGGTTCGCGAACAGATCGAGAATGCGGGCGATGTCGAGAACCTTGCCATCCTCCATTCAAACGCCAGCGATATCGATGAGTTCGTTGCAAGTCTGAGTGCCATGCCTGCTGTGACCTCGGCGCGAACCGACACGATCGGCGCCGTGATCGGGACCCATGGTGGGCCTGGCATCATCGGAATTACGTACCAGATCAAGGGCTGAACATGGCTTCGGCCGTATCGGTCTCCCCGACCCGTCGGGTCCTTGACCCCTGTTGGCCCGTGTCCAGCACTAGCGTTTCGTCGGAATGGCTAGAGCGCACACCAACGACCATCTGATGGCGAACCGTCGTCTCGACGATCGCTACGAGCTTCGCGAGCGCGTAGGCAGTGGCGGAATGGCCGAAGTCTGGGAGGGCTTCGATCACAATCTGAGTCGACGAATCGCGATCAAGATGTTGCACTCGCACCTCGCTGCTGATCGCACTGTGCTCGCACGATTTCGCAGCGAAGCTCAAGCCGCTGCACGCCTGACTCATCCGGCGGTTGTCGCGATCTACGACACGGTCGGCGCCGAGGAGAACCACGCCATCATCATGGAGTTCGTCGAAGGTCGTGATCTTCGCACCATTCTCAACGAGCGTCCGACCCTCGCGGCCGCCGATGCCGTTGAGGTTGGCTTTCAGCTTGCGAGCGCGCTCGGTCACGCACACCAAAACGGCATCGTGCACCGCGACGTGAAGCCAGCAAACATTTTGGTTCGCCCCGATCGACGAGTGAAACTCAGCGACTTTGGTATCGCAAAGGCGCTCGACGAGGCCGGGCTCACCGAAACCGGCTCACTCGTCGGCACCGTGAAATATCTCGCTCCCGAACAACTCGACGGCCATCCCGTCGATGGACGCACCGATCTCTATGGTCTATCGACCGTGCTGTACGAGATGCTGTGCGGCCAAGTCCCATTCGCGGCAACCGACCTTCGCTCAGCAATGGAGCGATTGCGAAAAGACCCACCGTCGGCTCGCAAGCTTCGTCCCGACCTGCCACTCTCGCTCGACGCCTTCCTCGTACGAAGCTTGGCTCGCAAGCCCGATGATCGCTATCCCGACGCTGCTGCCTGGTCAGCTGCATTGAAGGAAGCCATGCTCGGCGGATTGATGGTCGATCGCGGCGATGCCACAATCGTCGATTCACGACCGAAGTCGGTATCGATACCGCTGCGTGAGGAAGAGCCCACGAGCGCCGAAGCAATCCCTGAAGTTGCACCTCGTCCGCCCGTGGTGAAACGACCAGAGCCTGTCATCGCCCAAGACAATGTTTGGTCTACCGACATTCCACCGGCCCGGCCGACAGCGAAGCAACGGGCAAAGGTCGACCCAGCAAATGCCAAACACGTCAAGGCCCAGAAGTCGGGAATGCGGTGGCTAGCGCCAATGATTGCGCTCTTCCTGATGCTCGCCGCCGTCGCCACGGTGTGGTTCTTGCTGACCAGCGCCGGCGACTCCTTGATTGAACGATTCTCCAATGGTGACGAACCAGCCGTGGTCGACCCCGATGGCCAAGTAGTCGAAGACACTGCGAGTAACCCCGACGCCGTGCCGAATGATGACATAGCTCAAGAGAATGCAGTCGCTAACGAAGCAGAGAACGAGTCCGATCGTGGACCGTTCGGCCCCGAAGGTCTTCGAGCCACGTCGTTCGACCCGTTCGGCGATGGAGAAGAGCACGAGGAGGCTGTACTGCGCCCGTTCGATGGCGACCCGAACACCTTCTGGTTTACCCAGCTCTACCGAGATCGAACATTCGGTCAACTCAAGCCAGGCGTCGGTCTGATCGTCGAGTTCGACGAGGCGCGCTCGGTCGACGATGTCAACCTCGTTGCAGACCGTCAAGACTGGGCGGTCGAGATCTACGCTGCCGACACGGTCGGTGCATCGCTTGACGATTGGGGTAGCCCTATAGGCACGTTCTCCGGTCTCGGTACTTCGGAGTCGCTCGACATCGACGACACCGATACCAACGCACTCCTCTTATGGGTCACCGATCTCGGAATCGATGCCGAGCAAACAATCGATGAGCACGAGACCGAAGTTCAGTCCGGAGAGATTCTGCAGATCATCCGTATCTCCGAAGTGGATCTGGTGGGCTAGATGCAGACATTGGCGGACGACGGCGAACTGATCAAGGCGGCTCAACGCGGCGACATGGCGTCTCTCGAGATCCTCCTCGACCGCCATCACGACCGGCTGCGAGCCGTGTGCGCGAAGGTTGTTGGCCATGGCGCTGACGCCGATGACGCTGCGCAGATGGCGCTGATTTCGATCGTCAAGAATTTGGACAAGTACGACGGGCGGGCGCAATTCTCCACGTGGTCGTACCGGATTGCAACAAACGCCGCTATCGACGAACTGCGCCGCCGCAAGCGCCGCGATGCCGATTCCCTCGATGATGACGAAAGCCACCTTCAGGTCGTTGGAAGTACAGGCGTCGATGAAGCTACCGCTGCGAGAATCGTGATCGAAGATGCCCTCGATGAATTGGCTGAAGAATTCAAGGTTCCCGTGGTATTGCGGGACTTATGCGGCCTGAATTACGACGAAATCGCTGAAGTTTTGGATATTGCACCAGGCACCGTACGCTCACGAATTGCACGTGGTCGCGGGAAATTGGCCGACATTATTGGCGATGTGACAAATGGCGGGAACCAGAGTTCGTCTCCAGACGTACAAGGAACCGACGATGACTGAGAACCGCTACGACGACCAACTCCTATCCACCATCATCGATGGTGAGGCCAGCCCAGAGATCATCGCGGCCGTGGAAGCTGACGAAGCTGCTTCTCAACGACTCATCGACCTTCGCGCCGCCGTTACCCACGTCGCCACCCCAGTTCCCGAAGCCACTCCTGAGAAACGGTCTGCATCGATCGCGGCTGCTATGGCGACAGCCACTCCTGCTTCTCCCGAAGTGACGAGCCTCTCTGCCAAACGCCACGAGAAACAAGAGGAAAAGAAGCGCTTCCCTACCGGTTGGCTCATCGCTGCTGCGGCCGCCGTGCTGCTGTTCGTCTTGGCGATTCCAGTGTTCCTCAACGACACGTCTACCGACTTTGCGACCGACGCTGCGAGCGATGCCTCGTTGAGCGCCGAGTCCGCCGACGCAACTGAGGAGCTGGTCGAACGAGCAGTTACTAGCGATGACGGCGACGAAGAAGCCATGGAGGACGAAGAAGAGGAAGCCATGGAGGACGAAGAAGAGGAAGCCATGGAGGACGAAGAAGAAGAGGCCA
>CAZBTI010000012.1:0-5235 GCA_964494395.1 uncultured Acidimicrobiales bacterium | reverse complement strand
GAAGCCATGGAGGACGAAGAAGAGGAAGCCATGGAGGACGAAGAAGAAGAGGCCATGGAGGACGAAGAGGAAGACGCCGGCGACGCCACGGTAGAAGCCGCCGGCGTACCAGCTGACCTCGACCTCGATCTCGAGGTTGTTCCATCGATCGAAGAACTCAATGTGCTCATCGAAGACACCACCGTTGCCCCGAACCTCGCCGGCAACGACATCCTGGCTATCGAAACACTCCAAGCTCGAAACAGCGGCGACTTCGACGAAGTTCTCGCAACCGAAGTGAACCCCGAGTGCCTCGTCCCCGGCGAAGGTGTCACAAACCCCACGCCGTATTCGCTCGTCGTGCTCGATCCGTTCGCCGGACCAGCACAGTTGGTGATCATCGAATTCGGTGACGACGGAACGACGCGGTTGCTCGACGCAGAGACCTGCGGAGTTATTGGATAGAGTCCAACCCATGTCTATGCAAAGCGATTCGACACCTGACTGGCCGCAACAGGCGACCGAGACGATCGTCGGCCTTGTCGACAACGTCAAGCACAAGACAACTCAACCAGCAACGAAAGCCGTTCGGGCGATCGTTTATGGAATTGTGATCCTCATACTTGGTGTTCCAGCAGTGATCATGCTGTTGATTGGCATCGTCCATCTGTTCAGCCAGGCCGTTTCATCGGTCGGACTGGGTGTTTGGCTCGTATACCTCGTCCTCGGTGCGATCCTCACAGTTGCTGGCTTGATTCTCTGGCGCAAACGGGTCGAATAACCCCGCTTTACTCTCCAAAGAGCCTGTCAGCTCCCCAAAAACATTACGCTCAACACCCACGTGTCCATTCCAGAGCGCGTAACGAGGAGATACAGAAATGACAGGCAGCGACACGGTCCACGACGTAGTGATCATCGGATCCGGACCAGCAGGACTTACCGCAGCGATTTATACCGCTCGCGCAAATCTATCCCCATTGGTGCTCGAGGGGGAACCAAGTTCGACCAGCGATCAGCCCGGTGGCCAGCTCATGCTCACCACCGATGTCGAGAACTATCCCGGCTTCCCCGAGGGAGTCATGGGGCCAGATCTCATGGCGGATTTCAAGGCACAAGCGGCTCGTTTCGGTGCCGACATCCAAACGGTAAAGGCCAGCAAGGTCGACCTCTCTGAGCGTCCATTCAAGATTTGGGTCGGTGACCCAGAAGCTGCCAGTCCCACCCACCTCGCCAAGACCGTCATTGTCTCGACTGGCGCCCAATCGCTCATGCTCGGGCTCGACCGTGAGAACGATCTCATTGGTCACGGTCTCTCGACGTGTGCGACTTGCGATGGCTTCTTCTTCCGCGATCACGACATTGCCGTAGTCGGTGGCGGCGACTCTGCCCTCGAAGAAGCCAACTTCCTCAGCCGCTTTGCCTCAAAGGTCTACCTGGTCGTCCGGCGCGACGAGCTTCGAGCCTCGAAGATCATGCAGGACCGCGCGCACGCCAACCCGAAGATCGAGATCCTGTGGAACAGTTCGGTCGTCGAATACGTCGGTGAGTCCAAGCTCGAATCGGTCAAGCTCAAGAACAACCTCGACGATTCGATCTCTGACCTTGCGGTCACTGGCTTGTTCATCGCCATTGGCCACAAGCCAAACACCGGCCTGTTCGAAGGACAACTCGACATGAAGGACAACGGTTACCTCAAGACCGTGCCAGGGCGTACGGCGACCAACATCGAGGGTGTCTTTGCCTCCGGCGACGTTCAGGACGACTACTACCGTCAGGCAATCACCGCTGCTGGTTCAGGCTGCGCCGCAGCCCTCGAAGCCGAGCGTTGGCTAGAAGCCAACGACGAAGGTCACTAGATAGATCACTGATCACTCTTTGAGTGATCAGTGATTGATCTCCGCTAGGTTGTTGCCCATGGCCGACCATGTTCATGAGCAAGCCCAGTACTCGATCAAAGAGGCTGCCCTTTTGGTGAGTCGCTCTGAACTAACCATTCGACGACGCATTGACAAGGGTCGCTTTCCTGGGGCGCAGCTTCGTCGCGGAAGCAGTGGAAACGAATGGCGGATCCCGGCGGCCGACCTCGCTGAGGTTGCTCGCCAAGATGGTTGGACGATGATGCTCGATCTCACCGATGATCAAGAGAGTGATCGCCAGCCTGATCAGCTGCTCAATCACGTGACTCCAGATCTTCTTGCGGTGACTGAAGCCAAGGTCATCGCCGAATCTGAGATCAAGCTTCTGAGTAGGGATGTTCAATCACTCACTGATCAAAACACCCAACTCACACGCGAGCGTGATCAATCACGGAGAGACCTTGAGCACACTCGTGCCGAACTTGATCAAACAACTGTCGATCTCATCGAACAGATCAAGGCCACTGCGGTTGCTGAGGCGCGCGTGGAAGAACTCCGACACCGAGCTGAATACGCAGAGAAGCTGCGAAGCGAAGCTGTCCAAGAGCGAAATTCGTTGGACCAAGAGCACCGTGAACTCAAAGAATCCAGCGCAGAAACGATCGACACGCTCTCTTCAGAGCTCGAAACAGCCGAAACTCTGCGATCAAAGGCCTCTGATGTCCGCGACGCCCTCGTGAAGAAGGTCGCAGAGGTCGAGTCGTCTATGGGGTGGCGGGCTCGACGACGTTACGGAAAGAAGCCCTGAGCCGAGGTTGTCCCCTTAAGATCAGAGGGAATGCGACGTTACATGCGCCGTGTTACATCATCAGCGAAACCACAAAAGGGAGACCCCCATGGCCTCAGAAAACGTACTCGAACTGTCCGACCTCAGCTTTAAGGACACTATTTCGGCTGAAGGCGCTCCCGTGCTGGTCGACTTTTGGGCTGAATGGTGCGGTCCCTGTAAGGCAATCGCTCCGCTCCTCGACGAGATCGCCGACGAGCACACCGGTCAAGTGACCATTGCCAAGCTCAACGTCGACGATGCACCCAACACTGCTCGCGAGTTTGAAGTCATGAGCATCCCGACGATGATCGTGTTCAAAAACGGGGAGCAAGTTGCTCGCATGATCGGCGCAAAGTCCAAGGACGCCATCGTCGCCGAGCTGACTAACCACATGTAAGTTCCGGTCGGTACGACCTCTCGACGAGCCTCAGCTACCTCGGCTGGGGCTCGTTCTCGTTTTCTGCCGC
The DNA here is from genome assembly GCA_964494395.1 of uncultured Acidimicrobiales bacterium. Classification (GTDB taxonomy): domain Bacteria; phylum Actinomycetota; class Acidimicrobiia; order Acidimicrobiales; family SHLQ01; genus SHLQ01. The sequence goes on along the minus strand of CAZBTI010000012.1, from coordinate 2,104 downwards.
GCAGGCTACGCCTTTTCCTCGCCGCCAGTCACTACAGTCAGGCGTGATGAACGAACGCCCCCCACGACCCCGCCTCGAGCGTGGAGACGTCGGCGAAGCCGTCGTTGAACTCCACAGCCAACTCACTCTGGCGGGATACCTCGTCGAAACCGTCCACCTCGATCGCTTCTCTGGCCGAACCCACGACGCTGTTGTGGCCTTTCAACGCCAGCGCGGCCTTGAAGGAAGCGGAATCGTCGGTGGCGAAACATGGAAATCACTCGATGAAGCCGGACACAACTTCGGTGGTCGGCTCCTATGTCGCCGCACACCCATGATGCGCGGCGACGATGTTGCTGAATTACAACTGCTGCTTGGAAGTCTCGGCTTCGATAGTGGTTGGATCGACGGCATCTTCGGACCACAAACAGAGGCTGGGGTCTCCGATTTCCAACGAAATGCGGGCCTTCCAGTCGATGGTGTCGCCGGCCCCACAACGGTTTTCACGCTCACACGTTTGCGGCTGTCCGCAAACGCTGCGCGCCCAATCGCTGCAATTCGAGAACAAGAGCGTCTTCGAAACGGTCCGAAGGGCGTTGTAGGACGCCGGATTGTTGTTGGCGACTTCGGCCACTCCCCAATCGTCGCCGGCGAAATTGGCAAGATCCTGCGCCAGGCAGGTGCCCGAGTTCTCCTTTTGCATCACAGCGACGGTTCCACGCACGCCAAAGCCGCAAACCAGTTTGATGCCGAGCTCTATATGGGGCTGATGGCGGTACCCGAAGAGACATGCACCGCAACGTTCTACGAGACGGACTCGTATTCGAGCTACGGCGGCAAAGACTTGGCCAACTTCGCCATTGATGAACTCTCGCTCGCCATGCGAATACCTGGAACGGTCGAAGGAGCGCTGTCTCCGGTTCTGCGACAGACTCGAATGCCTGCAGTGGTGTTCCGCCTCGGTCCTCGCGACTCAATCGTCGAGGATCGACGAGACGTTGCGAGCGCAATCCACGACGCTCTGCTTCGATGGGTCGCTGTACCGGTTACCGCAGCCCACGCAACTGATCTCGGGCAAGCCGCTCAAAGATAAATTCGAACAGGCGTTCGAATTTGATGAGTAGTCATGAGTTTGCTCGTTACTTCGTCATCGCGCGGTAAATGCGCTCAAGATCCTGAAGGTCGGCGTACTCGATAACGATCTTTCCCTTTTTCGCGCCCATCGAGATACCCACCGGAGTACTCAAATGCTCAGACAGAAGCCGTTCGAGTTCTAGTACCGCTGCAGACCGCGTCGTTCCAGGCGCTGGTCGAGGTGCCGGTTCTGGACTCTCTGTTGACTCATCAGCTGAATCGGTCAGATCAAGGTCGATCGAATCGCCCTTCATTAGGCGCTCGACATCACGGACCGATAGGTCCTGAGCCACCACACGCTCAGCAATCTGTACCTGCTCCGCCTCATCGTCAAGACTGATGATCGCGCGGGCATGGCCGGCACTCAGACGATTCTCCGACACAAGGCGTTGCACTGCTGTCGGCAATGTCAACAACCGAAGCGTGTTTGCAACCGCTGAACGAGACTTTCCCACCCTCTTGGCAATCTTGGACTGCGTAAACCCGAAGTCGTCCGCCAATTGCTGATACGCCGACGCTTCTTCAATGGCATTCAAGTCCTGTCGGTGAAGGTTCTCCACCAAGGCCTGCTCGAGTGACGAGGTATCGTCTGCATAACGAACAATCACCGGAACATCTTGGAGACCAGCTCGCTTGGCCGCACGCCAACGACGCTCCCCCGCAATGAGTTCGTATCCATCCCCGTCGACACGGACGAGCAGTGGCTGCAGAACACCAAGCTCGCGCACAGAGTTTGTCAGCGAATCGAGAGTCTCTTCGTCGAAGTATTCGCGGGGTTGATAATCGTTCGCACGAATCGAAGACACCGACACCATCTGATAGGTCGCGTCTGCGTCATCGGTGACATCACTTGGGATCAAGGAACCCAAACCGCGTCCAAGGCCTCCCTGACGCTCCACTAGACGTCTCCCTCAGGTCCTACAGATTCAACAACTTCCATCACGGGACGCACCGTACTAGGCGTAGAGGCAGATGCATTTGATTGATCATG
>CAZBTI010000011.1:37805-42971 GCA_964494395.1 uncultured Acidimicrobiales bacterium | reverse complement strand
AACTCATGGACATCAAGGGCGTGCGTGAAACGCAGCGCTACTTGGTCGAAGAGGTCCAAAAGGTATACCGCGATCAGGGTGTATCGATCCACGACAAGCACATCGAGCTCATCGTGCGTCAGATGACTCGTCGTATTGCCGTATCGGAGCCTGGTGATTCGGACTTCCTTCCTGGCGAGAGCGTCGACACCAAGATCTACGCCGACGCGAACCGCCAACTGGTTCAAGAAGGCAAGCGTCCTGCCGAAGGTCGCCCTCAGCTGATGGGTATTACCAAGGCATCGCTCGCTACTGAGTCGTGGCTGTCTGCAGCCTCGTTCCAGGAAACGACCCGTGTCCTCACCGAGGCCGCTATCGAGTCCAAGAGCGATGGCCTGATCGGTCTCAAGGAGAACATCATCATCGGAAAGCTGATCCCAGCCGGTACCGGTATTGCCGAGTACCGCAAGGTCGAGCCGCATGCGCCCGACTACACCCCGATGGAGTTCTACAGCTCGGCCGACGAGGACGCGGATCTCGCCGACTGGTTGGCAAACCGCAGCGATGCGGTGGGCCTCCTCGGAGATACACCAACGCAGTAGTTCCGCCACGTGACGGGCTACGCAGCTGCGTACTAACCTTGTATTACGAGCGTCCCCAGCCTTCGGGCTGGGGTTTCTCGTTTTCGGAAGCCTTTCGCCGATAGGAATTGTGTGTCAGTTGAAGCTTGGATCACGCTTGCCGTTTTAGCGGCCATGGTGGCCGGGCTGATCCGCGGACTGGTTTCCCCTCCCGCCGGCGTTCTCGGTGCTACAGCACTCTTGTATGTCCTCGGCGTCACCAGCGCTTCTGAGGCGTTCTCTGGCTTTGCGAACACCGCGCCGATCACCGTTGCGGGCCTCTATGTGATCGCTGGCGCTGTCGACAAGACAGGAGCTCTCCAGCCTGTGGTGAGTCGACTGCTCGCGGCCCCGAAGACCATCCGGCTCGATCTTGCTCGTCTTGTACTCCCGTCCGCTCTCGGCAGTGCGTTCTTAGCCAATACACCAATCGTTGCGATGCTTACCCCAGCGGTGACTCGTTGGGCCGATGAACGGGAGAGGAGCGCATCGACGTTCCTGATTCCGTTGTCGTACGCAACAATCCTTGGAGGAGCAATCACCGCCATTGGTACGTCGACGAACTTGGTGGCATCAGGCCTTCTCGAAGATGCTGGCCTTCCGGCACTCGGCCTATTCGAACTCGCCAAAGTTGGGCTTCCATTGCTCGCGATTGGGCTGGTCTCGATTCTCGTACTCGCGCCGCTCGTGCTGCCCGAACGACGTCGTCCACGCAAGGCTCAAGCTGGGCGTTCCTTTACCGTCCGCATGATGGTCGAAGCCGGGGGTCCAGTCGATGGCCAGTCAGTGCAAGATGCTGGTCTGAGATCGCTGAGCGGGGTGTATCTCGCCGAGATTGCTCGGCCGAACCGCGTGATCGCCCCGGTCTCACCTTCACAAACCCTCCGCGGTGGAGACACCCTCGTGTTTGCTGGCCGCGTAGACGACATCGTCGACCTCCAGGGAATCGTCGGACTCACTCCCGCCGAAGATGATGTCCTCGATGAGTTAGATACCAAACAGGACGTTGGCTTCTTCGAAGTCGTCGTCGGCCCGAGTTCACCCCTCGCTGGGCGAACGCCGGCAGAGGTCGGATTTCGGCAACGCTATGGAGGCGCCATCCTCGCTGTTCACCGAAGCGGTGAACAGCTCGGCGGAAAGCTGGGAACGTCGCGTTTGCGCACTGGTGACACGCTGCTCGTCGTTGCGGACAAGAGTTTTCGAAACCGGTGGCGTGACTCGGGAGAGTTCCTTTTGGTCTCACGTCTCGATGCGGAGATGCCCCAGGCATCCCAGAAGTCGATCTGGGCGCTCGCTTCGATCGGCATCGTTGTGCTGCTGCCGCTGCTCGGGGTGATGTCGGTGCCACGGGCCACGATTCTCGCTGCGATCCTCTTGGTGGGCGTTGGGGTGATGAGGCCCCGAGAAGCTCGCGATGCGGTCGATGTCAACGTCGTGCTGATGATCGGCGGAGCGTTCGGACTGGGTCAGGCCGTTTCGTCCTCCGGTCTTGCGGATCGAATCTCTAACCTACTGCTCGACCTCAGTTTCGCCGGTAGCTTTGGTGCGATCGTCGGCGTCGTCATCACGACGATGGTGCTAACCGAACTCATCACCAATGCCGCTGCGGTAGCGCTCGTGTTCCCAATCGCCCTCGACATCGCAGAGCGGTCGGGTCTGGATCCTCGGGTGATGGTCATCGGCGCAGCAATCGCTGGTTCGTCATCGTTCTTGACGCCCGTTGGCTATCAGACCAACACCATGGTCTACGGGCCGGGCGGCTACCGCTTCACCGACTATCTCCGGTTGGGGGTACCGCTCTCGCTGATATCTGTCATCGTCGTGAGCGTGATGGTCAACATGTTGGGATAACGCTGTTACCGCAGGTCCTTACCTTCTGATCTCGCAATCGACAGAATCGCTGCCGAGTCCAGCGACGCAGGTGTCGGTGCCGAGATTTCCGAGCAGGTTGTCATTGCCTTGCCCGCCGAGGACAAAGTCTGTTCCTTTGCCGCCCAAGATTCGATCGAAGCCCTTGTTGCCGTTGATTTGGTCAGCGCCCGCTTGTCCGTAGATGGTGTCGCCTTGGCTGCCGCCGCTGATGGTGTCCTTGCCGTCGTTGCCATGAATCTCGTCGGCTCCTGCGTTGCCGTCGATCCTGTCGTTTCCGTCGCCACCGAGGAGAAGGTCCGGGCTGTTGCCACCGAAGATTCTGTCGGCACCAGCTTGGCCGTGAATGCTGTCCTCGCCACCGAGTCCGTAGATCGTGTCGTTTCCGGGGCCGCCACAGATGAGGTCGTCACCAGTGAGGCCTTCGATGTTGTCGTTGCCTTCGAGGCCGACGATGACATCCTTGCCTGCAGTGCCGACGATCGTGTCGTTCCCTGCGGTTCCGACGATGGTGGCGGGTTCTCCGAAGCAGGTGTGGTTCGAAGTTGATCCGAAGTTGTTGGTGAAGCTTCCGCGGAACCGGCTGTTGTTGAACCAGTCGATTGCTTGGCTGGTCGAACTTGTTGAGGAATCAAGCCACCATTCACAGTCTGGCCAACCTTCTTCGCGGCCGTCGTCATGGAAATAGAGGATGGCAGCGAAGCGATCAGCATCGGGAGAGGTTTCGAACCACTCTTGGGCATCGGCGAGCCACTGCGCCTTCTGGCCGGGGCTTCCTTCGTCCGAACCAAATTCGCCCAACATCAGTTGCTTGTCGGGTTGGTGCTCGTTCGCCCAGCGAAGCAGAGGAGCGATGTCGTCTTCGAGGGAAATCCATGGGTCGTTGTCGTTACCTGGTCGGCAGTTATTCCAGTTGTATTCGTCCGAACCAATGATGTCGACCACGTCATCGCCCGGGTACCAAAGTTCGGCGCGGCGCTCATCGTTCGGGGAGAACTCGCCAACTTCAAACGACCATTCGGTGAGTACGACCGAGTAGCGGACGTTGTCGACTCCCTCTGATTGGAAGATCGAGTGGACCTTGCGATATGCGGCTTTGAAGTCGTCAGCGTCTCCGAACCGCGTGTTTCCACCGCCATCGGTTCTGTGAGCGCCTTGCTCTGGCTCATGATGGAACGTGAAGATGACCGGAGCGTCGTAGCGATTGAGGGCGTCCGCCATCGTCTGGATCTCTTGGTAGATGCGTGAGCCGGGTTGCGCGGCGGCGATGCTCGCCCACGGAATATCGGTCTTGTCTTGGCGGGTGGGTTTCACCGACAGGGCAAGTTCTCGGCCGCCGTCTCGAGTGAAGACATGGAGCGGCTTGTCTGCGCCGATGGTGTCGTCCCAATCGCTAAAGGCTCGTACGATCGGGAGGGTGGTGCCGAGCGTTTGTTCGAGCTCGACGATCGCATCGATATTGCTTTGCCCGTTAATGGGTTGTGCGTAGGCCCCAATGGTTGGGCCGTTGCTGGTTTGAGCGGCTGCGGTCGTCGGTGCAGCGGCTACTAGGAGCGCTCCGGTCAGGGCGCCAACTCCAATGGCTGCAGTGAGTTTGTTCAGGATCGTCACATTTCCTCCTTCAGAGGTTCTCGGATTTTTTTTCGGTTTTCTCTATGGGCCGTTCGGAACGGATCAGCGAGCTATCCCTTTTTGTTGGGGGGTGGGGGTGAGCAGCTATCGATTGTTGGGATTGAGGAGCGGGTTTACCGCGATCTCGTTCCACGCGTCGAACGCCTGCTGAGTAGTGTCGAGTCGCCAGTCGGGATGGCCTTGGAATCGGAAGTCTTTATCGAAGTACACGACAGCATCGATCTCTGGAAGGTCATTTCTGAGACTTCTCGGAATGTCTCGAAGCCAATCTGCCCTGCCGTTCGGATCGTCGACGGCCTCGTTGGACCCGGTTTCGGCAATCACGATTGGGAGACCACGAGGTGCTGCCCATGCGTGGAAGTCCTCGAAGATCTCTGTGAAGGACATCCAGTCGTTCGCATTCACCGAGTTTCCCCAGTTGTAGCCGTCGGCGCAGAGCCAATCGACGTTGTCGTCGCCCGGGTACCAAGGACTCGGGTCGCCACCATTCCAGAAGAGGAATGCGTTAGGGCACCAGACGAACTCGGCGTTGGTCGCGCCCACTTCATCAAAGATCGCCCGGATGTGGTTCCAGGCAGCGACAAAGTCGGGCCCAGAGTGCACGGTGCCAATTCGCCTAGCGCCGTCCATCTCCCACAGCCAGCGCAACATCACTGGCTGTTCCAGCTCTCGAACTGCCAAGGCCTGCTGACGAATCCAGTCGTCGTGGACACCGTTCTGAATCTGGATGGTGTCGGTTCCATTCCACGAGATCATCAGGATGCGCCCCTCATTGAGATGGATGAGGTCGTCGGTCCGCGGGATGGCCTGGCCCCACGAGTGGAAGACGTGGCCAATATCGAACTCGCGTCCGGCTTGCTGCTCAAGGAAGTTGAAGCGTGGCTCTCGTTCGGCGGTCGAGAGTCCGGTCGAAATCCCGAGTAGAACGCCTTGGTTGTTCGCGCCCACCCCAGCCAACGGGGATCGAGGGAACCGACCGGTATTCGTGAGCGGCGGTGCGGCGGCGACGGGAGCTACAGGTGCCACAGTGGTTGGGGCAATGGTTGTGGTCGTGGGTGCAGCGGTG
>CAZBTI010000011.1:26895-37705 GCA_964494395.1 uncultured Acidimicrobiales bacterium | reverse complement strand
AGCTACAGGTGCCACAGTGGTTGGGGCAATGGTTGTGGTCGTGGGTGCAGCGGTGCTCGTCGTTGTGGGTGCAGCGGTGGTCGTGGGTGCAGCGGTGGTGGTGGTCTCGGCTGGACCTACCACGGTGATCGGAGCGATCGTTGTCGTCGTGGTCTCCGCCACGGTGGTAGTCGTCGTGGTCTCGGCCACGGTGGTCGTGGTCGTCGTTGTGGGTGCAATAGTGGTCGTCGGGATGATCAGCGGTTCCGCGATGACGCTGGAGATCAGCTCATCGAGGCTTACCGCTGGTGCTTCGGCGTTGGCCTCGGTGGTGGGCGTTAGCACAACTGTGGACGTTGTCGTACTCGTTGCCGTGTCAGCACCCTCTTCGAGATCACCCTGTTCTGACTCGCCCTCTTCATTGGTGTCGTCGACCACATCTGCGGTTTCGACCTCGCCGGCGACCTCGGTCTGCGGTGCGTCAGCGAGTTCGACACCTTCGGTCCCACAAGCCGTCAGCAGCGCAACGAGCGCGCTGAACAGGAGAACAAAACGCTTGCAATAACGCGCGCTTTCAAAGATGGACCTGCGTTGACTGGGCACCCGAAAATCACTCTCTGTGCTGACATGAACACAGTTAACTTAGGTGATTGGCCCTCGTTGGGAAGACTCGGGCGGGTAATGAGCAGGTAATGAAATTAGCCCAAGGGGTTGAAGTACGGATCGTTGGCGATGTCGTTCCACGCCTCCAACGACTCTGGTGTGGTGTCGAGGAGCCAGTTTGGCTGATCGAACGACGTGAAGTCCTTGTCGAAGTAGACCACGGCATCGACTTCGGGAAGGTCATTCTCGAGGATTCCGGGTAGGGAACGAAGCCAGTCGGCCTTGCCCTGCGGGTTGCCCGTGGCTTCGTTGGATCCGGTCTCGCCAATCACGATCGGCAGGCCTCGCGGTGCTGCCCATTCATGGAAGTCCTCGAAGATGCGGTCGAAGGAGATCCATTCGGGGGCGTCAACTGAGGTTTCCCAGTTGTAGCCGTCGGCGCAGAGCCAGTCGACGTTGTCATCGCCTGGGTACCACGGCTCTGGGTCTCCGCCGTCCCAGAACAAGAACTCGTTCGGACACCACACGAACTCAGCGTTGTCCGCTCCGACCTCATCGAAGATCGAGCGAACGTGGTTCCAGGCTGCCACGTAGTCCTCGCCCGAATGAACCCAGTCGCGACGACGGTTTCCGTCCATTTCCCAGAGCCAGCGCAACATCACGGTCTCTTCGAGATCTCGCACCGATGATGCTTGCGTGCGGATCCAATCATCGTGGAGGCCATCTTGGATCTCGATGGTGTCTGTTCCGTTCCACGAGATCATGAGAATGCGACCGTCTTCGAGGTGCATCAGGTCATCCTCGGTGGGGATTGCGCGATCCCAAGCGTGGAAGACGTGCCCAATGTCGAATTGGCGACCCGCTTCGTCTTCGAGTGAACGGAAGCGGGGAGCCCGCTCAGCGCGACTCAGGCCGGTCGAGATGCCGAGCAACGAACCGTCGAGGTCGGCGGTGATGCCGTCGAGCGGAGTTGGCGGGTACAGGCCCTCGTCGGCGGTCGGCTCTTGTTCGACATCAGCGCCGTCAGCTACCGGCTCGGCGTCTGTCTCCGCTGGTTCGAGATTGCCGTCGTCAGTCGCGAGTTCTTCGTTGTTTGGATCGCCTACAGTGGCAGTTTCGTCGGGAACGGTTTCGGTTGGGTTTTCTTCACTTACCAGCGTGCTTGACGTGCAGGCTCCAAGGAGGAGGAGGAGAGCGAGGAAAAGCGATCGTGTCGCCCGGTGTCGCGATAGCCCGCCGGGGGTCAACTGTGTCTGATTCACTTCGTAGATTCTCACTTTGGGTGGCGTGGTGGGGTCTAGATCTAGGTAATTGTTCGTCACTTGCAGCTCCGAGCTTAACGACGCCCTCGAAGCGGCCGAAGTACTAGAAAGACCAAATTAGGAAATACCAGTCTGCAATAACAGGGAAGCGATGTCAGGTCACTGTCTTCGCAACCTTTTTGCGAGCCCGATCGTCATCCACGATGGGGCACGGCTGTCAAGGGAGTCTTTTGACTTCGGAAATTCCCCACGACGAGATCTCAGCCTTGACGGCTGGCAGGAACTGACATGAACGAAGATGACATCGAATTCGGCAACTACGGGCGAATCGCTCGCCGCAGTTGGTGGGTGCTCGCAATCGGAGCCGCAGTAGGTATTCTTCTCGCGCTGTTTTTCCTCCCCGGTCCGAGCCAGTTCTTCGAGTCGAGGGTCTCGGTGCTGTTGGTGCCGGGCGACTCCGACATTGGACAGGGCGCAGACCTCATCAACGAAGACACCGAGATCGGTATCGCCGTATCTCAGGTCATTGGCGACCGCGTCGTGAGCGAGGCTGAAGACCTCACACTCGATGAATGGCGCGAGAACATCGTCATCTCGGCGTGCCTTGGAAATGCCGAATCGATCATCGTGCTCGTCGACGATTGCAGCACTCGCATTTTGGAGTTCAGCTACCAAGGCAACTCGCCAGAAGAAGCCCAAGGCATCGTGCAGCTCACAGCGGACACCTACCTTGCGTTCCGTAGCGACCGTGAACAGGCGCAGCGCGCTGAAACCATTGCGAACCTCGAAGCTGCCTTCGCCGATCTCGAAGTTCGCGGAGATACCGAGCGCGCTGCCTTCCTCGCTGCTGAAGAAGATTCCCTCGAAGCTGGCCTCATCGAACGTCGTCTGAACGAGATCGAAGACAACACGTTCATCGTGGTGAGTCAGCTGACCGAACTCCAAAGTCGTTCCAGCGATGTTGGCAGCCTCCTCGGTGAGGCTTCGGTCCCTGAGGCTGGAAGCTCTGGTGTTCCCCGTATTCTTGCGCTCCTCGCTGGTGCCTTCGTCGGACTCCTACTCGGCGCTACCGTCGCTGTTCTCCTCGATCGTCGCGACCGTCGTGTCGGTGACGCCCAAGAACTCGAGCAAGACCTCGGTGTTCCGGTTCTCGGAGACATTCCTCGAATCACCCAAGACAGCCCAGCTCTCGTTACCGCGGTCAGCGCTCACACCCCTGGTGCCGAGGCCTTCCGTCGTGTCGCAGCAGCTGCGCTGGCAACCAGAAACGGTGTTGCAGTCAGCTCGATCGCCATCGTTGGTGCAAATGAGGAAGAGGGTCGTACAACGACGACCATCAACTTGGCGCTCGCCATGGCCCAGAACGGTCGCGACGTACTCGTTGTAAACGCCGACCGACGCAACATTGTTATCGACCGCATCTTTGGGCTCAGCGGCGAGATTGGTCTCAACGATTTCCTTCGCACATCGGCCACGATCGAAGACGCTCACATGGCGATCGACAACTCGAGTCAGCGCCTTGGAATTCGTCTTCTCTCCACCGGTACAGGATCTGAGGCATCGGTTTCAAGCTCTGGACTTCAAACGCTCATCGCAGCCGCTAAAGAGCGCAACATGATCGTGATCTTCGATACACCTCCTGCACTGACCCACGCTGGCGGTCTGCAGATCGCCGCGATTTCTGATGCGGTATACGTCGTGGCTGCTTCAGGACGCACCCGTCGCAGCGAGCTAAGCGAACTCCGCACCCAGCTCGACAACGTTCAGGCGTACCTCGTCGGCGCGATCTTCAACCGCACGAGTCGCCTCAGCTTGCTCCCTGCCGGTGCTGGCGATATCGCAACCGTAGCGGTGCCCACCGGCATCCCTGGCAACACGAAGAACGGTGCGCGCAACGCGTTCGACACCTCAGCGCCCGATCAACCCGACGCGGTAGCTGCTCCGAAGCCGGTTGCTGTGCAACCCACTCCAGAGGCCGTAGCTACGCCAGTCGTCACTCCCGCTCCTGAGACACAAGCCGCGCCTCAACCAGCCGCTGAACCCGCCAGTAGTCGAGACGCAAGCGTTGTTGAAGACGCCGGAGCTCATGTTCCTGCACCCGCAGCCGCGTCATCGTCGACCGAGACGACTATTGGCGAAGCGACTCCTGCTCCGGGATCGACGAATGGCACAGCAGTTCCTCAGCGGGCCGAGGCTTCTCAAGGCGTGCCTCACGAGGTAGCTCCCCACCAGGCAGCACCTCAGCAGGTCCCTGCGAGCTCGCCAACTCATGCACAGGCCATTCCTGCCTCAGATCATGTGTCGGCACCTTCGGCACCTTCGGCACCTTCGGCGCCCGCCGACCCAATGGCTCCACTTTCGGTCGAATCTGAGTTTGCAGACTCCTCAATTTCTGCGAAGATGGACGAGCTCTTTGGTGGGAACCAGGACAGGGACTCCGTATGACCGCCTCAGATATCGAACAAGTGCTTCCGGATTTCGAGAAGCCGCTTAATATTGCCCTCGTGGGTTCGTCGGGTGGACACCTGGCGCACTTGCTTGTGCTCGAACCGTGGTGGGAGAAGCACGATCGTTTCTGGGTCACCTTCGACATGCCCGATAGCCACGAGCTACTCGAGTCCGAGCGCTGTGACTGGGCCCACTATCCAACGACTCGGAACCTTCCAAATCTCATTCGCAACATGGGACTTGCCTGGCGAGTCCTGCGTCGCGAACGGCCCGACGTCATCGTGTCGACAGGTGCTGCGGTTGCGTTTCCCTTCTTTCTGCTCGGCCGCCTGATGGGGGCAAAGACGGTGTTCATCGAGGTCTACGACCGCATCGATCACGCATCGCTCACGGCTCGCCTTTGTGCTCCGTTGTCCACCAGCTTTCTCGTTCAGTGGGAAGACCAGCTTGTGTTCCATCCAAAAGCCGAACTTATAGGACGGTTGATGTGAGTGAGTCCGCAAAGGTCTTACCCGAGTCGTCCTCGGGAATTGGTCGCCTGTTCGTCACAGTCGGCACCGACTATCACCGCTTTGATCGACTCATCTGGTGGTTGGACGAATGGCTCGCGGGCGAGCCAGACGTTGGTCACACCTTCGTGCAACGTGGCACCTCGGCTGAATCGGAGAATGCCGAGAGCCTCGACTACCTCCAGCGAGCACAACTGATCGACGAGTTCGAATCTGCCTCTGTCGTGGTGACCCACGGTGGGCCAGCAACGATCATGGAGTGTCGAAAGAACGGCTCTGTCCCGATCGTTGTTCCTCGCGAGGAGCGCTACGACGAACATGTCAACGATCATCAGGTCGATTTCTGCGAGCGCCTTGCCGCACACGGCGATATCCAGCTCGCACGCACCAAGGACGAATTCTTCCGCCTGCTCGACCTCGCGGTAGAACGTGGGGCTCCCGAGGTGGCAGTCGACGACGGCCATGCTGCGCTGTCGGTTCTGAAGTTCGAAGACCAAATGGTCGAGCTCTTTGGCCCGCGTGCTCGCATGGCGACCGACGGATTGGCTGAGGTCACACCCATTCGTTCTGAACTCAAGAAGATTCCGGTCGTCTTCATTGGATCGGTTCCCCGTTCGGGAAGCACGATCATGTCCGACCTCCTCAACGAGAACCCGCACATGGTCAACATTGGCGAACTCGTGCACCTCTGGGAGCGCGGCGTTATCGACAACAACCTGTGCGGTTGTGGTCACGCATTCAACGAGTGTGAGTTTTGGTCGAAGGTCGGCGACGTCGCCTTTGGCGGCTGGCACCGAATTTCGGGCGAACGGATGCACAAGCTGCAACAGCGCGCCGATCGAACCCGCCACATTCCGTTGCTACTCGTTCCGAGTAGCGCAAGCTTCTTCACCGCCAGTGTCACCCAGTACGGGGGAGTGGTCAGTCGAGTTCTTCGGGCAATCCTCGAAGTGTCCGGAAAGCCGGTCATCGTCGATACGTCCAAGCACGTTTCGACGGCACTTCTCCTCCGTCAGATCCCCGATGTAGATCTCCGCATCGTGCACGTCGTGCGCGACCCTCGCGGTGTTGCGAACTCTTGGTCAAAGGTCGTCAAGCGACCTGAGGTTCAGGGCGGCGACGCCGAGATGGATACGTTGCACCCAGGTCGTATCGGTATGCGCTGGCTCTGGTTCAACTGGGCCTTTTCGAATATGGACCGGCTCGGAGTTCCAACGACCACCGTGCGGTATGAAGACTTTGTAGAGGATCCAGCGTCCACACTCGACCAGATTTTCGACTTTGCCGGGGTGGAATCGGTCGGCGAAAAACTCTTTAATAGCGGCGAGCCACTCGTGCTTCAAGACGGCCATTCGGTTTCGGGAAATCCGCGGCGGCTGGAGAAGAAACCCGTCGAACTGCGCGCCGATGAGCAGTGGCGTACCGATCTTGATCCAAAGATGAAGTCGGTTGTGAGTGCTGTGACTCGGCCCATGCTCGGCCGCTACCGTTATAGCAGGGAGGACTAGATGTCCCAGAGTGTCGTCACCATCGTTGCTACTCGCGACCGGCCCCAAATGTTGCGCGAAACGCTCGCCGCAATCAACGCGCAGGACTACGACGGTGTTATTACCACCGTCGTCATCTTCGATGTCACCGAGCCCGACATGTCACTGGTTGTCGAAGGCGGGAACCGTCCGGTCGTCGTCGTGCCGAATTCACGCGTGCAAGGTCTTCAGGGTGCGCGCAATACCGGCCTAGAGGTATCCAATAGTGACCTCGTCGCGTTCTGCGATGACGACGACGTCTGGGTGCCGAGCAAGATCCGGCGCCAAGTAGATCTCCTCGATGCCAACCCTGACGTCCATTTCGTGGGTTCGGGTGTCATTGTCGAATACGAAGACGAGCGCGTCGAACGCGTTCGCGACGAGTCACGCCTTACGTTTCGCGATTTCCTCGAGAGCCGCGTCTTTGAAGCGCATCCATCGACCTTTTTGATGCGCCGTGCCGAACTGATCGATCAGATCGGTCTCATCGATGAAGATGTGCCCGGTGGCTACGGCGAAGACTACGAATGGTTGCTACGCGCCACTCGTATCACCGACATGCTTCTCGTTCCCGCACCGCTCGTTTCTGTGCGTTGGCACACCGCATCGTTCTATGCCGAACGTTGGCAAATGCGCATCGACGGCCTGCAGTACATCCTCGACCGGTACCCCGAGTTTGAGACCGAGCCCGTTGGCTTGGCACGCATCTACGGCCAGATGGCCTTTGCGAAGGCCTCGCTTGGCGACCGTAGGGGTGCAGTCGAATTGGCCAAGAAGACCCTCAAGCTCAATCCGAAGGAAGGCCGTGCAGGTCTCGCGCTTTCGGTTGCCGCGGGAGTTCCTTCGGCAACGGTCGTTTCACAGCTACAGAAACGCGGGATGTCTGTCTAATGGCAGTTCTTGATCCGGTAGACAACCTAGATCTCTCAGGTGAGTCTCGGCAGGTACGTTCGCGCGCAAAGAGCGGTCGACCAAGTCTGATCAACCCCGCAACGCCCTTCTACCTCATTGCGTTTATGCCGCTGCTCTGGTGGATGGGTCTCGCCTTTTTCACCTTTGCGATCGTTGCTGTGCCGATGGGCATTGCGCTCCTCTCGATGAAGCCGATCCGGATGCCAAAGGGATACGGAATCTGGCTCTTGTTTATGGGCTGGATGATCGCTTCCATCGTGACCCTCGATCCAACGGTCGGTCGCCTGCTCTCATGGGCTGTTCGAGCGGGTATTTATATCGGCTCGACGATCCTGTTTTTGTACATTTACAACCTGCCGCAGAAAATGCTTCCGACCGGGCGCGTACTCGGCATGATCGCCGGGATCTTCGTGTTTACTGCAGTTATCGGCGGGTATCTAGGCCTCATCTTCGGCGACGCAACGGTTCCGACCTTGATGTCGCAGATTCTCCCGCGATCGCTTCTCTCGAACTCCTTTGTTCGCAACATCGTGCAACCGCCGTTTGCACAGGCGCAGGACTTCCTCGGCTTCCCACTCAACCGACCGTCCTTTCCGTTCTCGTTTTCGAACGACTGGGCAGCCACGCTCGTTCCCGCAACCTTTGCGTCGATTGCCTATGCCGGCCGAGTTCGTCGTGCGCGACGTTGGCTAGCGCCGATCGCGTTCTTGTCGATCATCCCGATGATCGTGTCGGTAAATCGTGGTCTCTTCATTGCCCTCATCGGTGCGGTCATTTACTTGGCGATTCGTCGGGCCTCGACGGGCAACCTGATCCTCGCTGGCCGACTCATCGTCGGAATGGTGGTCGTCGGAGCCCTCGTGCTCGCCTCGCCTCTCGGAACGATCGTGACCGAGCGAACAACGACGAATCACTCGGTCGATGCTCGTAACGACATTTACACCGCCGTGCTCGAACGAGTTCCCGATTCTCCGTTACTGGGGTTTGGCGCGCCTCTCTCGAATCCGGACCCGAATCGACCAGCGATCGGCACCCACGGAAACTTTTGGACTGCGCTATTCAGCCAGGGGATACCCGGCGGCATCTTCTACACCAGCTTTTGGTTGCTGATGAGCTTCAAGACGGGCAGACGAATTCGAAATCAAGAGCAGATGCTCTTGCACTTAGCGGTGCTGACGTCGCTGCCCACGATGTTCTATTACGATCATCTGCCAGCGGCGTTGCCGATCATGATGATGTGCCTCGCGGTCTTCTTCCGAGATCAACGCGATGACGACATCCGCCGCCAAGCGGTGCTGTCAGGGGCTGAGCCGACGTCAGTGCTGACGTAATGGCTGTTGTCGACGAGCAATGGTGGCGCACCGTGCTGGCCGGACCCGAGGGAACGTTGCAAACGACTGCGTCCAGCGATTCCAACGAGCGATACAGTGCGCTACCGCGCCCAAGTGATCCCCGAGTGTTGGTCGATCTCGATTGCTCGCCTGCTATGGAGGACGCTGTCGATCGGATGGTCTCCTCGCGAGCGCCGGCTGCGCTCGCAGGCGGAATTGCTTTGGGAGTGTCGTCATTGGCGTCACGCCGGAAAGCTGACTGGACGGTGTCGTCGGAGAGCGAACTCGGCACGCTGCGCGAGCACCTCTCCGAAGTTATCGAGCGTCGGGTCCGCATTTCGGTCTCGGTCGGTCCGCCTCGCCCGAACCGCAAGCCGGTGGTGCGATGCTATGCCGGTGACGAACTCGTGGCCGTGGCGAAACTAGGACCCGACCCACACACTCAACTCATGGTGCAGAACGAAGCGCACTGGCTGGGACATCTCATGGAACATCCACTCGATGGAGTGGTAACCCCAGGCCTCATCCACTCAGGGGCCTATGGCCCGAGCGCACTCTTGGTAATGGAACCACTCGATCTCGTGAGTGACCTCGGAGTTTCCATGTCGGAAATGCCGATGGCGACGCTCGAAGGCTTCGTTCGCGAGCACACCGATTCTTCGATGGTCGTGCAGAAGAGCGACTGGTGGCAATCGCTCCCGAAGCGACTCGGCGATGCACAACTCGCCGAACTTGCCGCTCACATCGATGCGGTGACGAGTTCACCGTTTATTGACGAGCTCGCAGTGTCTGCTTGGCATGGCGACTGGTCTCCGTGGAACACAGGCCATACCGTCGGCGGGCAGATTGCGATCTGGGATTGGGAGCGAACGTCGGTTGGTGTCCCCACCGGATTCGACCTGTTGCACCTGCACTATCAGTACGGCTCCGGCCTCGACGGTGCGACCCTCGGCCTTGCGCAATTTGGTATCCCAACGTCACACCACGGTGTGCTGCAGGGCCTGTATCTTCTCGAACTATGTGCGCGCCACGTCGAGGCCGACGCGTGCAAGACCGAGCGCCACGAACGAGTGCTCGAAAGCCTGAAGGTGGTTCTGTCATGATTGGTCGTAAAGCTCTCGGAAAGACTGCGGCTATCCCGAAGCCCATCCAACAGGCGTACGTGTGGGCGAATCGAAACGTTGGTCAACTCGACCCGAACGAACGATCCATCCCGAACTTCTTTGTCGTCGGAACTCAGCGTGGCGGAACGACATCGCTGTTCATCTACCTCCTCAATCACGAGCTGGTACACGGTCCGCGACGCGCCAAGGGCGTGCACTACTTCGATACCAACTACGACAAGTCGGTCAAGTGGTACCAAGGCAACTTTCCTCGGGTCAGCGATCTCGAAGAGCAAGAGCGCGTGCACGGCGTCAAACCCGCCGTTGGCGAAGGTGCGCCGTACTACTTGTTCAGCCCGGTCATCCCTGCCCGAATTCATGCGGTCAACCCCGACGCTCGCATCCTTGCTGTCTTGCGCGAGCCTCTCGACCGTGCAATTTCGCACCACAATCACGAGGTCAAGCGCGGCTTCGAAACCCTCAAGCTCGAGGCAGCATTCGAAGCCGAAGAGGCACGACTCGCCGGCGAAGTCGAGAAGATTCGTCACGATTCGAGCTACATCTCCAGCCCCCACATCCACCACGCCTACCTCAGTCGAGGCCAATACGGCGTCCAGGTCCAGCGCTACTTCGAACTGTTCGGTCGCGAGAACGTGCTCATCCTCGACTCAGCTGCGCTCTCCGAAGACCCCGAGGGAACTGTCGGCAGAGCGACCGAGTTCCTCGGTCTGCCTCCGCTCGCCGGCGTCGAGTACCCCCGCTACAACAAGCGCGAGTACGACCCCGTCGACCCCGGTATTCGAGATCGATGGGGCCACGTCTTCGACGAGTCGAACGAACGTCTCCGCGAGCTACTGCCCGAAGGCACCCTTAGCTGGCTGTAAGGCGCTCGATTGTGGGGACGTGTGCCCTCACTATCCCGGGACTCGCCACGAAGGTTGGCCGCTCACCGATCCGGCTGGACAGGGCCTTGACCTCGTTCGCGGAGTGCGAGACGAGATCAAGGACCGAGTCGAGCAACTACTTTCTTCGCTCGACGTGTCCTAGCGGTTCGAGAGCCGCAGGCTCGGATTGCGACCGCTGCGAAGATCAGCCCGCTTCGGAGTGGGTGACGGGCGTTTCGCCCATCCATTCACG